>JBDRUJ010000123.1:0-4961 GCA_039801285.1 Caldifarciminota bacterium
ATTCTGACGTCTCATTTGGCGCGTGGTGTTGGAACTAGCCGGCCTTATGAGGCTTCGTTGTTTCGGACGACCAGTCTTTTTTGGGGCTTTGCGACTATGATGGGGTGCCGCTTTGGGCATACCAGAGCTTGCGCCATATGGTCTCTCATATGCCACCGTCATTTTGCGTTCTCAAGTCAAGGCTCGCTAAATTACCTTCAAGCACTGCATTTCGCTATCCTTGTGGAATGGCTAGTTATCTCTATACCGATTTTATCTCTTTAGGCTTGCTCCTATTCATGTACTTCTCAATCAAGTATGGCATACTTTTAGGTTATAAGCCTATGAAATTATTTTTGTGAATAAAAATGATGTTTATGATTTGCTTGACAACCGGTTCGATATTTATAAAGTTACTGCCTTTGGAAGCATATTTTTTACCTTTCGGGAAACTGAACTCTTGGCTCTCTAGGCTGAGTCGGGAGTTCACGGTCTTTGTCCCGGCTGAGGTTGAAGGGCAGGTTCACTGGCACAGGCTCGTCGATTCGGACCTGTTAGACTCGACTGACGCGGCAAAGCCGAATTGGGCTCTAGATAGAATCCGGGCGGCCGAGCCGGTGAAGTCGTTTCTCTTCCGGAGCCGGGAGCTGGTGGCAACCTTTCCCGAAAGGCTTGACGTGCCGCAGTCGGAGCGGGTCCTGCTGTTGGGGGTGAAGAGCTGCGACCTGCGGCCACTTCAGGTTCACCAGAGGATGTTCCTTGAGTCCGGGTTCAAGGACCCGTTCTACGAGAACCGGCTGAGAAGCACGGTGATGGTCTCGGCCGATTGTCCGAACCCGGCAGAGAGCTGCTTCTGCAATCTGGTGGGGCTCAAACCCTATCCGGAAGGTCCCACAGATGTGAATCTGTCGGTGCTGGAGGGTGGTTATCTGCTCGAGATGAATGAGGGGGGGGGGCCGCTGTTAGAAATGGCAAGGGATGAGTTCCGGCCGGCGACCGATGCGGAGGAGGCAGAGCGGGAGAGACGCCGGGCCGCAGCAGTTGCGGCGCTGGAGAGAAGAAATCCGAAGCAGTGGACTGCTGGCCTGCCTCAGGCGATTGAGCAGCGCACCGATGATAAGGTCTTCTGGACCGAGGCGGCAAAGGGGTGTGTGGAGTGTTTCGGCTGTCTTCTCGGCTGTCCGACCTGTTTCTGCTTTCTGCTGTGCGACCAGGCAAAGAACGGGGGTGTTGAGCGGACCAGGGTGTGGGATGCCTGCTATATGGCGATGTACGCCCGGGTTGGCGGTGGTGTGAATCCCCGGGGTGAGTTCCTGAAGCGGTTCATCAACCGGTTCCACTGCAAGTTTATGCATGCGAAGAATGAGTGGGGATTCTACGGCTGCTCGGGATGCGGCAGATGTCTGGCGAGTTGTCTGGGCAGGATTGATATCCGGGAGATTCTGGGCAGGCTATGAGCAACCCATACCAGCCAATTCCGGCAAAGATTCTTGAGGTAATCGAGGAGACGCCGAACATCAGGACTTTCGTTCTGAAGCCGGAACAGGAGATTCCATTTCTCGCCGGTCAGTTTGTTGAGCTGACGATACCCGGTTTCGGTGAGGCGCCATTCACACCTTCATCGTCACAGTTTGAGCGGGAGACCCTTGAGATGACCATCATGAGGGTCGGTCGGGCAACCGGAGCCCTGTTCCAGAAAAAGGCCGGAGATGTCTTGGGGATTCGTGGGCCTTATGGAAAACCGTATCCCTTGGATGAGTTTGCCGGCAGGGACATCTACATCGTGGGTGGTGGAGTCGGGCTGGCGCCGCTCAGGGCGCTGTTTCTGGCACTGGTTCACGAGCTCCACAAATACCGGCGGGTTTATCTCCGCTACGGTGCCCGGACGCCCAATGACATTGTCTATAAGCGACACATCCCGGAGTGGAGGAAAATCGAGGGTGTTGATATCGAGCTTTCAGTTGATACCGGTGATGAGAGCTGGGTGGGAAAGGTGGGTGTGGTCACCTGTCTGATGGACGAGATTCCCTGCGATGTGAAGAAGAGCGTGGCGGTGGTGTGCGGGCCGCCGATTATGATGAAGTTTGTCACCATGAAGCTTCTGGAGGCCGGATTCCCCAGTGCCTCAATCTACCTTTCCATGGAAAAGAACATGTCGTGCGGTCTGGGACAGTGCGGCCACTGCCGGCTGGGCCGGTTCTTCACCTGCAAGGACGGCCCGGTGCTGACTTGGGAACAGATAAAGGATATTGAGGAGCCGTTCGCATGACGCTTTCTGCCCGGACCACCTGCCCCTTCTGCCTGAACGGCTGCGAACTTGAGGTTCGTTTCAACTATCAGTTTCGGATGGAGTATCCGGCCGACGGAAAGATAAACCAGGGAAGGCTCTGCGCCCGCGGCAACAGTGCCAGTATTGTGATTGACCATCCCCGGCGGCTTGCCTATCCGCTGCTGGACGGGAAGGAGATAACCTGGGAAGCGGCGCTGGGGAAAATCAGGGGGTGGCTGTCAGAAGTGCGCCCGGAGGAAATCGGGATTGTTTACAGCCGGGGGATGAGCGAACAGGAAATTGGAATGGTGCAGACTTGGGCCGAAAGTTTTGGGGGCGCGAATCTGGTCTGCGGATATATTGAGCCTGATAACTTCCTGGGTGAGGAGCTGGCGGGCGCCAGAAGGGCTACTCTAGAAGATTTGGCGCAAGCAAAGCGGATGCTTATCGTTGGCGATGCCTTCGGCAAGTCGCCGGTCGCTGCCAAGCACATTGTCGAGGCCCGGTATCGTGACCGAGCCAGCCGGCTGGTGGTGATTGATTCCATCAAGACTAGGCTTGCCGGCTTTGCCCACCTCTTTATCTGGGTGCGGCCGGGAACCGAACCGTGGGCACTGGGGGCAATTGCCGGCCTGATTGACCGTTCGCTCAAGGGGATTGATGTTGAGCGGTTTGCCCGGGTATGCGGCGTGGAATCGGGCCAGTTTCAGGAGGCGGCGAAGATTGTCTCGGGTTCTGAGCCCGGAGTTGTCATCAGCGCCCTGTGTCTGGGCCATTCAACTCAGCCTGAGCTCCACAGCCTACTTTCCCAGCTTGTGGCACTGAAGGCGGGGAAGCCGTTTGCCGGGTTTGGCGAGGCCCGCCTGCCAGAGGGTCGGCTACCATTCGGCCGTTTTCGGGAAGCGGTTGCCCAGGGCCGCATCCGGCTGGTCTTCTGGTTTGGCGGTCTCCATCCGTACAGTTATCCGGAGATATTCCCGGAGATGAAAATCGTGACATATCGGGTTGCGACGAGTATATTCAGGCCTGATGAGCCCCTACCCGGTCTGGTGCTGCCGGTTCCCAGCGAACTGGAAAAGGATTCAACCGGGTTTTCGCTCTGGGGCGAGGTACGGAGGCAGCCGGTGGCAAAGCCTGTGAGCGGGTCGCGATTCGTGGAGCAGATTGTGCGAGAACTCGGGGGGAAGGCGGAAGGTGGAATGTGGAAGGCGGAAGGCGGAGGGCGAAAGGTGGAGGAGGTTGTTGCGGCACTGGCCGCGGCACCGGAGCCATCCGATTCTTCAGGGGATGGGTTCCTGCTGTTAGGAGAAAAGAGGGCGATTGGCATCGGGGGTTTTTTTGAGACGGAGCAGGAGATTAGTATCCATCCCGATGATGCAGCAAGAGTGGGGGTGAGGGAAGCGGATGGGGTTGTGGTGAAGAGTCCGGTCGGGGAGCGGGTGTTTCAGGTGCATGTTACCCCAACCGTACCGGCAGGCGTGGTGGCTGTCGGCGTAAACTGCCATGCCAACCGGGCGCTGTTTCCCATCGCAACTCTTGAGCCGAGCGGTCGGGCGGTGATTCCTCCGGTAAAGGTGCAGGTATGGCGAAAAGGATAGTTCTCAGGCTCGACTACTGCATCGGTTGCCGTTCCTGCGAGGCGGCCTGTCGGAGTCGTTTCAAGGGTGAGGCGCGAGTGCGTTTCGCCGAGGTGAGCGAGACGGCACTTGTTCCCCTGCCCTGCCGGCACTGTGAAGAACCGCTGTGTGCTGCTGCCTGTCCGTTTGAAGTTATCCGGCGCGATGCCGGGACCGGAATCGTTTATCAGTCCAGTTTTCACTGTGTTGGCTGTCGGTCATGCATACTTGCCTGTCCATTCGGGGTGCTGGACAAGGAGCTTTTTAGAAGGATGGCGCAGAAGTGCAACCTTTGCTCAGACCGGCCCGAAGGTCCGCGTTGTGTTGCCACCTGTCCAACCGGTGCCCTGCAGTTTATTGAAGAGAGTGAACTGAAGGAGTTGCGGACTGGAGTCAGAGTTGCGGCCCGTTCGCCGAACTGGAGGCGGGTGTGAAAGGCTGGCAGTTGGCCATCGGTTATGTTATCTTCCCAGGTTTTCTCTTTACAGCGGTGGCCGGTCTGGTGCTCAGCTGGGTTGACCGGCTGGTCTCGGCAAGGGTGCAGTGGCGTAAAGGGCCACCGTTCTATCAGCCGTTTGCCGATATACTGAAGCTGCTTCTGAAGCAGACAGTGGTCCCGGCCGGCGCAGCTCCAACCGTGTTCCTGCTCGCACCAATGCTGGGTATTGCTGCGGCCTGTATCATTGTGGTCATGCTCTATAATGCCAACCTCTTTCCTCAGGGTTCGTTTATCGGCGACCTGATTGTAGTAGTTTACCTCTTCGCATTGCCGCCTATGGCCACGATTGTCGGGGCGTCGGCTTCCCGCAATCCGGTGGCGGCGGTGGGCGCGTCACGAGAGATGACACTGTACTTTGGTTACGAGCTTCCCTTCCTGCTTGCGCTTTTGGTACCCGTCGTGAAGGTGGCAACTGTCCCCAATATGACCGTAGCCAATGCCATTCGGCTGGGCGAACTGGTCAGGTTCCAGCAGGCTCACGGGCCGTTCCTTTATTCCATTTCCGGGGTGATTGCCGCGGTGATTGTCCTTCTGGTCATCCAAGCGAAGCTCGGCCTCGTGCCGTTTGACATCGCTGAAGCGGAGCAGGAGATAATGT
>JBDRUJ010000124.1:0-4908 GCA_039801285.1 Caldifarciminota bacterium
GATAAGCTGGGGAGGGGCTTCATGATGGCTGGTGTAATTGATTTAGCCCGGCTGCGTCGGTCGGGCCGGGTGCCGATTCCGCCGCTATTGACCAGAGCCATCAGACCTATCTTTGGACTGCTGAGACTTGTGCCGACATTTATTCTGGAACAGGGCCGACCCCGTCTCTTAGGTATTGTCAGCGAGAAAAATTTGAACCGCCACCTGCTTGATGCCGCGCTGAGTCGGGTTGGCTTTCAGGAGCCGGTCAGGGCGGCTGTTGCCTACACCGGACCTGAGGCGAGAGATGCGGCCCGAGGGTTACAGCAGGCGGTCATGAGTCATCCCGGTTTTCGGCTGGCGGCGCCGGTGGATGTGGCAGAAACCAGTCCGGTTATTGGCGTTCATGCCGGTAGCGGGCTTGCCGCCTTGGGAGTGGTTGGTCTCGGTTATCAGTCGCTCCCTACCCCGGTCATGCTCAGGTTCTTTGTTGAGGTGCAGAAGGAGCTGGGCCAGCTCCACCAGTCGGTCAACGCCATCAATCTCTTTCCGGTCCGGGATGGGGACACCGGCTCCAATCTGCTCCTGCCC
Source organism: Caldifarciminota bacterium (assembly GCA_039801285.1). Lineage (GTDB taxonomy): Bacteria > Hydrothermota > Tepidihabitantia > Tepidihabitantales > Tepidihabitantaceae > JBDRUJ01. The sequence goes on from JBDRUJ010000124.1 coordinate 571, forward strand.
CTAAAAGGGGTTGAGGAGGGAATTGACCAGACCTTGCCCTGTGCCGAGGCGCTCTTTCAGGTGGCGACAAGGGTTGCACGACGGGGTGGCGGCTATTCGGGCGGGGCGCTTGCCGCCTATCTGCTTGGTTTTGCCCAATATGTCCAAGGGCATGAGACCGGCCCGGAGCTGCGGCTGGCAACATTGGTCGGTGCGCTGAGGGCCGGGACCGACCGAGCCTATGGCTATTTTGGCAGCGATGCCAAAGAGGGGACAATGCTCAGTGTGATGCGGGCCTGTGACCAGGCAGCGGAGCGAGCCTTCCAGCACCGTCCCACCTTCCGGAATGTTCTGACCAGTGCCTATCTGGCTGCCACCGACGAGCTCCTCAATCCGCGGATTCAGGAAGTCGAGGTTCTGCGCCGCGAGCGGCTGGCCGATGCCGGTGGTTTCGGGTGGACCCTGATACTCTGGTCACTGCTCAAGACCTTGGGGCTGAGCCGGGACCCGGTGCTATTGGAGCGGAACCGGCTGGTAGAAAAGGAGGTCCGTCAACATGCGGTGTTTGCCCAGCGGCTCATCTATCGGCGCCAGCCTCCTGAGTTGCGCGGCTTCTGTGTTGAAGGCTGTGTCCAGGGTGAGGTTGCCGAAGAGCTGCGCCGGGAATTCGCCAGCCTCGACAACCGGCTGCCCGAGCCGAAGATGACCTTCAACACTGTCAATGGGACAACCCATTTTCATATTCATGTTTCGGAAGGTCTGGAGGATGAGGTCAGAAGGATTGCCAGCCGGTTCGGCTATGTGGTTGAGTCGAGGCCACCAACCCGCCTGGCGAAGCGTCGGCGGGAAATCTATCACTTCCGGATGGTCAATTTCTTCGCCAAGGCGAAGCGCATCCCAGGTTATATCAGTTACTTCTTTGTCAACTGGGTGGCCTATGCGGTTCTCTTCCCGGTGATGTGGTTTCGCGCCCACCGCCGACTGAAGGCGCTTGAGACCGAACTTGAAGGGTTGAGATTGACCGGGCTCGGGCTCTCAATCCTTGCCGAGGAGTCGGAAAGGGCGCTTTTGATTGTTGATGCTCTGGGAAAGGTCTGTTTTGCCAATGGTGCGGCAAGAGGCGGTCTCTCTTCCCCAAAGTCCGGACAGAGTGTTGACGACTTTCTGCCTCAGACCGTTGCCATCATGGTGCGGCAAAACATGAAGCGAATCGGCCCGCACAATCCGGCACCGATTGAGTTTCAGGCCGAAGGGTGGCACGGCACAATTATCCCTTTACAGCGGGAGCAGAGGCTTCTCGGTTTTCTGCTCAGCCTCTCCCGGGGTGATGGAGAGTGAAGATATTGCTTTTATTGCTCGGCGCGCTTGTCGGCTACCTGTTCGGCTCGCTCCCCTTTGCCTACTGGGTTGTCAAATCGAGACGCAGGGTTGACCTGCGGCAGTTCGGGAGCCGCACCGTCTCAGCCTCGATGGTCGGGGTGCTGGTCTCGAAGCCGGTAGCGGCTCTGGTGGGAATCCTTGATATCATCAAGGCGGCGGTGCCGGTCGCCGTTGCCTATCGGCTGATGCCCGGGTCGCTCTTGCCCGGCATTGTCGGAGTCGGAGCATTTCTCGGACACACCTGGCCGGTCTGGCTCGGTTTTGTCGGCGGCAGGGGAATCAGCGTGGTGATTGGGACACTCCTTGTCATCTTTCCTTTGGGAGCGCTCCTGATAGTTCTGATGGTTGGGCTGGGTTATCTGCTGCGTGCCGGTGCGGTTTGCGTCCTTGCCGGTGTTGGTTTGGTTCCAATCATGGCCGGGCTGCTGCATCGTCCGGCCGAGGTTGTGCTAGTAACGCTAGTTCTGTTCCTTTTGGTGATTGCCAAACGGCTTGAGGCGAATCGGGAGCCATTGCCCAGAAGCGGGAAAAGGGCGGTGCTAGTGCGGCGGCTCCTTCTTGACCGGGACATTCCGGACTGGGGGAAGTGGCTTGCCCGGCAACCGACAAAAGAGCTGGGGGACAGGGATTCGAACCCCGACTAGCTGGTCCAGAGCCAGCCGTCCTGCCAGTTAGACGATCCCCCAGTTTGAGATTCTGGCTTTAGGATAAGGTCGAATTGGCGTCGGGTCAAGCCCGACTGTTCAGAAACTTGTTTTGACTTGTCTCAGGCAGCCAATATAATCGTGGCTCATGCGGCTAAGGCGACTTGAACTGACCATAATCGCCGCTCTTTTCATCGGACTCTCCTGCGGGCCAAGAGCGGTGAAGCCGGCTCAGGAACATGTTGTCATCTATCTTGTCCGGTCATTTCCGCGCAAGGCTATTTCTCATGTTGCGGCAATGGTGCAACAGGCACGCCGGGCCGGGCCCTGTCTCTGGCTGGTCATTGACGAGGATGAGGATGACCGTTTATGGGCGGCGTTTTCTGATGAGGCTGCCGAGGCAGCCTTCTGGAATGCCAGCAGGGTTGATGCGATTCTGCCCGGCAGGAAATGGCTCAGGTTCGGGCCGGACGGGCTCAGAAGGATTGCCGACCGGTTGCGCTGCTACCTTCTGGCGGCCAATCTCACCGATACCCTTGGGACTGCACTGGCCCATCCTTTTATGGTGCGGCGGCTCGGCCCTGTGACCATCGGCATCACCGGCCTCTTTGCCGATTCGGAGGAGGTTCTTATCCGGCAGCAGGGAATCAGGTTTCAGGACCCGGAGTTCACAGTCGGCAAAACAGTGCCCCTGCTCAGGATGCGGGCAGACCTGATTGGGGTGATGGTCAAACCCGGCACAATGACCGGTCATTGGAATATTGACCTGACGATTGGGAGTGAGAGCGGAAAAGAGATTAGCCTGCCGGTTCCCGAACGCTGGGACAGGGTCAGAAGGCTTGAGCTTCTGCTGGTCGGGGGTCGAGTTGTTGACTGCGCGGCGAGTGAAGACGACTGGCCCAGGGTCGAGCGGGACGCGGCAGTTTTCCAGATTGGCGAATCCCTCCGAAAAGGGATAGATTCGCTCTCCGCGGTGAAGGTTGTTGAGTCAAAGGTGGCGGTTGGACCCCAGGTCCTGACCCGTGCCCTTGTTCAGGCAATTCTGGAAGACCGGGAGATTGACGGCGTTCTCTATGACTCGCTGTTCGCAACCGATACCCTCAGACCCGGCATCATCACCTGCGGCCAGCTGGTCTCGGTCCTGCGCGACCCGGAGCGGTGGGCGGTGCTTGAACTTTCGGGACGGGAGATAAAGGCTCTGACTCAGGAGAAGCTCGTCAAGGCCGAGTGGCGCAAGGGTGCGTTCAGACCCAGGTTGCTCATGAACAGGTCCTATCGGTGTCTGGCAAGTGTCGGTTTCCTCAGACGGCATCCGGAGTTTGCCGCCGGGGGATTCCGGCTTAGTGAGCGGCAGTTCTGGCAGACCGCCGCCGAAGTGCTGAGAAAGGCGGGCAGGAGATGATAAGACGGCTCAGAGTTGGACGGCTTCTCTGGACATTTCTGGTCGGGTTCTACTTCATGGTCTTCTTCTACAACTTCTTCAACTTCGCCTATGCCCGGACCAACTCGACCGAAACCAATCCGCAGGCGACCCTTCCCATACTCTTTGCCATCATTTTTGTCGGGTGGCTGATGGTTGAGTACTATTACGGTTTCCCCTTCTTTCAGTCCGGAATTGTTGAGGCCTCGGCATTCTGGCGCGGGGTCTTTGCCTTCTTCGTCTATCCCTATTTTGGATTTCTGGCGGCCGACTTTCTCTGGTGGCGCGTTAGTCAGATTCCGGTGCCCATAGCCCTGACCGGTGTTCTCGGCCTGGCCCTTTTCGGGCTCGGCGTTTATCTACGGCTGAACATCCTGTTTTCGGTTCTGAATATCGCCGAGTGGAAACCCGGAGATGGCAGGAGAAAGGAGGAGTGCCTCATCCCGGAAAAGAGGTTTGTGGCACTGAGACTTCAGCGCATCTGCCGGCATCCAAGATATCTTGGGACCTTCATTCAGCTCATCGGCGCGGCATTGGTCTTTCGGTCATGGGGCGGCCTGGTCCTGGCGCTTGTTCTCGGTTTGCCACTCATCTGGGTTCAGGTGCGGCATGAGGACAAAAAGCTGCGTCCGGTGCTCAAAAACGAGTTCAACCGCTACGGCACTGATGTCCCGATGTTCTGGCCCAGATTCCGCTAACCGGGCCGGCCCGACTCTATAACTGGGTCAGTCAGCCGCCGTTACCTGACTTCCTTATTCTGATAAACAAGAGAATCGCCAGAGATAGGGCCAGGTTGAGGCCGAAGAAGAGCCAGAGCCAGTCGGGCAGGCCAAGCCAGAGATGCGGGGTCCGGTGCCAGTTCCAGAAGTCGTGAGCGAAAAGAAAGATGGCGCCGAACCCGGCGACCCATTTCCA
>JBDRUJ010000125.1:0-4890 GCA_039801285.1 Caldifarciminota bacterium
GGCCCAGAGCGACTACTTTCAGGCGGCCAAGGCGGGCGGCCATGGCGATTAACGGTGTCTAGTCATAGCGCCGTCGTCGGTCCAGGAGGCGGCTGACCTGATGCCTCTGGCTTTTGACCGGGCTGACCGGTATCGGAATCCGGTGATAGTGATTGGCGACGGGATGATTGGTCAGATGATGGAGCCGGTCGAGTTCAAGGAGCATAAGTTTCCGCCCCTGCCTCCAAAGGACTGGGCAACCACCGGCTGCAAGGGCCGCAAGCCCAATGTCATCAACTCCCTCTACCTCGACCCGGCAGAGGAGGAGCGGCTGAACATGGTGCTGGTGGCGAAGTACGAACAGATGAGGCGGCAGGAGGTCAGGTTTGAGGAGTTCAGAACCGAAATACCCTATCGGGTCCTGCTCGTCGCCTACGGGACGACCGCCCGCATCTGCAAGACCGCAATCCAGCGGCTGGCCGAGGAGGATGTTCCGGTTGCACTCCTGCGGCCAATCACCCTTTTCCCATTTCCTGAGGAGAAGGTCTTCGAGCTGAGCCAGCGGGCCGAGTTTGTGATGGCGGTGGAGATGAGCACCGGTCAGATGGTTGAGGATGTGAGGCTGGCCGTGGGCCGGACCAGACCGGTCTATTTCTACGGACGGACCGGCGGGATTGTTCCGACGCCGGATGAGGTTGTTGATGCGGTGAAGGGACATCTGAACAGGGGAGAGGCACGGCGATGAAGACGATATTCAGGCGTCCGGAGTCCCTTTCTGCCACGCCGACCCATTACTGTCCGGGCTGCACCCATGGTGTGATTCACAGGCTCATTGCCGAGGTGATTGACGAGCTGGGAATCAGGGAGCGGACCGTCGGGATTGCGCCGGTGGGCTGCTCGGTCCTCGCCTTCAACTACTTCAATCTGGACTTTCATGAGGCGGCCCATGGCCGGGCACCGGCTCTCGCCACCGGCATCAAGCGGGCGCGACCCGACCTGATTGTCTTCACCTATCAGGGCGACGGCGACCTGGCATCAATCGGGATGGCCGAGATAGTCCATGCTGCCAACCGGGGCGAGAAGTTCACCGTCGTCTTCGTCAATAACGCCATCTATGGTATGACCGGCGGACAGATGGCACCGACCACCATGCCCGGCCAGGTGACGACAACCACCCCCCAGGGGCGTGATGTGAATCAGGTCGGCTACCCGGTCAGGATGTGCGAGCTTATCGCCAGCCTGAGAACCCCGGGATTTGTCGAGCGGGTATCGGTGCACAATCCCCAATATATCATCAAGGCGCGGCGAGTGCTTCTCCAGGCATTCAAGTACCAGGTTGAGAACCGCTGCTTCAGCTTTGTTGAGTTTCTCTCAATCTGTCCGACCAACTGGGGTCTGACACCGATTCAAGCGGTCAAATGGCTTGAGGAGACGATGCTGCCCTACTATCCGGTCAAGAACTTCAAGAGTCCTGAAGAGGAGCAAACCGGTGCAGATTGAGGCGGTCTTTGCCGGGTTCGGAGGCCAGGGGGTGATGCTGGCGGGCAAGATTCTCGCCGAGACCGGGATGGGCCTGGGCAAGGAGGTTGTCTGGCTCCCTTCCTACGGTCCGGAGATGCGGGGTGGAACTGCCAACTGCACGGTGATAATCGCCGACGAGCCGATAGCCTCGCCCATCGTCTCCCATCCAAGAGATACGGTGGTGATGAACCGGCCCTCCCTGGAGAAGTTTGCGCCGAAAGTCAGGCCGGGCGGGTTTGTTGTGGTCAATACCTCGCTCATTCCCATCAGGCCGGAAAGGAATGACATCAGGCTCGTTGAAGTTCCAGCGAACCAGATTGCGATTGATGCTGGCTCTGGCAGGGCTGCGAACATGGTGATGCTTGGTGCCTATGTCGGCGCTACCGGAATCGTGCCCTATGAGGCGCTTCTGGAGCAGGTGAAGCATGAGCTTCAGTCCAAGCCCAAGCTTTTACCAACGAACATCCGCTGCATAGAGGAAGGCTACAGAATCGGCAAAGCCACAGCCGTCAGTAGTAGGGACTCGCATTAGCCTGCAAACCCCGACACCATCACAGGAGTCTAACTCATTATAAATCCCGAACTCAAATAGGTGGTTTATTAGGGTTCGAATGAATAAGTAAAATAGGGATTCGCTCCATGATTCGTAACTATAATCTTTACCATAATGATTGATATGGTGTATCTCCAGTTGAATCAATAAGTTGAACCGGTAATAGTTCACCGATTTACTGCCATGGTTAGTTATTGATTTATATATAGTTTCACTCCTGTTTTTGTCACAGGATTCACCCTGGTGGTCGTCCCCTGGGTCGTCCCCAGAACCGTCCAGTATATTGATACCGCAGTGAAGGTCATAATCGCAGTATGAATCGGACCTTCGGGGATGGAGTCTAATAGAATTGGTGATGAGTAATCGTCCCTTTATAGCTAAAGAGCATCAGGAGGTTGATGATGGCAGACCTGACTAGAAGAATCGAGGCATGGCGGGCAAAGACGACACCTGAGCGCACCAAGGAGGTGCTGGAGGCCCGACGTGCCGAGATGCAGCGCCGATATGAGGCGGCAATGGCTGAGATGTGTGCGATGGAGGAGCAGGTGAAAGCGGTCCTGAACAGCCACGGGATTCACACGAGCAACTATGTCCCGTATCTCAACTATGGCCGCCAGCTCTGGAAGCTTACCAGGGAGGGGATTTCCGGAGAAAGCTTTGCCCTTGCCGCCAAGGTGCTGTTGGAGAAGTGGGCTGCCAGGAATCTCGACCCGAAGGTTCTGGCAGCTATTCGAACCGAGGTCTTCAATATCGGCGAGCCGAAGACCTAGGCTGTTTTTCTGCCGGCTTGAGATTGCTCCTTCCGGCTTGTCATTATCTTTGAATGGAGGTCATTATGAAGCCGATTCTCTTGGCAATAAGCCTGGTGCTCTGTTGTGTAGGATTAGTGCCGGGCTGTCGCGGCAGGAAGGTGAGTGTCACAGGCAAGGTAAGCATTACACCGGTGCGGCAGCAATCCGACACCTCTGACCTTGCCGGCCTGCCCCATAAGCTCCGCTATCCCGGCGCCGAGGTCTGCGATGCAGGGAGTTCCGAAAACCAGGCCCTTAAGAGCGGCCATTACATCATCAGGACAAGCGATACCCTTGGAACCGTTGAGGCCTATTACCTGCGGGCAATGTCAGAGCTGGGTATTGACATCGGATGCACCGGCTCCGATGATATGGTGACGATTGACGGCTGCAGTGAGGATGGAGGCAATGGCACCCTTTTGACGCTTGTCCGGCAGGAGACCGGCACGCTAATCATTATTGTCAACTGGGCAAAACGCTAAGAGAGGGGTTACTCAGTTTGAGAGGGAGGAGGAATCGGGCGCGGACTTTTAGCCGCCCCCTCAGGAATATCTGCCCTGAAGCTGTGCCGGGAGGCAGTCGAAAAGGAGCGGCGCAGCCTTCAGGAGGCTACTTTTTGACAAGCAGGATTGAGATTGTGGTCCTGTTCTCTTCCTTTCCAATAGTAACCGTAACAGCCTGCTTTTCGTCGGGAGAGCCGAACACCATGACGGTGCCCTCTTCCGACTCAAACGTTGCGTTTGACTTCCAGCCGGCCAGGGCGGCTTTGTAGTGATTGATGACCTTTTCCTTCGGGTCGGCGGTCTCAAGCACAAACATCTTGCCGGTGCCATCAGGTGTTGTCAATGACCACTTGGCCTTTGGCGTGGCTCCGGGATACTGGAGGAACTTGGGCAATTCGGAGATGTCAACGGTGCCGGCAGCACCCAGGTCAACCTTGGCCTTGCCGCGGCTTGCCGCCTCAAGCGCCTTTTCTGCCGCCCGCTCGCCAAGTTGCTGACCGCACCGAGCACAGCCGAAAACGGCACTGAGAAGGAACAGGGATACGACCGCAAGCACAAACAGTCGGGCACGCACTAGAACCTCCTTTGGTTTCTCTGATGCTAGCAATTTCCCTTCGGCTGTCAAGGGAAGTCTCTCCCGATTCATATCGGGCGAGAAGGTCAACAAAGGCTGCCGGCACCAGCGGGGCGATGGCGGAGGCTGTCGGAAAGGGTCGGATGTGGCAAATGTCCTTGACTTATCCACGCCATTGACAAGCCGATTTATCGGGCTACACTTTGAGCGAGCAGCTGCTATGGAGTCTGGCTGTTGAGAGCTAAAAACAAAAACCTGAAGGAGGTTATGATGAAGAGCTGTGTCATGGCGCTATGCCTGACGCTTCTCGGCGGCTTGGCGCTGGCGGCAATCCCGAACGGAACGCCAGCCGAGCCACCAATGTCCGAACCGGTTCAGTTGAGTGTCAGCCGACCGGTTTCGGCGGCGGCCACTCAGGTTCTCGGGCCGGATGAGCTCATCTGGACCGACAATCCGGATGAGACGCTCCACTATGACGGCAACCCGTCGAGCGGTATCGGTCTGACGAATGGCGGCACATTCTATGGTGCGGCCCGTTTTACCCCGACCAGCACCTGCACGGTCAAGGCGGTTCTCTTCTTCCAGCACGGTGCCGCCTCAAACGACTACATCTTCATCTTTGGCGAGAACAATGACACAACGCCCGGGGTGAAGCTTGAGTCGGTGCCCTACAGTGCGGCCGACACCTATCGCTGGAAGCGGATTGACCTGCCTCAGCCCCTGGTGGTGCGGGCCGGGACCGACTACTGGGCATGTGTTCGGACGACCCACCTCGCCGGCCACTTTCCGCTGGGCTGCGATGCCGGGCCGATGGTTCGGGACCGGGGTGGTTTCATCTCGACGAATGGCATAAGATGGCAGCAACTGGTCGATGTGAATCCGCAGCTCAACTACAACTGGAACATCAGGGCGATTGTCCGCAGTGTTCCGGGTCTGGCGCACGATGTCGGGGTCTCGAAGATTCTGGCG
>JBDRUJ010000126.1:0-4714 GCA_039801285.1 Caldifarciminota bacterium
CAGGATTGGCTATGTGCCGCAACGCAGACCGATTGACCCGAAATTTCCTGTGAGCGTCCTGGATGCGGTTCTAATGGGAACATATCGAACCCTCGGGCCATTGCGCCGACCCACGAAGGAACACCGGGTAAGGGCGGTTCGGGCGCTGGAAGCGGTCGGGCTTTCGGACTTGATTGACCATGTTGCCGGCCATCTTTCGGGCGGGCAGCAGCAGCGGCTTCTGATTGCCCGGGCATTGGTGCAGGAGCCGGAAGTCCTGCTTCTTGATGAGCCGACCGCTGGGGTTGATGTGGCAACCCGCCGGGCGATTGTTGAGCTGGTCAGGAGAGTGCACCAGGAGCGGCGGCTGACCACGCTCTATGTCACCCATGATGTGAACGAAATCATGACCTGCATGGACAAGGTGATGTTTCTGAACCGGACGGTTCGGGCCTTTGGCCCCTGTCTTGATGTGACGAACGTGAAGATGCTTGAGGAGCTTTATGGTAGCCCGGTCCTGATGGTGGAGCAGGATGGCCGGCCCTATGTGATTGTCGGAGATACGCATGGGTGAAATGCTTGCCCTCGGTTTCATGCGCAATGCCCTCCTAGGGTCACTTCTGGTGGCGACCGCCTGCTCGGTGATTGGTGTCTTTGTCGTCCTGCGCGGTCTGGCCTTTGCGGGCGCGGGGATTGCCCATGCGGCGTTTGGTGGTGTGGCGCTGGGGTTTCTCTTGGGGATAAACCCGCTTCTTGTCGCTATAGTCTTCTGCCTGGGAACCGCGGGACTGATTCAGTTCTTCGGTCAGAAGGCGGAGCTGCGCCAGGATGCGGCAATCGGCATCTTCTTTGCCTTTACCATGGCCCTTGGCGTCATCTTTCTTGGCCTATTGCGACGCTACGATGCCCGGCTCTATGGCTATCTGTTCGGGAATGTGCTGGGCGTGACTTCAGACAACATCATATTGATGGCCGGGCTGACGTTGCTTGTGCTTCTGGTCACTGCGCTGCTTTACAAGGAGTTCAAGTTCCTGGCGTTTGACGAAGAGATGGCACTGGCGAGCGGCCTGCCAACCGGGCTCCTATCGGCAATCCAGCTCGGGATGCTGGCCCTGGCGGTTGTCGTTTCCATCAAGGCGGTCGGTATCATCCTGATTGAGGCACTACTGGTCATACCGGCAGCGACCGCGTATCAATTGACGAATCGTTATGGGATGATGTTCGTTCTTTCCTGGCTGGCGGCGGTTCTGGCTAGCCTGGTCGGCCTGGGGCTTTCTTACTTTCTGGCAGTTCCATCAGGAGCGGCGATTGTGGTAGTCGCAACTGTGTTATTTGGTGTGGCTGCCCTCTTTTCGCCCAAGAGGCGGAGGTGCAAGGTATGCGGGAGAACACTTAGCGATGAGCATTGAACAGAGGGCACTGAGCTGTAAGCTGTTAGCTTCAGGCCGGGAGCTGCTCGTGGTGCTATTGATGTTGGCAGGATGCGGGATGCGGGATGCGGAAGGCAGAAGGCGCCATGGGGCAGAGGTTCGGGTCGTGGTGACCATTCCCGACCTGGCCGACTGGGTCAAAAATGTCGGCGGAGAACGGGTGAAGGTTACAAGCCTCCTGACCGGTTCTGAAGACCCTCATAACTTTGAGCCGAGGCCGGCCGATGCCTTAGCGATTGCCCAGGCTCAGATTCTCGTCCGGGTAGGGCTCGGGCTCGATGATTGGCTGGGAGGAATTATCGAGAATGCCCGTAACCCGAAGCTCGTTGTTCTCACCATTGGCGATGAGATTGATGTGATTCAGGAACACCACGAATTTCCGGGCCATTCCCATCCTGAAGGGAATCCTCATATCTGGCTTGACCCGGAGATTGCCAGGGCGGCGGTAGGGCTGATTGCCGGTGCACTGAGCAAGGTTGACACCGCGGGCCAGAGGTTCTATGAACAACAGGCGCAAAACTACTCTTTCCGGCTTGACAGCGCCACCCGGGTGTTGCAGGAGGTTGTCGCCCGCCTGCCCAACCGGAAGATTGTCACGGTCCATGAGTCCTGGCCCTATTTCTGCCGGAGGTTCGGGTTTGAGGCGGTGGCGGCGCTTGAGCCCCTGCCCGGTCAGGAGCCTTCAGCTAGGGAGATGGTGGAACTTTCGGCAGGGATGAAGGCGGAGTCGGTCCGGGTTATCGTTGTCGAGCCGCAGCACAACCGTGATGTTGCCGATGCACTGGCACGGGAGACCGGTGGGCAAGTGGTTGTTCTGAGTTCAGTCACCGGCGGGCTGAAGGGAACCGAAAGCTATCTTCAGCTTTTGGACTACAATGTCAGGACTTTGGCTCAGGCCCTTTCTCCAAAGTAGCTAGGGCAGTTCCAGGATGACAATCTGGCGGTCCCGGACCGGAAACCGGCGCACGATTCGGGCCTGGGCCGCCCGGCCCGAAGTGATGCTGTCAAGGAGCCGGAACTCGGCTTCGTCCGAGACGACCAGATGGGTGACGCCGAACCGGCCAACCGGGTTATCAAGATTGACATGCCAGCCTTCGCTGATAAAGAGTGCCCGTTTATGAGAGGTGGCGAGCATTGCCGGTGCCCAGAATCCGGCAGCGACCGAGTTCTGAGGCAGCAGAGTGTCGAGCTCCCTAGAGTAGTTGAACATGTTATTGGTCCGGGATTGGAGCCAGTTGTTGTAGCGGCTCAGGTCGTTGCCCAGGGTCAGAGCCAGAAGCAGCAGGGCTAAGGCACCGCGCAGGCCCGGCTGGGAGAGCCTGATGCCGCCATGGGTAAGGGAGTGAAGGCCGTAGAGAAGAGTACTGGCAGCAGCGGCGGCAAACAGGGCACTGAGCAGGAGGGCACTCTCGGTTCGTGCCTGAACCAAGCCCCAGAAGCCGCGGGAATGGAGGGCAATGTGTGTCATCAGGGGCCAGAGCCATAAGGAGTAGGCGGCTATTCCCCAGGGTCCGGGCCACGGATGGCAAATTCTTGCCTGTCCGTTTACCAGCCGGCTGATAACCAGGGCAAAGGCGACAAGCAGTGGCAGAATTGTGAAGAGTTCGTAGCGGTCAGGATGGTAGAGCTGATAACCGAGCATGGCGACACCAAAAAGGAGCAGATAGCTGAGATAGGCAAGGGCACGGCGCTGTCCGGTTCTCCAGAGGGCGGGCAGGGCGGCAAAACCTAAGGATGCCATTATGGGGATTCGTGAAAGGAGTCTTGAGCCGGCACCGACCGAAAAGGCGTTGAGCAGGTAGGCGAAAAGGCCTGAGGGGTGACCGGCCTTGGCACCAAGGGAGTGGCGGAGGACATAACTCAGATAGTCGGCGCGGTGGGGCAGGAAGATGAGAAGCAGCCAGATTGTCAGGGGGAGGAGCGCACCGAGGAGCCAGAAAAGCCCTGAGCTGAGAATGGGGCGGAAGCGGCCCTTGTCCCGGCGGTGGCGAATCAGCTCCACTAAATAGAGGGTGCCGATCGCTGCCGGACAGAAGATACTGGAGACCTTGACAAAAAGGACAGCGCCCAGGGCGATGACTCCGGATAAGAAGGCAGCAAGACGGTTGCGCTCGGCATGGACAAGAAAGAGGCCGGCAGCAGCCAGGAACATGACCTGACTGAGCTCAGCCAGTCCGAGCCGGCTGTACATGACCAGAGGAAAGCAGCATGCGGTAAGCAGTGCGGCAACGAGGCCGGATAGGGCACTGCCCGCGGCCCGAACAAAGAAAAAGATGATAAACACCAGCAGGAGCCCGGCAAGGAGTGAGACAACTTTCAACTGGACAAAGCCGATGCCAAAAAGCTTGAAGATGATACCGGTGACAATGTTGAGCCAGGGATAGACAACATAGGGAATGTAGTCGTCAATCTGCCAGCGGCCGTAGAGTGCCCAGTTCCGGGCAGAGTAGGCATTGTGGGCCTCGTCGGAGTAGATTGCCGAGCTCCAGGAGAGGTCAGGCGGCGGGTCGGCACGCAAATCAAACGCACGCAGGCCAAAGGCGACAAGACTGATTCCCAGAAGGATGACGAACCAGAACCTTTCGGCAAACCGGTTCAGCCCGCTCCAGGGCTGGTGTCCGGCAGTGCTGGCCTGTCGGAGTCTGCCGACTGGCTGGTGATGGCCGGGTCTGGACTTTTTCTTCACCGGTTACTGCTTTGTCCAGCGGGCGAGCTCATCCTGTGCCTTCTGCAGAAGCTGGGTCTCTTCAGCAAGCAACTTCTGGAGTGCTTCACGGCGCCGGTTTAGCTCCTGCTGTGCCCGGACCCGGCTGGTAATGTCGAAGGCGATGTCAACGACACCGATTATCTCGCCGCTCTGACTGCGCCAGGGCTGCTTGGTAATGTGGAGCCATACTGGGGCGGAGGCTTTCGGGGCGGTGACCGCCAGTTCCACCTCGGTCGGTTGGCCCTTACTGAGGACATCCCGGTCGTGAGAGTCGAGCAAAGCAGCAGCCGGGCCGGGAAAGATTTCTGCGTCGGTTTTACCGATGATGGATTGAGTTGGGTCCTGACTCAATAGCCTGATGGCTGCGGGATTGGCTGCCACATAACGCAGGTTTCGGTCCTTGAATGCCACAAGAACTGTGGGATTTTCCCAAATGGCCCGGAGTCTGGTGTCAGTCTCCTGCCAGGCCTGTTCAATCCGCTTCCGCTGGGTGATGTTGCGGACGATCGCCAGGACACCACCGCCGAATGGATAGGTGCTGATGGTAAACCAGCCGGCGAGCCGGTCACGGCCATCATCGGTGAACCGGATGATTACA
>JBDRUJ010000127.1:0-393 GCA_039801285.1 Caldifarciminota bacterium
GTGCGACTGCGAGCCAGCCGGCCAGTGCCACAAGGTCCCGAGCATTGGCCCGCTCCAGGCCGATTCTTGACGCCACTCTTTCCAAGTCGCCGACCTTGGATAGAAGCTGCTGAAGTCCGGTGAGGTCCATACCGAAGAGCTCCTCAACCGCATCGTGACGCTCGGTGATTGCCGGGACATCGAGGAGCGGGGCAAGGAGCCAGCGCCGCAGGAGCCTGGCACCAGCCGGGGTGCAGGTGCGGTCAAGCACCGATAGGAGGGTTCCGGTCCGGACCGGGCCGGACTCTTCAGGGTGGATTCTTTCCACCAGCTCAAGGTTCCGTCTTGTGGTGCGGTCGAGGAGGAGGTAGTTTCTGGTCTCGTAAGGTGTGAGTCGGCGGAGATGGGGCAGGG
>JBDRUJ010000127.1:403-990 GCA_039801285.1 Caldifarciminota bacterium
GGAGGATTGCACCGGCCGCACAGATTGCTTCGGTCATCTCGGAGACACCGAAGCGGGAGAGGGTGGCGACCCCAAAATGGGATGTAAGCTTGTCAAAGGCGAACTCAGCTGTGAAGTAGTAATCGTCGAGCCGGGTGATGCGCAGGCGAGAGGGCAGCTCCTGGGCCAGCTCGAGGCTCTGCGGAAGGAGTAGTTCCGCCGGGTCAATCTTCTGAATCTCTTCAAGAAGGGCGGCCGGGTTGACCTCGGCGACAAAGAAGTCGGCAGTTGAGACATCGGCAAAAGCAAGTCCGCATAACTCCCCAGACTGGGAAAGGGCGAGGAGGTAGTTATTGCGGCGTTCCTCAAGCAGCGTCGGTCTGGTAACGGTGCCCGGTGTTATGACTTCGACGACATCACGGCGGACCACTGGCTTGCCCCGAGACGGCTCCTCAAGTTGGTCACAGACTGCCACTTTGAATCCCTGGGCTACCAGTTTGGCAATGTAACTGTCAAGCGTGCGGGCCGGCACTCCGGCAAGCGGAACCCGGTTGTCCGGACCATGAGGTCGTGAGGTGAGTGTCAGGCCAAGGGCTTTGGCACCGACT
>JBDRUJ010000127.1:1000-4704 GCA_039801285.1 Caldifarciminota bacterium
TCGTCGTAGAACATCTCATAGAAATCACCGACCCGGAAAAGAAGGATGGCATCCGGATACTGTCCCTTTATCCGTCGGTATTGACTGAGGAGGGGAGTGAGCCGTTCGGCCATAGCTGAAGTCTAAGAGCGGAGTTTCTAATCTCCGGTCTGCCAGGTTCGGCAGGCGGAGCAGCGTAAGAGGGATTCCTGAAGCGGTTGACCGCAAACACGGCAACCATCCGGTTTTTCCCGCAGCTGGTTGGTCAGAGTCTCAAGAATCAGTCGAGCCCGGGGAATCTCGCCCCGCGCCAGGAGCATGCCGGCAAGCGCAGTCTGAACAAGATTGTTTGGTGCCGTTCCTTTGGCGAACCGTTCGAGGAGCCGGATTGCCGCTGCCAGTTCCTCCTTTTTGTAGTAGAGTTGTGCCAGGGCTACGGCAAGTCCTGCATCATCTGGGACCTTCCGTAGTAGTCGTTCATAGACCTGGGTCATCTCGTCGTAGCGGCCGAGTTCGTAGTAGGCCCGTTCCAGCCGGCCCCGGACCAGGCGGTTCTTCTCCGGTGCTACGGCAATAATCTCTTCCCAAGTTCGGATTGCCGCCTCGGCATCGCCCTGGGCAAGCTGGAGGTCGCCAAGATAGAGCCGCGCCGGAACCGAGCTCGGGTCAAGTTTCAAAGCCTCGGTGAGTGCCGCAATCCCGGTCTTGGGATTGGCGCGACCTACCGCCCGGCCAAACTCGGCATAGAGAGCAGCAGCCCGGGACTTATTTTTCGGAACCCGACCCAGACTCTTCAGCAGTTCTTCACACTTCTCCCAGGAGCCGGTCTCGATGTAGAGGCCGAGCAGGTCCTCATAGCTTGAGAGGTCGGTCCGGTCGAGCCTGACAAGCTCTTCCAAGAGGCTTTGTGCCTTGACCTTTCTGTCGGTTAGGAGGTAGTCCCGCACCAGCGAACGATAGAGCCGCTTTTCCTGGCCAGGGGTCAGGTTGCGACGCAGGGTCAGGTTTTCGTGGAGTTTTATCGCCCGGTCGGTCTCGCCCAGTTGCATCAGGATGTCGCCGAGCCGGATATAGGCATCAACATTTGCCGTATCCGTCTCAATCGCCTCTTTGAAGCGGGCAAGGGCATCAGTCAGTCTGCCGTCAAGCATGAGCTGAAGACCTTCAACATAGGCTGGAGCGGCCCGCTTCCGCTGACGGAGGACATCACGAACTACCGGATACAGGGCGATCACCAGGAGTGCGACGATGATAATCAACAGGGGGACCATGGTTACACCTCCCGGTTTTCGGAGTCAGTCTCTTTATCATCGGGCTTGGGAAGCAGGATGCCTTCGAGTGGGGCGTTGCGCAGGGCCCGAAGTTCTTCGGTAAGGGCATCAATCTCCTGACGCTGTCTGTGGAGCCGGGAGCGGAGCCGAATTTCGGATATCACCATGAACAGGCCGACGCAGAGTGCACCAAAGGCGAATGAGTAGAGCATCACAAAGGCAAGAGGCACATTCTCGAAGGTGCGATGGAAGACATGGACGGTGGTGATGGTCTGAACATTTTGCCAGCCCAGGATGAACAGCAGAATGAATGCTACCAGAATCAAGAGAATCCGGACTGTTACCATAGACCCTCCTTAGTTTTCATATCCGCTGGTTGCCATTGTCCGACCAACCAGCAGGCTTTGGTTTGCTACTTTCTCGGCAATCGGGGTCCAGCCTCGGAGATGAGTAACCTTGGTCATGGCCAGCTCACCAAGCTCGGCCGGTCCGGTAAGGAGAACGACCTTGTTGGTGGTGGTTCGACCGAGAAATCCATTGCGGCGCGGCCCTTCGGCCTCAATCAGCAGTTCGAATGTCCTGCCAACCATTTCCCGATTTCTTGCGCGGGTGATTCGGTTCTGAATCTCAATCAGACGGTTGAGCCGCTCAGCGGCAATCGGGGCCGGCACCTGCTCGGGCAGGGTAGCCGCCTTTGTGCCGGGCCGGGCTGAGAACCGGAACATGTAGGCAAAGTCGAACCGAACCTTTTCGACGACTTCAAGCGTTGCCTGAAAGTCCTCAGCCCTCTCCGAGGGAAAACCAACCAAAATGTCAGTTGTGATAGTGGCTTCGGGAAGGTTCTTTCTAATAAGGGCAATCTTGTTGAGATAGTCAGCCCGGGTGTAGCCACGATTCATCAGGTCAAGAATGCGGTCAGAGCCGGACTGAAGGGGTAGATGAAGACTGGGACAGACCTTGGGCAGTTCCCTTATAGTCGCGAGGAGTCGTTCATCGAGGTCTCGGGGATGGGAGGTAAGGAATCTCACCCGTTGGATATCCGGAAGTGCCGCGACAAGCCGCAGCAGGGCTGGAAAGTCAACTCCACCATCCCGATAGGCAAGGACATTCTGCCCCAGAAGGGTTACATCCCTGATACCCTGCTCGGCCAGCATCCGGACCGCAGTCACAACGTCCTGTGCCGGTCGCGAACGTTCTTTCCCCTTCACATAGGGAACGATGCAGTAGGAGCAGAAATTGTCGCAGCCGCGCATCACCGTGATTGTAGCACATACCGAACTCTCGGGCTTGGGCAGGATGGTCTCGTAGCATTCGTTGGTTTGCGCAGTGGCTACAAGACCCCGGACTCCTGCTGCGGCTTTTTCAATCAGCTCAGGCAACTGGCGGTACTGGTCAGGACCGACCACGATATCGGCGCCATAATCAGAGGAAAGTCGTTCCTTCAGATTCTGGGCCATGCATCCCAAAACACCGATGACCGGTGGCTGCTTTCCACCTCTCATCCGTCGCTGGGAACGGACGCTCCTGAATTGAGCAAGTCTTGCCAGGGCCCGTTTCTCGGCCCGCTCCCGCACCGAGCAGGTCATCATCAAAAGAACATCGGCCTGTACTTCGTCAAAAGTCTCCTCATAGCCCCGGCACTCAAGAATCGTCCGCACTACCCCGGCTTCATAGTCGTTCATCTGACAGCCGTAGGTCTGGATGAGAAAGCTTCGGACCATCAATTGGACATTCTACTCGCCAGGAGAGATTGTCAAGCAATTGCGCACCCCTGAGCACCTTGGACTTTTTTAGACCTTGGGATAGACTTCTGACAGGGCCGTTGACTTTGGGCAATGTGTTTCCTTGACAGGTGGCAAATATCAAATATCATTCACGGAATGATTCATGATCCTGTTCGACGACGGCAGCTCAGTATCCGGCGCCGGATTGCCGGGACTCCGGAACGGCCGAGACTTTGCGTCAAACGGAGTAACCGGCATATCTATGCCCAACTGATTGACGACAGCCAGCACCGGGTCCTGACCGGCGTCTCATCACTCGTAGCCGAGCTTCGGGATAAGAAACTGAAGCGAACCGAAATGGGCCGCGAAGTGGGCAAGCTGATAGCTGAAAAGGCAAAGGCCCTGGGTATCAAGAAGGTCGTCTTCGACCGGGCGGGCCGGAAGTTCCATGGTCGAATAAAGGCGGTAGCCGAAGGTGCCCGAGAAGGAGGTCTGGAGTTTTGAGAGAGTCAGGTGTTACAATATCATCTGCTGGTGAGGCAGCGCCGGGGCTTCCCCAAGAGGAGCTTATCGAGCGGGTGGTTCACATCAAACGGATCTCCAAGGTGATGAAGGGCGGGAAGCGGATGAGAATCTCGGCAGTGGTGGTGGTTGGTGACGGCAAGGGGCAGGTTGGCGTCGGTCATGGTAAGGCCCTGGAGGTCGCCGCGGCTGTCCGGAAGGCATCGGC
>JBDRUJ010000128.1:0-4693 GCA_039801285.1 Caldifarciminota bacterium
GTCGCGGATGGCGTCATAGCTGAGTTCGCAGTCAAAGCAGTTTGCCTCGCGGCCCAGCCGGTTCGGTGAGTGGGCGTCGGAGTTGGAGATGAGGGAGCGGCGGTCCAGGGCTGAGAGCCGCCAGTTCATCGGCGGGTCGCTGGAGAGGCCGGTCTCAACACAGAAGATTTCATCGGCCAGGTCTCCGAAGCACTCCTCAATCGAGTCGAATCCGGAGTTGGAGCCGTAAAGGGAGAACCAGGGTGTCCAGATATGGGCCGGCACCAGAAACGCCTGCGGTTCAATCTCCAGAAGCCGGGCGAGCATCTCGTAGCTGGAGATGCTCAGGGTGGGTCGGCCATCGGCCTCAAGCCGGCCGTAACGGGAGAGAAAGTCCGAGACCCGCCGGGCGCTCTCCAGGCTGGGGACGAATATCATATTGTGGATGCGGCGGAGCCGGCCTCGGGCGGTGTAGATATTGTTCACCTCGGTGTTGATGATGAAAAAGGTTTCGGCGTGCTGATAGAGGCCGGTGCCGGTCGGGGTCAAGTGCTCCTGAAGGGAGCGGAACCAGCCGGGATGGGTGAAGTCGCCGGTGGCGACGAGCTTGATTCCCTTCACCTTTGCCGAGCGGGCAATCGCCGGGATTTCCATCTCCGAGCTGGTTGCCCGGGAGAAGCGGGAGTGGATGTGAAGGTCGGCGATGAAAGACATTTTTGGGCTATTCTAAAAAGCGGGGCCTCTCAGTCAAGGGCAAGCCGGATGAGTTCTTCCATTTTGTCGGCGGCAGCCTCCCAGGTCCACTGCCTTGCCCAGTCAACCGCCTGCGTGCCGAGCCGGTTCCGCAAACTCTCATCGGTCAGAAGCCGCTCAAGTCTCTCGGCCAGGCCGGCAATGTCGCCATAGTCATAAAACAGGCCATTCACACCGTCCCGCGACGAGTCAACCAGGCCGGGCGAGCGGGCGACAACCACCGGCGTGCCGCAGGCATTCGCCTCAAGGACAATCAGACCCCAACCCTCCTTGATGGAGCACTCGGCAAGGACTGCGGCCCGGCGGAACCAGTGGAGCTTCTCCGCCTCGGGCACATAGCCGGTGAACTCAACCAGGCCGCTGATGCCCAGCCGTTGCGTGAGCGATTTGAGCCGGGGCAGGTCATCGCCATCACCAACAATCACCACCCGGAAGTTCAGCCCCTTTTCCTTCAGCAGCCGGGCGGCAAGCAATAGATGGTCGGTTGACTTGTAGCGCTTCAGCCGTCCGACATGGAGGAGAATCGGCTCCCGTGCCACACTCGGGTCGGGCTGAAACCGCTCAAGGTCGGTCCCGGGCGGAATCACGGTGATGTCCTTATCGGGAATCCCGAGGCGGACAACATCCCGCTTCGAGCTCTCCGACAGCACCGCAAACCGGCAGCCTTTGTAGGCACAGGGAATCAGACTCTCGGCAAGATAGACATAGCCGGCAAGCGGCGGGATGACTTCTTTGAAGATACTTTTCCGGAAAAGGTGCATGAGCAGGACCAGGACCGGCCGCTTTGTGAACCAGGGCGAATAGAAGGGAATCTTGTTCAGGTCGTCAATCACCAGGTCGTAGTCGCCCGCCTCGGCCAGCCTGCCGATATTCCGATAGACGGCGAAGTTGAAGGTCCACTTCCCGCCCAGGCGGATGATGCGGATGCCGTCAAGGGTCTCTTCAGGCTCAGAGCCGGCAAACCGCTCGCAGAGCAGGGTAACCGCATGGCCCCGCGCCACCAGCCTTCGGAAGATTTCCTGAAAGTAAATCTCGGCACCACCCGCGAGGGGATTTCTGATGCACCGCCAGTTGACAACCAGGATTCGCTTCGCCCCAACGGGGTGAGAGGTGTGTGGCTCGCCACTGAGTGGCTCCGCCACCGTAGGAACGAACGTGCTGTGAGGCGGCTTCTGGTCACTGCGAGGGCCGCAGGCCCGTGGCAGTCTGAGATGACGGATGGGCGAGTAGCCACTAAGGTGCGGGGCTTGGGGCGAAGACTGCATGGCAGGCAATCTTAGCTCTATTCGGGCAGCGGTCAAGCCGATGGAAGCCGGTTCACTCCAGCAGTTTGGCGTAAACCATCTGCCGGAGTCGTTCTCGGACCTTGCGGTTGAGAATGGTGGACAGATTGGACTCTATGATTTCGTCGGTTCGCGCCTTCAGCCGTTCCAGTTCAGGCAGAATCTGGCGCAGATAGTCATCGTCAGCCGGCACCGAAATCTCCATCATCCCGGCCTCAAGATAGACCTTCAGGAATCTGGCCTCCTCCTCGGAGCGGCATGCAACCTTCCTGCCGTTGACTATGAGGGTCCAGCCGAAAAGCTCCTTTACAATCTCCACGCCGTCTGAGCCGTCGGGCAGCATGCGGGTTGTCAGCCGGGGATAAGTCAGGACCTTTTCGCGGTAGAACTCGCCAAGGGTCTTCATTGGCCAGAATCCTCTTTGACCTGCTTGATAATTCTATCGGAAAATAGCTCCATGTCCACACCCTCGCGGGTGCGCGACCCTTTGGCAACGCTCTTCGCCCGCTCGAGACGCGACCGGACCAAGTCCACGACCGCCCGATAAACCTCAAGCTGCTCCTCCTCGGTCAGCCCAAGAATCTCACCCATGATAATCTTATCTAACTCTCGTCGGTCCGGCTTGACCTTGTTCAAGGAAACCTGCTCACGTGTATCAGCCCCCAATTCGATAAATATAGACTCGACAGGCCGCACAGCCACTTTCCGGAAGACATCACTGAGCACCCTAGTGAATCGGTCGGGGACACAAACTGGGAGCGTCCCAAGCTCATATGCCTGTATCTTCAGAAGCCCTCCACCAAAGCTCGTGCGGCCCAGTAGATTCTCGAAAAACCAGCAAACGCTACTGTTGAGATATGGTGCTATCAAGGTGCGAGTATGTATTTCGTGAAAATCGTCGCTAACGAAACATCGGCCACTGAAGACCCTAGCAACATCGTTGATGAGGTAGTTGAAATTAACCTCCGCAGCTCTGCGTTCACCTAAATCGTACCATCGCTTTCGGGATGCGCAGGTTGGTCGCTTGTGGTAGCCTTTTCGCTCTCCGGCGTTGATGTAGCGTAAGACATTGGTGCCCTTCAGTTCGTCTTTATCCTTGTGAATCAGCAGCACGCGGAACTTCAGGTCTTCGGGCTTGACCAAAATTGACCTGCATTCCCTTGGACTTTTGATGACATAGTTCGGCACCCACCTGCCTTTCTCGTCCTTGTGCATCCAGAACTCACGCTCAATCTTCCAGCGCTTGATTTGCTCCTCGGTAAGATAGAAGAACTCGTTGGCGCCGGTTGTGAAACCTCGACGAACTTTAGCAATTTGCTTCAGCGGCACCAGCTTGCCCTTGCCCTTCTCCAAGACTTTGAAGAAGATGGCCGGTGCGCGCAGGTATTTGCCCCATTTGGCGCCGACATATTCCCTCTCCTCTGAGTCATAGCCTTCGGCCCAGAGCTCTGCCTGCCGAACTGGAAAGACCCGCAACTCGTCATTCTCATAGAGGCTGTCATGGGCCAAGATAGTCCGCTTCAGTTGGTCAATTGCCCGGAGCCGCTCAAGCTGCTGTTCCCAGATGTCCTGAGCCGGTGGAATGAAGTTACGCAACAGCTTCTTGAGATAGACGAAGCGGACAAGGTTAGAGTCCCGCTGCCTCTTATCCGCGCACTTCTCAAGAATCACGATGCAGGTGTTGATGTCCGCATCCTCAAACCAGCGCTCAACCTTGGACTCAATGATGGCAACAATCTTGTAGTTCTTGAGAAAGAACTCCTGCAGCCCTTTGCCATAGTCAACATCAAGCCAGGAGTTGGAGACAATGAACCCGAAGCGGCCGCCATCATGCAGGAACTTGAAGCCATGAACAAAGAAGTAGGCGTGGATTCCAGCACGCCTTGAGATGTCAGCCAGCTTGCGATTGCCGAGCATGAGCGCATTCTGAATCAACCTGGCTTTGTCAACGCCAGTCTCCGGTATTTCCTCCTGTCGGGTATAGGGCGGGTTGCCGACAACAACATCAAACCAGCGTGGATAGGTGACTTCCCGTCCCGACTTGCCCAAGGTCATTGCCCGGCGCTTGCGCGTTCGGTCCGGCAGCTCAAACCCCTCGTTGCCGACCTGGAGCGCAAAGAAATCCTCCTGAATGATATTGGGATAGTTCTGGTCAACGCTCAGGTCGCAGATGGCAAGGTTGATGGTCGCAAGGTGTGCAGGAAACTTGGCGATGTCATTGCCCCAGAGAGTCTCCAGTATCTCTTCGTGGCTCAGCCGCTGGTTCATGAGCTTCTTGTGCTGATAGGCACGGACGAGGAAAGTGCCGGCGCCGCAGGCCGGGTCCAGCACCTTGTCGTCTTCGTGCTGCAGGCAGAAGCGGAGAATCAGGTCAACGATGTCCGGGTTGGTGAAGTACTGGCCGAGGATATGACGCTCATCCTGCGGAATCAGTCGCTCGAAGATTCTGCCGATAATGTCAAAACCGAGGCTGGAGAAGTCGTAACGCCTCAAAACATCTGCCAAATTGGTGATGGCAGTAACAACCTCTTTGCTATCCGGAAAGGCTACCGCGTCAATGAAGTCGGTTGTGTAGATTGTCTCATAGTCAATTTTCAAGACCTGCTCAAAGTAGCCCTCAAGAGTCCGCTGTAGTATGCCGCCACGGGTCAGGCTTTGAGGAATAACAAGCGGGTCCA
>JBDRUJ010000129.1:0-4674 GCA_039801285.1 Caldifarciminota bacterium
ATCCAGGATGTTTGTCTTCAGGACCTGCCGGTAGTTTTTGCGGTTGACCGCGCCGGACTGGTTGGCGAAGACGGCCCTACCCATCATGGCAATTTTGACCTCACATATCTTACGATGATACCCAGAATGGTCGTAATGGCACCGAGTGATGAGGAAGAACTGAAACTGATGCTTGAGTTTGCGCTAACCGATAATTTCGGTCCAATAGCGATTAGATACCCTAGGGGCAGCTCACCGGGAGGCATACCCCGGGGCCCCAAGATTGAACTGGGCAAGGCACGGGTTCTTCGAGTAGGTAAAGACGGCTGTGTGCTGGCAATTGGGTATGGAACCCATCAATCGGTCGCTGCTGCGCAATTGCTGTCAGCCCAAGGCATTGAATTGACCGTGGTTGATGCACGGTTTGCCAAACCTCTCGATGAGCAGCTCTATCTCAATCTGGCAGAAAGGCACGGCTCGATTGTGACTGTGGAAGAAAACACTCTCCTAGGCGGATTTGGTGCGGCCGTGAGTCTTCTTGTTGAGCGTTTTCCCAAGCGTCCCCGGCTGCGCTGCCTGGGTTTGCCCGACCGGTTCGTTGAACACGGCAGTCGTGAGACACTGCTGGAGGAAGTCACACTTTCGGCATCGAGACTGGCAGAGGAGTTCCGTCAATTCTTTTCTGAAAGTCGGCGATGAAGCGCTGGTTGAGCCTCTGGTTATTGATGACTTCGGCGGTGGGAGCTTTTTCGCTCTACGAAGCACCCCGGATAGTCGCTCGTCCCGACTATTCCCTCGGAATTGTCTTTCTAGAAAAATGGCAGGGCGATGTGTATCTCGGTTTGGACCGCATAATTCCTCTGGATGAGTATCTTGGGTATCAGCTGAAAGAGTCAATCGTAAAGACTTGGCTCGACAAGGCTCAGCGCACAAGGGAACGCACTGAATTGACCTCAGAGCCCAGCGGGTTGATTCCCGACATTGAACTGCCCAAGTTACCGTTGTTCGGTGAGGGAAGCAAGATTGACATATCGGGCCATGACCGGATTACATTTGGCGGCGGCCAGACTGTCGTGCGCGGCGCGACCATCATACCCGGCCGCACCAGCCCCTTGCCCGAGCTGAAGATGGAACAGCAGCTTGCTGTCAGTCTGAATGGCAGTATCGGTGACAGGACCAAGGTAGTAATAGACCACGATTCAGAACGCGAAGAATCTCAGAACAAGGTGAAACTGTCCTATGCTGGAACAGAGGACGATGTCATCAAATCAGTTGAGATGGGTGATACCCGGCTTGATATCCCTGGGACCGGCTACACGGGCGACCTGCCGGCCCGCCACGGCCTGTTCGGTATCTCTGCGAAAGGAAAGCTTGCCGGAGCTGACCTGTATGCAATTGCTACGCGCGAAGAGTCACAGAGCCAGTCTTACAGTTTTACCGGCCGGCGCCGGGTCTCAACCGATACCATCTGGGACTACGACTATGTCCAGGACCGTTTCTTCTACATTGATGTTCCTGGCAACATTCAGAATGTGCGGGTTTATATTGACGATAAGAATCCGACCAACAACCAGGCTGCCGTGAAAGGGATAGCCACCGTCTTTCCCGATTATCCCGACTCCACAAGGCCGGAATGGTCATGGGACCGGGCACCGGGCGATTTCGAGCTCAAATCATACGGCAGTGACTATATACTCCACCCCGGCAATATTATCGAGTTTCTGAACGGTTTGAACGAGCGGGATGTTGTCGGTTTGGTTGTCTTCACCGATGCCGAGACCATTGGCGGTAAGAATCACCATGATTCTCTGGTATTGAAACTATTGCGTCCGGAACGGAATGATACTCTTAGCCTTACTTGGGACAACATGATGCGGAATTTCTATGCCCTTCCCCAGCGTGATGTGAGGTTGGAAGCCCTCAGTATCATCCGTGACCTTCCCGGTGCTGAACAGGACCTCGATTATGAAACCGATACGTTGAGCCCCAAATATGGTCAGAAGTTTGTGGAAATACTCGGGCTTGACCCGAATCGTGACGGCCGCATTGAATATCCGGAATTTGATATCAAGACCGGTCTCATCCGGTTCCCCAGCCGTATGCCATTTGCCTCGACCGAACTGTCGGTGCGGGATTCGGTCATCTATCATTTCGACCCTGATTTCCTGCCTCCAGGGACAGGACGTCGGTATGCAATTATCGCTAAATACTACACGATTACCGAGACTTATTATTTGGGTCAAACCGATATAACCGAAGGGTCCGAGAAGGTAATAGTCAATAACCTAATTAGAACTCGGGGAGTTGATTACACCATCGACTACAAAACCGGTGTCCTCACTTTCCTCAAACCATTACCGCCCGATGCTGACATCAGCGTTACATTTGAATATCGGCCTTGGTTCTCAATGTCCCAAAAATCGCTGGCCGGTGCCCGAGCCGAGTGGAAATTCTCAGAAAACGGCAAGCTCGGGTCAAGCATGTTCTACCGAAGTGAAGGGATGCCCGACGACAAACCGGCACTCGGTGCCGAGCCGTTCCGACGGATGATAGTCGAGGGCGATGCCGCTTACAATGCGAGTTCCGATGAAGTCAGCGCATTTCTCGACCGGTTACCTTTGCTTAGGGCTCAGGCTCCCTCCAGGTTTGAGGCAGCAGCCGAAGGTGCCCTCTCGCTACCCGACCCGAATACTCGTGGTCAGGCCTATCTGGATGATTTTGAGGGAACAACGATTACCCAAGACTTGCCCAATACGGCGCTGTTGTGGTCCTCTGCGTCAGTACCGGTAGGAAAGGACACTACCGATTTTGCCCAAACCCCCCTCTATTGGATTACGCCGCAGCAGAAGGTCCGGAAGGACAGTGTCTTTGGCCAAGGTATTGGCGATGAGGGCAAAGAGACTCAGGACCTACTACGGGTGATATTCACCCCCAATTCCGTGAATCCCGATGCCAGTTGGGCGGGGATAGCCATTGCGCCGTCTTCCTGGCAACTAGGGATGAACTTCAAGGACATCGAGAACCTGGAGATAATCCTCCGTTCGGAGAGCAACAGCGGAAATATCCATGTATCAATCGGCATGGCGATTGATGAAGATGCCCCCCGGAGGACCAAAGATAGCAGGATAGCCGGTTACAACGGTCTGCTGGACAGTGAGGACCGGAACGGCAATGGGATGTTAGACGATTGGGAAGATACGGGGCTCGACGGAAACTTCGGAGCAGATTCGCTGTGGCAGACCGGCTCGAGCGATGATGGTAATGACGATTATGATCCTGTATTACGACAACAAGGCACCGAGGGAAATAAACGACTTGATTCGGAAGACATCGACCGAAACGGTTTCTGCCGCTATAATCACTACTATGACTGCACCATTCGGCTCGATAACCAGCAACTTAGCACGCCGCTGAAGAATGGCTGGAAACTTTACCGGTTGACACTTCGTGACAGCACACTGGTGGGTAAAATCGGAAATCCTAAATGGGAAGACATCAGAGTCGTGCGGATTTGGTTCGATGGCTTCCGGAAACCAGACACAATTGATTTCTATGCCATTCAGTTTACCGGCAGCCGATGGCGTAACCCGAAAGTGTATCTGACCCGTGATGCTGCTCCTTCGCCAATTGACACCACCGTTTATGAAAAACCAGTGACAACCCCTGCACCTCAGGATACCTTCGACCAGGTCTGGGTTGCCCAGGTATCAAAACGAACTGACACTGACTATGTTCCTCCGTTCGAGCCTAAACGGGATATTACCGGTCAAACAGAATTTGAAGCAGCTCTACAATTCAGCTATCGTAATCTCCGTGGTGATCGCCGGGCAATTGTGACTAAGAACCTCACTGCTTCCGAAGATTATCGCGACTATCAGGCCCTTAGAATCTACCTCCACGATGACAAAAACGGGCTTTTCTGGTTGTTACGAGTGGGCACCGATTCGATGAATTACTACCAATTCCGGGCTCCTATAACATCCGGCTACTTAGTGCCGGGCCGTGATGGCCAATGGTTTGAGTTTACAATTAACCTTGACTCATTTCCCCTGCTGAAAGTGCAACGTGACTCAGCCGGTGATACGGCTGGAGTTTGGACACGCGGTAACTTTTCAATTGTCGGCAACCCGTCCTTGGCTAATGTCCGTTATATGGCGCTGGGCATTGAGAACTCGGGCATCCACACAGTAAGCGGTGGAATATGGTTCGACGACATACGGCTCTCCGGACCCCACAAAGAACCAGGTTACGGATTTCAGGCCCGAACCAGTGTAAACATATCCGATGTTGCCAGTGTCGGGTTGAACTTTTCCTATTTGGACCCGAACTTCCGCAGATTCAGTGAAGGCCGGGGTGTGCAAACAGGCGGATTCCGCACTGACCTTGGAATAACTGCCCGAGCCAACCTTGATAAGCTACTGCCCCATAGTTGGGGTATTTCCCTGCCGGTTACTTATGCGCGGTCACAAAGCCGAGTCATCCCTAAATTTGCACCACTTTATCCCGACCTGCGAATCTCTCAAGGGCAGACAAATATGAATACTCAGACCGGCTACAGTGAAGACATCTCACTCGATAATATCCGCAAACAGAAAAGCGGCAACTGGCTACTGAATTACACCGCTGAAGCAATGGATTTATCCTGGCGACGACGTCGTGCCGAAAACCGAGCGGCACTTACTCAAGATTCTTCAG
>JBDRUJ010000130.1:0-4647 GCA_039801285.1 Caldifarciminota bacterium
TATCAACATTGGTTTTCTTATTGACGCACTGGACTGCCCTAGCTGTCAAGTAATAGTTTGACCGGCGGTTAGGTGGTCGTAACCGATTTCTAAAACTGGCATCAGCCTATCCTTACTTACAGAATATAGACCGGAACCGGCCTCTATACTGCCGATGCAGGTAATCGGAACACGGTCAACGCTTGACACAACCAGCCTACGCGCCGTAAAAAGTAGCTCGTAGTCCTCGCCTGAGCATAGCGCAAACCTGACCGGGTCAAGGCCCATGGCTCGACAGAGCCGGTGCGTTGCCGGATGAATTGGGAGTTTGTCAAGCCACAGGACCACGCGGACCCGACTCAGCTCTCCAATATGCCGGGCATCTGTGGCAAGACCGTCCGATGTGTCAATCAGCGCCCTGACACTGGCTCCAAGCCGCCTGAGAACCTGAATTCTGGGCAGCGGTTCGATATGACGCCTAATGGCTGGCAAAAGCCCGCGCTTGGGAAGCCGGAGCTTCAGTGCCAGCCGTCCGGTCTCGGCAAGCCCCAGATATCCCGTAACAAACAGCCGCTCGTCCGGGTTTGCTTCCGAGCGCAGCTTCGGCCGTTTGGTCCGACCGGTCGCGGTCAGGGCCAGAACCAGCCGGTCAAGAAGGATAATGTCGCCGCCCCCAACCTCGCAATTCAGTTGGGCGCAGACCCGCTCAATTCCGCGATAGAGCGCCCGCACCTCACTATCGGTCATCCCCTTCCGGAGACCCAGCGCCACCACCAGAACCTCTGGTTCCGCGCCCATCGCAACCACATCCGAGAGCGCGGCACAGGCACAGCGCGCTCCAACCTGCTCGTAGCTCATATAGGCAAGTTCAAAGTGAACCCCTTCGGCATAGGCGTCGGTGGTGACGACAGTGCCGTTTTTGAGCACGCAGCCGTCATCGCCAATCCCCACCCGCAACCGGCCCCGGCTCTTGACCGTCCGCTGAATGAGCCTGATGAGTCTAGCCTCGCCCATTCGGTCAATACGCATATCCAATGATACCCCACTTTCTCGGCACTGACAACACCTATTTACTCATATCGAAAACCGGCTTGGAAGCTCCCTCAGAGGTTACTTCAGAAAGAGCGTGAGAGGCGGGCCCACAGGCTGTCCGAGCGGCTGCTTCTGAAGCAGAGCCACACCCAGATTGAGCGGTGATCTTCGAGGCCGGGTCTGAGACTGACTTGAAAACCGACAGGGCGGGAGCGGAGAATGCCGGTTTCAAAGCCCATTCGGAGACCGGCTCTCAAGCCACTTCAGCTGCTCCAAGAGAAATTGGTCAGGATGCCGCCTCCCAGGCGATGGGGTAAATGGCTACCAGGAAAATTTGACATCTCCGCCAAGTCACAAAGCTACGGAAGATAATCTAAAAACTCCCGCTAAAATCAGGTATAAATATATTTATACTTATGCTGTAAAACATGAGAACAAGTTGACAGCTCAGGGGGAGTTGTTACACTCCGACATAGAGCTTCACAAGTTGAATAGCGTGTCGGACAGGTCGGAGGTGTCCGACTCCGACTGTAAGGAGTAACCGATGTGGGATAATCACACATTTTCGAGAATCTGCACTCAGATTGACCGGCTTGAACCAGAGATGGTTGAGATGCAACGCCGGCTGGTCGCCCTGCCGGCCATCAGTCCAAAGTCGGGCGGTGAGGGTGAACAGGCCAGGGCCGAATATTTGAAGCAGGTGCTTGAGACCTGGGGTCTGGAGGTCGAGGAGTTCCGGGCACCAGACCCGCTGGCACCGTGCGGCTATCGTCCCAGCCTTTTGGCCCAGCTCCGGGCTGAGAACAGTTCCGGCCCGACCCTCTGGGTCATGACCCATCTTGACATTGTTCCGGCCGGCGCCAGAGAACTCTGGAGGACCGACCCGTTTGTTGCGGTGGTTGAGGCGGGCAGAATCTATGGCCGGGGCACCGAGGACAATCAGCAGGAGCTGGTGGCATCATGCTTTGCCGTCAGGGCGCTGCTCGACCTGGGGCTCAGACCGGCCAGGGATGTATCACTGCTCTTTGTTGCCGATGAGGAGACCGGCTCCGAGTTCGGAATCGGCTGGCTCATGAAGAACCATCAGCTGTTCCATATGGATGACCTGGTTGTGGTTCCCGACGCCGGCAATGAGGACGGGACACTTCTGGAGATTGCCGAAAAGTCCATCGCCTGGGTGAAGTTCACAACAACCGGTCAGCAGGCCCACGGCTCAGCACCCCATCACGGCCGAAATGCCCATCGGGCCGGTGCCAATCTCCTGGTGCGGCTTGACAGGTTTCTCCATGAGAAGTACTCAGCCCGAGACGAGCTCTTCTCACCGCCGGTCTCAACGATTGAGCCGACCAAGAAGGAGGCCAATGTTCCGAATGTCAACACCATCCCCGGCGAAGATGTCTTCTACTTCGACTGTCGGATGCTGCCCCAGTTCCGACTCGAAGAGCTGCTTGCCGACATGAAGCTGATTGCTGCCGAAATTACTAAGGAGTTTGGGGTGACGGTCGAGGTTGAGACCGAGCAGTTTGCCCAAGCCGCGCCCCCGACGCCAGTTGAGGCGCCGATTGTCAGGATGCTGGCGCGGGCGGTGGAGGCGGTCTATGGCAAGGTGCCGACCCCCAAGGGGATTGGTGGCGGCACAGTTGCCGCCTTCTTGCGCCGGGCCGGGATTCCGGCTGTGGTCTGGGGCAAGTTCGAAGGTCAGGCGCACAAGCCCAATGAGTTCTCTGTGATTGCCAACATGGTGGGCAATGCCAAGGTTTATGCTCATCTTTTCGGTCAGAGATAGGCGAGGAGTATATGAGGCGGAACGCCGATGCAGGAGCTTGACTTTGCGCCGGCCGCTGCTTAGATTGTAATCATGGAGTTGCAGTCGCCCCAACCCCTGCGGCAGTTTGTGGATATCGACCGGGCCGAGGTTGTTGATGTTCGGGCGCTGGGTGGAGAGGTCATCCGCATCCCCTTGCTCGGAGGCGGACTGCTTATCAATGCCCTCTCGGCGGTTGCCGACAACCTTGCCTGGTTCATGGAGCAGGCAACCGGCCGTGGCTACCAGAAGGCAGAGGAGGTCTACGACATCGGATTTACGGTCCGTGAGCCCGGACATCAAGCCTATGGCCTGAAGGTCCATTCCGAAGCCGGGATGGTGATAATCTCGCGGGTGTCAATCCTGGAGGATGAAACCATATTCCGGCGCTATGTCCGGTATCTCCAGACCGGGATTTACGCATAGGGAAAGCGGCCTGCCCGCCTAGTGGCCAACCTAGAGGGCCAACAAAAGCATCTCCAGACCAAAGGCTGCTGCTGCCAGATAGAGTAGCAGCGGAGCAAGGCCGGCCGATTCCGCTCTGTAACCAAAGCCCTGGATTCTGAATCCCTGGCTGCGCAGCCTGTTTGGCTCGGCCCGGGTCAAGTCGCCTTCCTCAGACACAACATTAACCGCAACCGTCAGCCCCCTCTCTCCAAACCGGTAGAATCCTGGTGTTCGGGTGTCGGTCCAGATTGCCCTGGGCCGGCCCAGGGTGACATCGGGAATCAGGGCAAAATTGCCGTGGGGCGTCATGAGGGTGAAGGGTTGTGCGCGGTCGAGCATGACCCTGATTGTGTCGCCAACAAGGAACTCGGTTCGGCGATTGACCGAGCCGAGATAGCAGAGGGTCCGATGAAGAAGGGGAACAAATGCCGCCTTGAACATGAGGTCGGTGCATTCAGGAGTCAGGGTGAAACTCCAGATGTGGAGCCGGCCTTCAGCCGTCTCGATAATCAGTGGGTCAGAGTCGGAGAGCCGGGCCAAAACCCGTGTCCCAGCCGGGTCGAGCTTCAGATGGGAAAAGAAGCGTGCCGTCACCAGGTCATTGAACCGCAAGATATCGAGGGCCGGATGGGTTGTGTCCATTTCCGCCAGTGATACAAACCCGGTTTTCCGGGAGGTGCCGATTATCCGGACGAACCGCTCCATTCCCGCCTCAGGGACGAGACCTGGCCCGGCCATGACTAGCACCGCGCCGCCGGTCTGGAGATGGAAGTGAAGCCGGTCCCAGTCGCGCGCGCTCAGGATGCCGGCATCGGTAACAACCACAACCGGGAACTGCCGCAGTTCGGTCCGGCTCAACTGGCGCGAGTCAATAACGGTGAGCCGGAATCCGGAAATCGAGTCGGGCCCGAGCGCATCGCCCAGAAAGCCAGTTGCCTCTTCCGACGATTGGACCGCAAGGACCGGCATCTCTTTGAGTTGCTGCAGGACGCAGTAGCGGCAGTTATCCGGTTCAAGGGAATCATGTTCCAATTGAAACTTGATGGTTGAGGGTTCAGCCGGGGCATCAAAGTTCGCTAGGTTACGGCCCTGGGGTTTCAAAGGAACAACCTTTTCCTCACCCGTCCTCCACTCTCCGCCTTCGCTTGCAGCTCGCCATTCGCAACTTACAACCCGGGTCACCGGATTGCTGCTGTAATTGGCAATGGTGACCTCAAGTTTCCGCGCATTGAGCCGGTTGTCAGGCCGCACTTCCACCACACCGGTGTTCTCAAAATCGGACTCGCCAACATCTATCAGTGTAACGACGATATCCTGAGGAACCTTGACGGTTGAAGGCAGTGCCCGTTCCTGAAGATCGGTGATGACCAGAACCGCTGCCCGCT
>JBDRUJ010000131.1:0-4582 GCA_039801285.1 Caldifarciminota bacterium
CCGGGCCAATAGGGTTGAGTTCTGTGTTGTCAGTCATGCGCACATTGACCATGTTGGTAATGTGCCCAATCTGGTGAAGCTGGGGTTTGAAGGGCCGATTATAATGACCCGACCAACGGTGGCACTCGCCCGGCTGCTCCTTCTCGACTCTGCCAAGATTCAGGAGTCGGATGTGAGATATGTAAACAAGAAGCGCAGGGAGCGAGGCGAACCGACCAAGGAGCCGGTCTACACGGTCAGCGATGCGGAAAGGAGTCTCGAGTTCTTTCAGAGCGTTCCGTATGCCCAGAAGCAGAAGCTGGGACCGTTTACGGTCTTTCTGCATGATGCCGGACACATCCTGGGTTCAGCGCTGGTGGACATCGAGGCCGAAGGAAAGCGGCTGCTCTTTACCGGCGACCTCGGCCGCAAGAAACAGCCGATAATTCAGGACCCGGTTCAGGTGAGTGAGGCTGACTATCTCATTATTGAGGGAACCTACGGAAACAGGGTGCACGGTGACTACAATGATGTGACAACCAAGCTTGCCGGTATCATCAATCGGGTCTATGCCCGGGGGGGCAGGATAATCATCCCGGCCTTTGCGGTCGAACGGGCCCAGGAGCTTGTTTACAACCTGAACCGCCTGCGCCAGGAAAGATTGATTCCTGAGATGCCGGTTTTTGTGGACAGTCCTTTGGCCAGTCAGGTGACCGAGGTCTATCGCAACAACCCTCAGTACTATGATGATGAGGCCCGGGCGATGCTTGTCCGGGGGCAGCCGTTTGACTTCTCCGGACTGAGATATGTGGAGAGTGTTGAAGAGTCAAAGACGCTGAATGAGCTTGCGGAACCGTGTATTATCATTGCGGCGTCAGGGATGTGCGAAGCCGGGCGGGTTCTTCATCACCTGAAGCATGCGATTGGCGACGAGCGGAACCTAGTGCTATTGGTTTCGTTCCAGGCTGAAAATACCTTGGGCCGACGACTAGCCGAACATCAACCGGTGGTGCGCATCTATGGTGAGGAGCATGAGCTGAGGGCTGAGGTTGTTGTCATGGATGAGTTCAGCGCCCATGCCGACCGCAACGGCCTCATCGAGTATGTGGCTAACATGAAGCGGCACCGGTTGAAGAAGGTGTTTATCGTCCATGCGGAACTGGAAGCGGCGCTGGCGCTGGTTGGGCCGCTGAAGGCTTTGGGGATTCCTGAAGTTATAATTCCGGACAGAGGAGAGGAGTTTGAGCTTTAGCTGGCGCTGGCTGGGTGTGGCGCTGTTGCTTTCGGGACTGGCCTGCGAGTTGCTGCTCAAAGACCGGACGCCGCCGAGCTGTGTCATTACCTATCCGACCGACTCAACAATCGTCAGCGGAATTGTGATTATCCGGGCCGAGGCTTTCGACAGCTCAGGGGTAGCGCTGATACGATTCTATGTGGATAATGGGCTGCTCAAGGCTGAGTCGAGTAACATCGCAACTGCCAACTGGGACACGAGGAACCTGTCTCAAGAGAGCTGGCATCGGTTGTGGTGCAGCGCGCTGGATATCGTGGGGAATGAGGGCTACAGTGACACGGTGGTGGTTCAGGTAGCACAGCCCGGGCAGAGGAATGTGTTCCACGGAGAGCTGGAACTGGCAGCAGGCTATTACACCTGGATTGGATTCAAAGCCGATACCAGTGATATCCTGGCCGGTGATGCGCGGGCGCTCAACGGCACGATTAGCCGTTTTCTCTGGCTAAGTCGAAGCGAGTTTCGAAAGTACCGGCAGCATCAGAGCTACACTCCTCTGTTCCAACAGGGTCGTGTTACCGAGTTCAATATGAGGGAGGCGGTGCCAACTGCCGACTCCTTTTATCTAGTGTTTGAGAATGATTCAACTGTGACCAAACGCTACTGGGCCAGATTTGTCCTGGAGTAACCGATGAACCTGTTTTTGCTCATTGTGATATTGATGCCGAGAGGCGAGTTTGTGCCGGTGACCGGCTTTGATGTCAGCCGCGCCCGGGCGAGGGCAGAGGAGTTGGCGCAAATGAGGCACACGGTAGTTGACTATCAACCGGTGCTACCAGTAGAGAACCGGATCCCGGGAAGAATTGTTGTGGGATTTGACCCAGCCGGCCGCAGCGCTGCTGAGGCTTGGGTCAGAAAGCAGGGATGCCGAGTCTGCCGGATTGATGAGGCGCTCTCTTTTCTTGTCGCGGAGATTGACCCCGGTCGGGTCGAAGCGCTGATTGCCAATCGGAAGGATGCAGCCGGGGTACGTTATCTGGAGCCGGACTATCCTGTTCGGGCCTGTCATATTCCCAACGACCCGGAATTTCTTACCAGACAGTGGGATAAGTGGGTGATGTACGCCGACCTCGCCTGGGATGTTGTGACCGGTGGCGCGGTGAAGGTTGCGGTGGTGGACAACGGGGTTGAGTACTGGCATCCCGACCTTGCTGCCCGTTATGTGCCGGGTGAGTTGGGCCACGATTTTCTCAACGGCGACGACGACCCGAAGCCCGACCATCCGGAGTGGCCGGGCGCATTTCACGGAACCCATGTTGCCGGAATCATCGGTGCGGTTATTGACAATGGCCTGGGCATAGCCGGTTGGGCTCAGGTTCAACTGATGGGTGTCAGGGTTTTGGACGACACCGGCTCAGGCAACACATCCGATGTGGCCTCAGGAATCCGCTGGGCGACAGACCATGGTGCCCGAGTTATCAATCTCAGTCTGGGGTCATCAGCAGCAACGACACCGCTGATTGAAGCCTGCCGGTATGCCACGAGCAGAGAGGTAGTGCTGATTGCCGCTTCAGGCAATGAAGGTTCGGTTTATATCAACTATCCTGCCGCACTTTCCGAATGTATCGCGGTTGGGGCCCTGGGAAAGGACTCAAGGCTCGCCTGGTTTTCGAATCGCGGACCGGAGCAGGAGGTCGTAGCGCCAGGTGTTGATGTCTATTCAACTGGCACCGGTGGTAGTTATCTTATGGCTGACGGAACCTCGATGGCTGCGCCTGAGGTCTCTGGTGTTGCGGCACTGCTCCTATCTCTCAATCCGGGCATTTCGGCAACTAAGGTGCGAGCGAGCCTGGACATATCGGCAGTTGATATGGGCTCATCGGGTCGCGATGAAATCTTCGGTTTTGGACTGGTGAATGCCCGCCGGGCACTGGACCTGGTAACGGAGCTTGGCCATCTTGGCCCGGTGGGCACCAAAACCAAGACGGTAATCAGACGTCGGGAGCTATCTCTGCCGAACTGGGCACAACAGGTCACGATTTGGGACGGGGTCGGACGCAGGATTAGAACCGGAGATGGACGGATGGTTGCACTCAGGCCCGGGACCTACTTCGTCAACCTGAAAGGTGAAGGTCGGAGCGAGCTGGTGAAGGTGGTCGTTTTGGACTAGTCGGCCGAAAACTCGGCGCAGCAGTCATCGTTTTCCCATACTGTTACTCGTGTTACCTGGTAGAACCGGGACATCGCCTCAAAGAAGTACCGGGCAAGATTCTCGGCAGTAGGATTGAACCGGAACTCGTCGTTTAACAGCTTATGGTCGGGCAGAATTGACTCCAGCCGGGAACGGACCTCAACAAAGTCGGCCACCATTCCCGGTCGCCTCAGCCTTTTCGAACTGATAGCTACCTCAACTCGGTAGTTGTGGCCATGCACCTGCTCACATCTGCCCTTTGTTCCTTTGAGGTAATGAGCAGCACTGAACGTTCTCGATACGCGGATAGTCCACATTGGTGACTCCCTTCAGATTTGATGGTGCCAATAGAGTTCCGAGTGCCATTATAGGCCGGATAGATTGTTTTGCAACAAACTCCTCAAGCCCATTCCACCATAGAAAAACCACAGGCCGATTTGTGATATTGAGAGCCCAAGAGCAGCTAAGTTTTGTTCATCACCAACCCGCTGGAAGCGCCGCCCTCACAGCCTCTGCCCACCCCGATGGTATGATTGGTGATTCTTTGCCCTAAAAATCGTATTTTCATAGTGTTAGCCGCAAGCCGGTAAAAAGAAGGGACTTACTACTGCACCACCTCGGCGGTTACATCGCTTCTTGGTTCGATTTTCAGGTTCCTTTTAAGACTTAGGTCAGGTTCGACTCCTAGATAAGCCTTTAGAACCCGGCAAGGCTCAACATTCAGGAGGAACAGTAGATGAGCAGATGGAATGAGCCCGAGCCCCAACCCCAGGGCAGTTTTTAGCCGCTTTCTTTGAGCCGCCTTTAGATGCAAACTCAGAAACGGGCCTAGCCCTGGCATTGGTAACGGTCCAAGTTCGGCTCACGGTTCGCCTCCTGGGACCAGCCGAGAGCCCGGCTTGACACTGTTCACACAAAAGGCTTATCAGCTTCCGACGGTCTTCGGTCGCTTCTGAGACCCGCTCGACCCCGCCTCAATTATTCAACCAATATCCAACCAGGATGAAAGAGTGTTCTAAACTGATTCTACCCCTGTAGTTCCTCAAAATTGGATGTGCCCGAAATGATGCGGTAAAAGGGCTGCATCATGAGTTGGACACCTGAGAGTACTTGACCTGATAGGCCTGGTCAAGCCGACGCAGCAGGTTGGCGATGCGCCGAGTCAGGGTAAAGTAGTCGGT
>JBDRUJ010000132.1:0-4551 GCA_039801285.1 Caldifarciminota bacterium
CGGTGGCTGATGTCGAGTCCATCCTGCTCTACCGGAACCGGGAGAATGCCAACATCCCGCACAACCCTGAGGCGACCAACATGACCATTGCCGAATGGACCCTCAAGCAATTTGCCCTCACTTCGGTGTTTGACCCGGATGTCGCCGATGCCCATACGCGCGGGGACATTCACCTTCATGACCTCGGTTTCATCAACCGACCCTACTGCTCGGGTCAGTCGTTGGAGTATGTGAAGAAATTCGGTCTGAACCTGCCTAATGCCCTTTCGATGGCCAAGCCGGCCCGTCATCCCTGGACGCTGCTTGCCCACATGGTGAAGTTCTCCGCCGCGCTCCAGGGCCATTTCGCCGGTGCCATCGGCTGGGATGCGGTCAATCTCTTCTTCGCGCCGTTCATCGTCGGGATGGACGACCAGGAGCTGCATCAGCTTGCCCAGGCCCTGGTCTTCGAATACTCCCAGCAGAATGTTGCCCGGGGCGGCCAGGCAATCTTCTCCGACATCAACCTCTACTGGGAGGTGCCGGACCACTTTGCCAATGTGCCGGCGCTGGGCCCGGGCGGCGAGCCCACCGGCAAGACCTACGCCGAGTATGAGAAAGAGGCACAGCGGTTTGTCTGGGCAATCTTTGACATCTACCGGGACGGCGACGGCTCAGGCCGGCCGTTCTTCTTTCCTAAGCCTTTGGTCCACATTACCCGGAAGTTCTTCGAGACCCCGGGGCATGAAGACTTTCTGCTCCATATCTCCGATGTGGCTGCCGAAAAGGGCAACACTTACTTCGTGTTTGACCGGGGCCGGACCGCAAAGGTGAGTGAGTGCTGCCGACTGAGCTTCCGGCTCGATGAAGCTGACCTCAAAGATGCCAAAACTCCCTGGAAGATGCGCTACTGCGCCCTGCAGAATGTCACCCTGAACCTGCCGCGAGCCGCCTATCTGGCCAATCACAACGAGGCCGAACTCTTTAGCAAGTTGCGCGAGCTACTGGCACTGGCTGTCAAGGCCCATCTTCAGAAACGGGACTTTCTTGTGAAGCTCCTCAGACTGAAGCAGGACGGGCCGTTAGCCCTCCTGATGATGGATACCGACGGCGAACCCTATCTGCGGCTGGACCGCGCCACCTATCTCATCGGCATCTTGGGTCTGAACGAACTGGTCCAGTACCATCTGGGCCGGGAGCTCCACGAGGACGACGATGCCCTTTACTTCGGATTGCGGGTGATGGCATTTCTGAACCAGGAGTGCCGGCAGCTGGCTGAGGAGCACGGAATCAGGCTGGTTCTTGAGCAGACGCCGGCCGAGTCCACCGCCTACCGGCTGGCCAAGCTCGACCTGGAGTACTATCCTGACCAGGCGCAGCGGG
Source organism: Caldifarciminota bacterium (assembly GCA_039801285.1). GTDB lineage: Bacteria > Hydrothermota > Tepidihabitantia > Tepidihabitantales > Tepidihabitantaceae > JBDRUJ01. The sequence goes on from JBDRUJ010000132.1 coordinate 1,363, forward strand.
TGGTGAAGGGCAACATTGATGAAGGCTCAATATACTACACCAACTCAACCTATCTGAACATCGGTGAGCCGATTGACCCCTTGGAGCGGGTTTTTCTTGAGGGCAGGTTTCATGATATGATTGAGGCGGGTGCCCTGACCCATGTCTGGCTTGCCGACTCTCGGCCGCCGGCCGAGTCGATTGCCGCCTTTGTCAAAAAGACCTTCTACGACACCCGGAATGCCCAGATCTGCTTCTCGCCGGAGTTCACCACTTGTCTTAGCTGTAAAAAGACCAGCCGAGGTTTGAATCAGGTCTGCCCGCACTGTGGCAAAAGTGAGGTGGACCACATCACCCGTGTGACCGGCTACTTCTCGCGGGTCTCCGGCTGGAACGTGGGCAAGCGTCAGGAACTCCTTGACCGGTACAAAGGCCGGCTCGGCAGCCTCCTGCTGGAGCGACCTCCGGCAACGCTCTATGCTGCCTAGGCGACTTCGGTCTGGAGCTTGAACTCGGTCGGGGCAAGCTGGTAGTCGGTCTTGACATCTATCGCCAGCTCGTAGCGCCGGGCAAACTCGCACAGCCGGTCGTACCATTCGCTGGTGAGAAACTCGGCGAGACTAGGCGCGGCGAGAATCCGCACCTTCCGGCCACGGAGCTTGGCGAGACGGGTGAGAATCGCCCGTTCAATCTTCATCGCCACTTCGGAACGCGACCGGACCCGGCCTGAACCCTGACAGGTGGGGCAGGTTTCGCAGAGAAGGTACATCATGCCCGGTCTGGTGCGCTCCCGGGTCATCTCCAGAAGCCCGAACCGGCTCATCTTCGAAAAGTCGGCCCGGGCACGGTCGTTGGCCAGATGGGCCCGGAGTTCGTTGATGACCCTCTCGGTGTTCTTCGGGTCGGCCATGTCGATGAAGTCAACGATGATGAGCCCGGCCAGGTCGCGCAGTCTTATCTGACGAGCAATCTCGGCCGCCGCCTCCAGGTTTGTTGAAAGAATCAGCCGTTCCGGGTCCTCCTCCGAGGCCGACCGGCCGGTGTTGACGTCAATCGCCACCATCGCCTCGGTCTGGTCAATGGTGATGAAGCCGCCAGACTTGAGCCAGATGCGCTTTTGGAAGATGCGCTCCAGTTCTTCTTCGACACCAGTCCACTCCAAAAGTGGTTTTTCGCCGCGATAGAGCTCAACCTTGCGGCGCAGTGCCGGGGCGATGCGCGCCAGGTAATCGGTGATTTCCCAGTAGCGCGGCTCGTAGTCAACAAGCAGCTTCTCGACACTCGCGGTGAAGAGGTCCCGGACCACCTTCACGCCGATGGAGGGCTCTTCGTAGAGCAGGGCAGGCGATTGGGCGGTCTCGGCCTTGGCCCGGACCTCCTCCCAGATTCGCTCCAGCTCCCGATATTCTGCCTGCAGCTCCTCGGCCGTTGCCTCCCGGGCGACGGTGCGGATTATCAGTCCGGCATGGGGGCTCTTGAAGCGGCGCACCGCCTCCCGCAGCCGGCGGCGTTCCCGGGGTTCCTGGATGCGACGGGATACCCCGACCCGCTGGGCATTGGGAAAGTAGACCAGAAAACGGCCGGGAATGGAGATAAAGGAGGTGAGTCGGGCACCCTTCTCGGCAAAGGGGTCCTTGACAATCTGGACAAGAATCTCCTCGCCTTCACGCAGGGTGATGGTGCGCGGCTGGGCCTTGGCACCTTCCTCAGTTTCAACCTCGTCGCCCTCCAGGGCGTCGAACTCCGGGATTTCGACGAGGGGCAGAAAGCCGTTCTTGCGCAGTCCGATGTTGACAAAAGCCCCACGCAGCCCCTTGACCACATTCTCAACCCGGCCCTTGTAGATTCTGCCGACGAGCGCCTGCTGCTCGGCCCGTTCGATATAGAACTCAACCAGCCGGTCATTTTCCAGAAGCGCCACCCGCGTTTCCCACTCATTGGCACTGACGACAATCTTCGTTTTTGTTTTCATAAACCTCTCCTATTCTGCTTGACGCCCCGCTTCGGTGAACCCGGGCGGCTGGTATCGCAAATCATCCTCGTTGACATCTTCACCCAGGGGCGTTCTGATTCGGCTGTCATCGGCCACCAGGCAGTCGCGGCGCCGGACAAAGATGGTCCGGGCCACAGCCTCAGGGATGTCCAAAAGCCTTGCCAGGCGGTCAAACAGCTTCACCCCGGGCACAATCGCCAGACCGAGAAGAAACCGTTGCTCACCGGTGGGCCGTAACTCCCTGACCCCTGGGATGTTTCGTGCCCGCTCCTGAATCGCTGCCTGCCTGCCGACTAGCGCCTCAGGGAGCTCAATTTCATAAATACCCAGATTGATCAGTTGACCCAGTGATGGATATTCCGGCGGCACCGGTCGGGCGGCGACGATTCTCAGACCGCGCGGCAGAAATGGCCCAAAATCCCGGACGATGTTTCCCGAATAGTGGAACTGGGTGAAAAGGTCCAAATACTCGCCGTCTGAGAGCAGTCCCACCGGTAAAGGCGGTCCGAAGGAAAGCACCGGCTTCGGAGCAAACCCCTTGGTCCAGGCAACCGGCAGTTCGCTCCGCCGCAGGGCGCGATAAAAGGCCCGCACCCGGTCAAGATGGGCTGCAAAGCGGAACGGCTCATCGACCGCGTACTTCAACCGGAACCGGGTTCTGGGTTCCTCGTAGCTCCGGATTGGTCTTGGCCGGCGCCCATAGGCCGCAGCCAGGTCTTGCCTTTCTTCGATTTCCGGTCTTGCCGGTTTGGCTGGGGGCATTTTGTCCGGACAGACGCCGCAGCCGGTGCAACCAGCCTGGTAACAGTCGGGTGTTGTGACGCCTGCCTGAGCCCGGGCAAACTCGGTGCGGAGAAACTCCCGGCTCACGCCGACATCAATGAACTCCCAGGGCAGCCGCTCTTCTACGGACCGGGGTCCAAGAAACTCCTGGGGGTCGACTCCGGCCTCGGCGCACGCCTTTTGCCACAATGAGAAGTTGAAGAACTCGGTCCACTCCTGAAATATCCCACCTTGCTTGTAAACCCGCTCAATCACCGCACCGAGCCGCTCGTCGCCCCGGGCGAGCAACGCCTGGACAAAGGCGCACTCGGGATTTTCCCATTTCGGCCTGATATTGCGCCGGGTCAGTGACGATTTGAGCGTCGCCATCTTGTCCCGGGTTTGGGCAATATCATCAAACCCGGCCCACTGCAACGGGGTATGGGGTTTGGGTA
>JBDRUJ010000133.1:0-4545 GCA_039801285.1 Caldifarciminota bacterium
CTTCCGCCAGAGGCAGACTCATGAAATCCTGGTTGAGGCAATATCCCGAATCTCCTCTCCTTTACGAAAACTGATGCTTTTTTTGGTCGCCTTCTTCCCGGAGATGCACTATAAGGAGATAGCGAAGGTCACTGGCCAGCCCAATGAAGATGCGGCAAAGCAGCTAAAGTGCAACACAATGAAGGAGCTAAAGGAGGTCCTTGCCAAGATGGGTTATGGCTGGGAGATGTTTGGGGAAACGTTCAAGCCGGAGTAGAGTTACCTTTAGAGGTCTCTTTCCATGAAAGGAGCAACATGTCATATACTCGCATTCAAGTGATTTCTGCCGCTGACCACTGTATTGCGGAGCTCGTGAAAGCTCTGGAGGCAGGTAAGAAACCAGCGGAGTTCGACCCCCCTCGCGTTATCATGGAGTGGGCCCAAGCTAACAACATCCCCGAAGGGGAGCGTGATGCCTTTGTCAAAGATGCCAAAGAGGTATTCCAGATGCAGGTCATCATCTGTGGCTTGAGCGAAGGCATCACCAGGGAGAAGTGGGAGGCAGAAAAGGCGCGCAGCCGCCAGATGCTATTCAGCGGAACCTACTCGCTCTATGAACCGAGGAGAGAGGTGTTCGAGGAGCTTGACGAAGTGTAGACATTCCGGGTCCGGATGATACTCGCACTGGTGCATGTCTTTCTGGTCTCTTGGGTGCACAGGTGTGCATCCAGATTCGACCAAGAGGAATTGAATCTTGAGGCGGTGAGTCGGGTTCCACCCTGAGGCGGGCATTCCGGACCCGAAGGCTCCACCTTGCGGCTTGGCCTCCGTTTGGTTGGAGCCTTTTTTGTCCTAGGTGTTACAACCGAAGGTCTAAGCCGTATCTTCCAACAGACAAAAGGAGCAAAGGTGTCAATATCTCCAAGCCGCCCACGCGCTCCGCCTGGATGCAGTAACAATCTGGAGTGCATCTGCGCCTCCTTTCTGTCGGATAGGCCAGAAGTTCTATATGAGACGAGCCAATGGCTCGTCTCCGTTTTTACTTGACATTATGTTACCTTTGGGAATCGTCTCTCGTAGCTTAGGGTGATGAAAGTGAAAGTTTGTCAATGGTCAAGGTCACGACCGCACCGGTCTGAACCGAAAGGAGTTGCAATAGACCGGTGCGGTCTGAGTCTGGCGACCCTTTTGGCAGAGCTGTGCCGGGACAATGGTCACACAAGACTGCACGGCGTGAGCCAGCAGACGTGCCGGGCCTGGTTGCAGAAGGTCACGCAGCCGGTCCTCAATAACGGCCACATGCGCAATGGCCACCGCCCGGTCTATGACGAAGTCCTGGAGGAGTGGGCCAGACTGTTCACGAGCCTTGACGGACCAGGGCTCATATCAGGCTTGACCCGCAATCTCACAGTCTGGTCAGCCCTGTATCCGAGTATCACCCCGATGCTGGAAGAGTGTCTCTCTCGGATTCTCCATCGCCTCCGGCTGGATAAGGAGGTGGAATATGAGACCCGGCAGCTCATCATGGCAGACTAGGAGGCCCAGTGAGACTACCCTCCGCCGTTTGGTCGCCTGCTGCCATGTCCCGCCCCAACAGAAATCACAATTCTGCCTCTTTGCCCGGGAACTGGCGCTGCTCATCCGCCGGAAAGACGCTCCCGAATTCGACCGCCGTGCCCAGCGGCTTGTCCTGAAGTTCTTCCGGCGCGGCCTCTCCGGCCGTCTGCTCTGGAAAGTCGGCTGTGCGGTGATTGCCTGGCGCTTCCCGCCTCGAAAGGGGGTGCGCCATGGCAAAGGAGATTGACCGCGCCCTGAAGCGATACCAACAGGCGCTCCGCTTCGGCTCCGGCACCCGGCGGCTGGACGATAATATCGAGGCCCAGGTTGACAACTACTGGCAAGGCTATTGGCCGATTCAACTCACCGACAGTATGGTGAAGCGGTTCTTGATGGAGCGGGGCGTCGCGCTGACTCAGTTCGTGGCCTATGCCAACTTTGCCCGCCGGGTCATGAGAATCCTCCGGCGCTACGAGGCTCAGACCCGAATGGCCGAGGTCTGTCACGCCATTGATGTCTGGGAGAGACAGGGCCTGGTCCGCGAGGTCCTAACGATGCTTTGCCGGGAGGTCTTTGACCTGGCTGTCGAGTAGCACCGCTCTTTGAAAATCGGGAGTGCACTGCAGCAGGCCGGGCAGCGCGGTCTGCTGTCGGCGACGGCCGCTCCTCGGGCGGCGGGAGCGGCCACAGCCGCCGTAGGAGGTGATAGCGATGTCGGACCCAACCAAGCGGATAGGGAAGTGGAACCTCAAGTTCAACACCGAGCGCATCAAGGCCACCTTGGACGAGATGCGGCCCAACATGCTCGCCAATGTGCAGGCGGTGGTACCTCTTCTCGTAACCATGGAGACCGAGGTGAAGCAGGTGCTGGACAGCGAGGGCGTCCCGACGATTGACTACCCGTTCTACCTGGCGTTTGGCCGCGAGATGTGGCGGCTCCAGCGTCAGGGGTTGTCCGGCGACTCGCTGGCCAAGGAGACGGCGGTCCTCATTACCAAATGGGTAGGCCGCGGTCTTTCTCTGGCTGTGCTTGAGGCAATCCGGACCCAGGTGTTCAACGTCGGTCCACCAGCCGGTCCGTAATGCGGCTCGACACCACTCTCGATATGGCTGGCGGACCCGCTGCCGGTCCGCCAGCTAATGGTTTCATGGCATGGAGGTCTGGTAACTGCCCAGGGCTGGCTCAAAGTAAACGCACGGAACATGAAGTAGAGTCCGGTAATGATGGCGACGATGCGGGCGGCAACCCGGACAAGGACAAACCGGTTGAGAAGTCCGCTCAAGAGCAGGGGCAGAAGCCAGATGGCAGTCGCAAGAAAGAAACAGAGGAAAAAGAGGATTCCATTCACCGGACCGGCAATGTCAATCGCCGTAGTCAGGGCCAGAAGCAAGGGTGGGCAGGGGTTGATGCCGGCAAGGAAACCGAGCACTAGGAGGGCCCAGGGTGACTGGAAAGATGGCTTGAGGACGGCGCAGAGATTGATGTGGGGAAAGGAATGAACCAGACCATAGAGAAGAAGGAGCAGACCGAGCAGGCCGTAGAGCAATGGGATAAGGACTGTCCGAATTTGGCCGGCCCGGAGGAGCGCACTGCCCATCAGCCCGAATAGTAAGCCTAAAAAAAGATAGGCAACCAGCCGGCCGAGAAGGAACAGGGCGAGCGCGGTCGCGGAAGAGCCAATACCAGGTCGCTCTCGGCTGAAAAAGACCGGGCTGAGCAAGGGGAGACAGAAACCGGCGCAGAAGAGGCCCGATGAAAACCCGAGTCCGAGGCCGCGGAGAATGAGGTTGCTGGTCAAAGAGGTTACAGGCTTTCCTTGGGAGCAGTTCCCGGTTTTTTATAGAACCGCTCGTAGAACCGCTGCCGGACAATCGGCGAGTGTTGTGACGGGTCCCACCAGAGAAAGGGGTTGATATCAATCGTAACCACCTTCACTCCCGGAACCCTTTTCAGCGCCTTATGCGCCGCATCGGCAATCTCCTGGGCAAACGGACAGAAGGGGGTGGTCAGTCCCAGCACAAGAAAGACATTGCCCAGGCTGTCGAGTGCCAGGCTGTCAATGAGGCCGACCTCGACGATGTTCAGCCCGAGCTCCGGGTCAACCACCGTCTCCAGCGCCCGAATCAGCCGCACCGAATCGAGGGGCAGAGTGTCGGCCGGAATTACCATCTTCGCCGTGCGGGCCAAAAATCTCCGAGGCAGCCATCTCGGCAGAAGCATGATGCCAACCCCGACCGCAACCAGAAGGAGCGTGATGAACAATCGGAAAATTGACCGCATCGGACTCCCACCTCTTGGGCTATCCGACACCTCCTGCTGGCTCAAACCTAGACCGCCTCGATGGTTGAGGGCGGCTTGCGGGCGATGTTGTAGGTAACGCTGACAACACCCGGGACCTCGGCGGTAATCCGGTCGGCCAGCCGCTCCAGTTTCTCGAAGGGGAGCCTCGTCGGTGTGGCGACCAACGCATCCCTGCTCTCCCAGCACCGGACCTCAATCTGCAGTCCGAATTCGCGCCGGCCGTTGCGGACACCGGTGACCCGGTCTTCATGGAGAATCGCCAGAAACTGAAATGCGCCAGTCTCAGCCAGCTCCTCCTCGACAATCGCCGTCGCCTTGCGGACGATGGCAATTCTCTCCGGCGTCACCTCGCCAATCACCCTGGCGGCCAGCGCCGGGCCCGGGAAAGGCGGCCGGTCGTAGATTTCTTTGGGCAATCCCAATGCCTTGGCAACCATTCGCACCGCGGTCTTCCGCAGTTGCAGAACCGGCTCTATCACCCTGTAACCAAATGCTGCCTGGGTGTCAATACCCAGTTGCTCCAGGATGTTGTGCTGCCGCTTCACTCCAGCCACCGTCTCTTCCACATCGGTGTAGTTGGTGCCCTGCAAGAGAAACCTGGCCCCGCTTTTCCTCACCAGCCGGCCAAACACCTCCTTGTAGAAGGTCTGGGTTATTGCCTCCCGCTTTTCCTCAGGGTCGGTCAGCCCTTTCAGCGCCCTGAAGAA
>JBDRUJ010000134.1:0-4498 GCA_039801285.1 Caldifarciminota bacterium
CCGGGTGAATGAGGCGCTGGAGTTTGCCGATGTTGCCGGTCTGCGGAACAAGGGCATCAATGAGATTTCGGCTGGTGAGCGGCAGCGGGTGGTTCTTGCCCGGGCCCTGGTCCAGGAGCCGAAGGTGCTTCTGCTCGACGAGGCGACATCCCATCTGGATATTGGGCATCAGGAGTCAATCCTTGCCATCCTGCGCCGGCTCAACCGGCAGGGTGTGACGGTTCTTTTTCTCTCGCATGATTTGAACCTTGCCGGCCTTGCCTGTTCCCGGCTGCTGCTCTTGGACCGGGGGAGGTCGGTGGTCTGCGGGCCGCCAGAAGAGGTTGTTACCGGCGAGCTGATTCGCTCGGTCTATGGAGTGGAGGTTCTGGTTTCAGCCCATCCCCAGACCGGCAGGCCCCAGGTGATGCTGCCCGAGAGCGGCGCTATGGGTTAGTGTCGGTGGCGGGGGCGAGCAGGCGCCGGGCAAGGTCTGAGGCATAGGAGGGGTCCTGGTAGAGCCGGACGGTTCTTTCCAGGCTGTCAATCTCCCTTTTGAGCCGGTGCTGTTCGGCGGTCTTCTTTCTGACTCTGATATAGCGGAGGAGGACGCTGACCGCGCCGTTCTTGCCCGGCAGGAAGATAATGCCGATAACCAGCAGAACTGCGAGCAGGGGGAGAATCGTCCGACGCCGGCTGTGATAATTGGCAGGTTTCATCACCGTTTCAGGGTTCGGGAACCGGCATAGGGGAGCCGGTCTTCTTCTTCGATTCTGATGAGCCGGTTGTATTTGGCGGTCCTTTCGCCCCGGCAGGGCGCACCGGTCTTTATCTGGCCGCAGTTGGTGGCGACCGCCAAGTCGGCGATGAAGTGGTCGTCGGTCTCGCCGGAGCGGTGGGAGACGATGGCACGATAGCCGTTCTCCATCGCCACCTTGACGCAGTCGATGGTTTCGCTGACGGTGCCAATCTGGGTCGGCTTGACCAGAACGGCATTTGCCGCTCCCTCCTGAATACCACGGCGCAACCGCTCGATGTTGGTGACGAAGATGTCGTCGCCGACGAGCTGGACCTTTTTGCCGAGCCGGGCGGTGAGTTCGTGCCAGCCGGCCCAGTCCTCTTCGGCGAGGCCGTCTTCAATCGAAACGATGGGGTATTTTGCCACCCAGGCGGCATAGAGGTCAATCAGTTCGTTGGCGGTGACCTTCCGATTCTCAGGGTTGGTGAAGACGTAGGAGCCGTCCCGATAGAGGGTGGTGGCGGCGACATCAATGGCAAGATGGACCTGTTCGTCCGGCCGATAGCCGGCCTGCTCTATCGCCTGCATGATTAGCTCCAGCGGCGCTTCGTTGCTTGGGAAGTTGGGAGCCATGCCGCCTTCGTCGCCAACAGTTGTCGGGAGGTTCTGGTCTTCGAGGAGTTTCTTCAGGGTGGCGTAGATTTCGGCGGCGGCGCGTATCGCCTCACGGAAGGTGGGCAGTCCGTCGGGGACAATCATGAATTCCTGGATGTCAAGGTTGTTGGGGGCGTGGAGGCCGCCGTTGATGATGTTGAGAAACGGGGTCGGGACGAGTCGGGTGCCGGCGCCACCCAGGACCCGGTAGATGGGCAGTCCGGCACAGACCGCAGCCGCGCGGCAGACCGCGAGCGAGACGCCTAAGAGGGCATTGGCACCAAGCCTCGACTTGTTCGCGGTGCCGTCGAGTTCAATCAGGACCCGGTCAATCCGGAACTGGTCGGTGGCGTCCATGCCAATGAGCTTCGGCGCGATGACCTCGTGGATGTTGGCAATCGCCTTGAGCACGCCCTTGCCCTGGAATCGGGAGCTGTCACCGTCGCGGAGCTCCAGCGCCTCATAGGAGCCGACCGATGCGCCGGAGGGAACCGAGGCCCGGCCCATGATGCCGTTGGTGAGGATGCAGTCAACCTCAAGGGTCGGGTTGCCGCGGGAGTCGAGAATCTCACGACCGACGAGTCGGGCGATTGTGGGACGCATGGACTAACCTCCTGTTACCGCCGCGTATTCGGCACGGCGCTGGGCATAAAGGGGAAAGGCGTTGACCAGCTCCAGGACCTCGGCCCTGATTTTCTCAAGCTTGGCTTCATCTTCACCCGCAGCGATTGTCCGGTCAATCAGGTCGGCAATTTTCTCCATCTCCGGCTCCTTCATGCCGCGGGTGGTGAGCGCCGGAGTGCCGAGGCGCATTCCCGAGGCGATGAAGGGCTTTTCCGGGTCGAAGGGGATGGTGTTGCGATTGACGGTGATGCCGACTTTGCCCAAGAGCCTTTCGGCATCACGGCCCTTGATGTTCTTGGGACGGAGGTCAACCATCATCAGGTGGTTGTCGGTGCCCCCGGTGCAGAGCCGGAAGCCGCGTTTTGCCAGGCCTTCGGCCAGGGCGCGGGCATTTGCCAGGGTCTGACGCTGGTACTCTTTGAACTCGTCGGTCATGGCCTCTTTGAGCGCCACCGCCTTGGCCGCGATGCAGTGCTCCAGCGGGCCGCCCTGGGTTCCTGGGAAGACGACCTTGTCCAGCTCCTCGGCGAACTTTGCCTGACACATGATGAGGGCACCTCTGGGGCCGCGCAGGGTCTTGTGGGTGGTGGTGGTGACAATCTCGGCATAGGGGATGGGCGAGGGGTGGAGTCCGGCCGCAACCAGGCCGGCGATATGGGCGATGTCGGCAAGCTGGGCTGCACCGACCTCGTCGCAGATTTCCCGGAATTTGTCGAAGTGAATCGTTCGCGGATAGGCTGAGGCACCGGAGACAATCACCTTGGGTTTATGTTCAAGTGCCAGCTTGCGAATCGCGGCGTAGTCGAACATCTCGGTGTTCGGGTCAACGGTGTAATGGACGACCTTGAAGTACCTGCCGGAGAAGTTTATCGGGTGGCCATGGGAGAGGTGGCCGCCATGGGTGAGGGAGAGGCCCATGATGGTATCACCAGGCTTGGCCAGGGTGAGATAGGCGGCGATGTTTGCCTGGGTGCCGGCGTGGGGCTGGACATTGGCATGGTCGCAGCCGAAGAGTTGCTTGGTTCGTTCGATTGCCAGCTCCTCGGCAATGTCAACATAGCGGCAGCCGCCATAGTAGCGCTTCTTCGGGTAGCCCTCGGCATATTTGTTGGTGAGGACTGAGCCGAGGGCGGCGAGAACCGCCTCGGAGCAGAAGTTCTCGGAGGCAATCAGCTCAAGGTTGGTGTGCTGGCGATTGGTCTCCTTGACAATCGCCTCAAACACCTCAGGGTCGGTCTTCCAGAGAAGTTCAGGCGTCATCGGTGCAACTCCTTTATGTATTCTGCTAAGGCTAAGGTCTTTGAGAAAAAAGTCAAGAAGATAACTATTGACCAGCGGGCTGGGGGGCTTATCATCTATCAAGGTGCTAAGACGAAAGGAGCGCCGATGAGGCGAATAGTGATGCTCGTGATGGCGGTCGTGCTGCCGGTTGTTGCCGGAGTTGTCGTCAGGACTGCGCGGTTCGACCCTAGTGACCTGGTGATTACCAGGGATAACGGTTACGATAACATCGCCCTGCCCAGAGGGGTAACGCTCATCCAGCCCGGTGCACCGGCAGTGCCGCGGGTGGTTGAGGCGATAGCGATTCCGGCCGGAGCGGTTCCGGTGGGGATGGAGCTGCTTGAGGTGGAGTGGACGACCCTGCCCGGAACTTATCGGATTGGACCGGCCCAGCCCGATTTTCCGCTGCCGCGTGCCGGTGAGAAGCTCGAGGTCAAGCTCTGGCCACCCGACCCGGTGATTTATTCCTCAGCCGAACCCTATCCGAGTTCGGTCGCCTTTCTTTCGGGCTTCGGGGCAATGGCCGGTTATCGGATTGCACATGTTGAACTCCATCCGGTGCGCTACATACCGAGAACCGGGCAGGTTCAACTTGCGACCCGCATCGGCTATCGGCTGGAGTATGTTGAAGGTGGCGCTGGGGTGGCGGTGGCGACGAAGCGACAGCAGGAGTTGTTCGGCGACATGGTTCGGCTCCTGGTGGTCAATCCTGAGGATGTGAGCCGGTTTGCGCCCAGGGTGAGCCGGGCCAACTCGCTGGTGCTGCCGCCGGGCGATTACGAATATGTCGTCATCACCGAAGCACCGATGGATACGGTCTTTCAGCGGCTGGCAGATTGGAAGACATTGAAGGGTGTGCCGGGAACAGTGGTCAGGGTGAGCTGGATAAACGGTCAGTATCCCGGCTACGACCTGCAGGAGAAGATAAGGAACTTTATCAAGGATGCCTATGAGACCTGGGGCACAAGCTATGTGCTGCTCGGCGGTCAGGGCGACTACCAGACATCGGGACAGAACATCATCCCGACGAGGATGGCGAACTACAGCAACAACGGTGATGAGCCCTGCGACCTCTATTATGCCGGTCTGGACGGTTCCTGGGATGCGAACGGCAATCACGTCTATGGCGAGATTCCGGACTCGGCCGATATGTACTCGGATGTGTTTGTCGGCCGGGCACCGGTCTATAATGTGGTGACGGCCCAGAACTTTGTGAATAAG
>JBDRUJ010000135.1:0-2026 GCA_039801285.1 Caldifarciminota bacterium
GTCTGGCAAGCCTCAAGGAGATTGACCTGGAGGCGGCGTGCGCCAAATATGCCCGGGGCTGCCCGAAGTGCGGTTCGATTCCCTGCCGGTGTGTGGAGGGGAGAAAGGAGTGAGGTGTGATTGGTGAGTTCACTGTTCTTTTGGCTTTCTTGGCTCAGGTAGTGGCACCTTCAGGACTACTGGTCCGGGACACGCCCAATGACCAAGGGAAGAGCATAACCCTGAGGTGGCAGGCGGTATGTGACAGTGCCCTGACCGGCTATGTGATTGAGCGGACCGAGGAGAATGGCGAGACCAAAATCATCGCCCAGACTGGACCCAAGGAGCCGTGTTATGTTGATGAGGATGTGGTTGACGGCAGAGGCTACCGGTATCGGGTTGGAGTTGTTGCCGGGAGGGATACGGTCTACAGCGAACCCTCGGCGGTGGTGCGAAGTTCACCGCAGTTCTTCAACACGGACCGCATCAATATCCTCATCGCGATGGTGGTCTTCTTTGCCCTGGTCATCTACTTCATCGAGCACGCGAAAAGGGGAAGGCATCTCTTCGTGCGGCGGATTGCCGGTCTGGATGCGGTTGAGGAGGCGGTGGGACGGGCAACCGAGATGGGCAAACCGATTGTCTATGTCCCGGGCCTGGGTTCGGTGGCGGACATTGCGACGATTGCCTCAATCAACATCCTGGGTGAGGTGGCGAAGAAGACTGCGCAGTACGATTCGGCGCTCTTAGTCCCCAATCGGGACCCGATTGTCTATACGGTGGCGCGGGAGGTGGTGAAGGAGGCCTATACCAAGGCGGGCCGGCCCGACGCCTTTCGTCCGGATAATATCTTCTTTGTTACCGCTGAGCAGTTCGCCTACGCGGCGGCGGTTGACGGTCTGATGGTCAGGGAGCGGCCGGCGACCAACTTCTTTCTGGGGATGTTCTGGGCCGAGTCCCTGATTCTTGCCGAGACCGGCGCGACGACCGGTGCGATTCAGATTGCCGGAACCGATGCGGTTCATCAGTTGCCATTTTTCATCACCGCCTGCGACTACACCCTGATTGGCGAAGAGCTTTATGCGGCCAGCGCCTATCTCTCCCGCGAGCCGCTGCTCTTGGGTTCGCTCAAGGGGCAGGACTTCGGCAAGCTGCTCATCCTTCTGGTGATTGTTGTCGGCTCGGTGCTTCTGCTTCTTTCCCGGATTCCGGCGCTCAGTGGGCTGGCGCAGGTGGCAGATTTCTTCAACACAAGATAGGAGGCAGGGATGAGAAGGACGCTTCCTCTGGCGGTCTGTCTGGTGATGGGGATTGTGATGATGGTTCAGTTCTTTGTTCCCCATCCGGTTTCGATTGCTGCCTATGACCTGTCAACGAAGTGGATTAGAATCGTCTCAGCCTTTGCCTTGGTGCTTGGTGTCGGTAGTCTGGTGCTGCATCATGTCGAGCGGCTGAGGAGAAGGCGGCCGGGCTGGTTCTATTCCATCGTAACGCTCCTGGCCCTTGTTGTGACCGCGGTGATTGGTCTGGGCTGGGGGGTGAAGCCCGGGTCGCCATTGCAGGAGGTTCTGTTCAAGAACATGCTCGTGCCGCTGAACGCCTCGATGTTTGCCATCCTGGCATTCTACATGGCTTCGGCAGCCTATCGGGCATTCCGGGCAAGAACAAAGGAGGCGGCGCTGCTCCTGGTGGCGGCATTTGTTGTGATGCTCGGCATGGTGCCGGTGGGCGCGGCCCTCTGGGGCAAGCTGCCTGAGATTGCCGAATGGGTGCTTTCGGTGCCGAATATGGCGGCGAAGCGGGCGATTCTCTTCGGTGTGGCGCTGGGGGCAATCGCCACATCACTCAAGGTGATTCTCGGGATTGAACGGGGCTGGCTCGGAGGAGGCAAGTCATGAGTTTCTTTCAATATCTACTTAGGATTGACCGGAAGATAATCTTTGTGGTGATGGCAATCCTAGTCATCTTTCCTCTGGTGCGGCCCCTTGGGCTCGGGGTGAGCTCCGGCCCGAGGGCGCGGGCGCTGTTTGATGAGGTTGACCGGATT
>JBDRUJ010000135.1:2036-4441 GCA_039801285.1 Caldifarciminota bacterium
AAGACCCTCCTCATCTCGGTGGACTTTGACCCGGCATCAATGCCTGAGCTCTATCCGATGCTCGTTGCTCTGATGCGGCACGCCTTTGCAAGGGATGTGAAGGTGCTGTTGTGCGGGCTCTGGGTGACAGGAGCGGGGCTCGCCGACCAGGCGGTGAGCACCGTTCCCAAGGAGTTCGGCAAGGAGTACGGCAAGGATGTTGTCTATCTCGGGTGGAAGGCTGGGGTTGATGCGGTGATTCTCGGGATGGGTGAGAATATCAAGAATGTCTTTCCGATGGACTACTACGGCCATGAACTCGACTCCCTGCCGATGATGCAGGAGGTGACAAGGCTCCGGGACATTCCGTTTGCCGTTGCCCTCTCGGCGGGGATGCCGGGGTTTCAGGACTGGTTGCTCTATGGCCAGTCGCGCTACGGTCTGAAGGTCGGTGCCGGTGTAACCGCGGTTTCGGCGGCCGATGCCTATCCCTATCTCCAGACCGGTCAGCTCTCAGGACTTCTGGCCGGGATGAAGGGTGCGGCAGAGTATGAGGTTCTGGTTCAGAAGAAAGGTTACAGCCGTGCCTACATGCCGGCGGTGGCGGCAATGGACTCCCAGTCCCTTGCCCATGTGGTGATAATGGTTCTGGTCATCATCGGCAATCTTGCTTTCTTTGCCACGAGGAAACGGAGGTCTTGATGCACATCTCAACGAGTATCCTCACATGGGTTGCCGCAGTTCTGACACTTGGTATCTTCTCATTTCTCTGGCGCGACAACCCGTTCTACAAGTTCTGCGAGCATCTCTTTGTCGGTGTCTCGGTGGGCTACACCATCGCGCTCACCTGGTACAACTCAGTCTATCCGGACCTGGTGACCCCGCTGTTCCGGCAGGGAAAACTGCTCTATATCATTCCGTTGGTGCTGGGACTGTGCTACTTCTGCCGGTTCATCCCCAAGGTCTCGTGGCTGATTCGGTTTCCGATGGCCTTTGTCCTGGGCTGGGCATCGGGGGTGGCGATTCCAGCCTATTTCCAGACCAATGTGATAAAGCAGATTCAGGGAACGCTGCTGAGTCCGGCAATACTGGCCCGCTGGGATGTCTTTCTCTGGGCCCTCATCTCCTTTGTCGGGGTCATCTGTTCGGTGCTGTACTTCTTCTTTTCGCGGGAGCACAGGGGCGCGCTGAAACTGGCATCAGAGACCGGAATAATATTCCTGATGGTAGGCTTTGGCGCATCGTTCGGCTATACGGTGATGGCCCGAATGTCGCTGCTCATCGGCCGGTTCCAGTTTCTCCTGAGGGACTGGCTGGGAGTGATACAGTGACATCAGCGATTAGACATTAGACTTTGGACTCTAGACGACGGAGTCGGGCCTCAAACCTTTGGCGGCTGCTCTTTTTGCTCGCGACGTTCGGATTTGGTGCCGGGAGTATCGAGCACATTCCGACCGACTCCCGGGTCTATGACGACATTGACCTTCTGAAGGTCTCAGGCCTGATACGTTCCATGCCTTCAATCAGCCGTCCCTGGACAAGGGCCGAGGCCGCGTTTCTCGTCAAGGAGGCGGTAGCCAACAGCACGGCGGCAATGACCAATGGCGAGCAGGCTGCCTTGGCAAGGCTCAGATATGAGTTCGGATATGAGCTGGGGGAGCTGGGCCGGCGACCGCTGGTTGCAATTCCGGTTCCGGAGGATAAGGACGATTTTGCCTATGGCGACCTGTTTACGAGAATCGGAGCTGTCCAGGAGCGGTCCAACGATTCGCTCTATCTGCCGGTTCCCTATTTCCGGCAGAGAACCGCGTCCCTGGGTGCGGTGATTGGAAACCGGCCCGGTGACCGGTTTATCTTTTATGAGCGGGGCGCAATCACATTCT
The DNA here is from genome assembly GCA_039801285.1 of Caldifarciminota bacterium. Classification (GTDB taxonomy): domain Bacteria; phylum Hydrothermota; class Tepidihabitantia; order Tepidihabitantales; family Tepidihabitantaceae; genus JBDRUJ01. The sequence goes on from JBDRUJ010000135.1 coordinate 3,899, forward strand.
TTCATCCGTTCCGGGGCGACACTTGGGACTCCTCAGGCCTCCATCTGCCCAGGTCACGGGCAGCGGCCTTCCACGAGCTCCTCGCCTTTGAGATTGAGCATGCCTATCTGGCATTCCGGGCACCCTGGGTCAGGCTGGAGTTCGGCAGGGACCGGCTCTTCTGGGGCCCTGGTTACCTGAGCTCGGTGCTCCTTTCGGACCATGCTCCGTCACTTGACCTGGCTCAGGTCTCGGCGAGCTTCCCGAACTTCAAGTTTGTCGGCTTCACGAGCTATCTCTCCCGCTGGAACTACATCCACCGGTTTCTTTCGGCTCAGCGGGTGGAGTTCTCGCTCTTCAATCGGGTGACGCTCGGTGCGGCGATGATGAATGTCTATTCCTGGGACTCGCTTCTCTTGGCACCGATTGCCGGGTTCATGAATCCGCTCCTGCCCGGCTATGTTGAGGCGGCCAACACCCACCACACCAGCAACCTGCTCGTCGGCTTTGACGGCGTTCTCTATCTTCGTAGGGTCAAGCTCTATGGCCAGGTGAACTTCGACA
>JBDRUJ010000136.1:0-3825 GCA_039801285.1 Caldifarciminota bacterium
GTTTGATGAGTTGCAGTTGTTCAAGCTGGTCAGCCGAGACAATCCGCCGGCCGGCCGAGTTTCGCTGGAATGCGAGTTCGAACTCCTTCTCCCAGTAACGGAGGATATGGGGTCTGACCCGGAGTCGGCGGCAGGTTTCGGTCAAGGAGTAGAACCGTTTCGGACTCATTGCCACAGCTCCTTTCGGAGTTTGCGTCTCAACAAACGGTCAATGCTTTCCTTGGGATTGGTGCCTTCGTGAACAATCCGGAAGACCTCTTCAGTAATGGGCATCTCGACGCTCATCTTGCGGGCAAGGTTGAGTCCTGATGCACAGGTGGTTACGCCTTCGGCAACGCCCCGGAGCCGTGTCTGAGCTTCGGCAGGGGATAGGCCCTCACCGATGAGAAGTCCCAACTGATGGTTGCGGGAATGGGGGGAGAAGGCGGTGACAATAAGGTCGCCCATTCCGGAGAGACCGGAGAAGGTCAGGGGGTTGCAGTTACAGGCAAGGCCGAGCCGGGTGATTTCTGCGAGCCCACGGGTAAGGAGAGCGGCCTTGGCGTTGATGCCCAGACCGAGACCATCGGCGATGCCCGCGGCAAGGGCAATCACGTTCTTGAAGGCGGCTCCCAGTTCCACGCCCGCCACATCGTTTGAAGAGTAAACCCGCAGGTTGCTGAAGGAGAAGGTGTCGCGGACAAGCTCGGCGCTGGACTCGTCGTCTGATGCGGCAACCAGGGATGTCGGGTCACCCTGGGCAACATTGAACGGGATACCTGGGCCGGCCAGGACCACGACCGGATGCCGGGGCAGGATTTGCCTCAGGACGACCGACATGCGGGAGAGTGTAACCGGGTCAATACCTTTGGTTACTGAAACTACCGCCTTGGCAGTTCGGGTGATAAAAGGTGCGTTCTCATGAGCGGCAGAGGCGAGACTGTCGGAGGGAACGGCGAAGACGACGAGCTCGGCTTGACTCAATGCAGCGGCCGGGCATGAGGCCAGTTCAATCTCCTTGGGAATAAGGGCCGTTTCGGGCAGGTCGGGATGGCGGCGGAGCGAACTGAGGCGCTTCAGAGTTTCAGGATTGTTGTCCCAGAGCGACGTTCTGATGCCGTGTTCGTTCAGTTTGAGGGCCAAGGCAATTGCCCAGCGCCCAGCACCGATAAAGGCGACCTTCTGAATCATGCCTTTCTGAAGAGTTTGAGCCAGAGCCCGAGGCGGGGTTCGGTGCGGCTCAAGAGCCGTCTGATATTTGCAATATGCCGGATAAGGATGATGAGACCACAGCCAAGGGAAAAGAGTAACAGGGGAAGGTTGCCGGGATAGAACAGGGCGGTTAGTGCCGGAAGAGCCAGGGCAAGGGCGATAGAGGAGAGGGAGATGAAGCCGGAAATGAGAAGGAGGAGAAAATAGATGGCCAATCCGAAAATCAGGCTACGCGGACAGAGCAGGGCGGCAACACCGATGGTTGTTGCGACGCCCTTGCCTCCCCTGAAACTCAGCCAGGGTGTAAAGACATGACCGGTTATCGTCCCGAAGCCGGTGAGGACTGGGATGAGGCCGAGCCCGAAGGCAAAGAATGTGGGCAGAATTCCCTTGGCGATGTCAAGAATCAGAACAGGAACTGCCCAGGTCCAGCCGAGAACGCGCTGGACATTGGTGAAACCGATGTTGCCTGAGCCCCGGGTGCGGATGTCAACACCCCGGATGAGACCAACGAGATAGCCGAAAGGAATTGAACCGCAGATGAAGCCGAAGAGGAGACTCAGCAGAGACCGAAGTACCATCAGTTACCGGCCGAACCGGACACCGGCACTCACTTGAAGACGATTGGCCGACGCCTCGGAGACAAATGCATAGCTATGGTCAAACAGCAACTCACCGAAGGCTGAAAGGTTCTGCTTGAGTCTGCCTTCTAGGCCGGCGCCAAGCCGCAGGTCGTAGGCAGGGGTCTGATTTTGAAGGGTCAGCCAGCCACCAAGAAAGAGATAGGGCCAAAGTCTCAATCGCCGACTGGCAAAGGAGAAGATTCCATCCAGGCCGACACCGGTATTGAAGGAAAGCACCTGCTCATTACCGCCGTGGATAGTAAAAGAGAGAAGCTGCGCCCGGGTCCGGATTGGCCCATAGACCGGGAAGAGCAGTTCGGCAGCGATTCCATAGTAGGGTTCTTTTTCTTCAAGCTGGTAACCGATGTCGGCACGACCCCCAACAACAACCGGTAGCTTCTGGACTTCGATGCCGCGGAGAAGTCTGCTCAGGTCCTGGGCCGAGGTCTGACCGGCAGCCGCAATCAAAAAAACGGTGATTGATGCACTTATGAGAAAATGTTTCATAATGTCTCAAGATAGTTAGTTGTCAGACGCTGTCAAGGAGAACAGTCGCGTCGGAAGGAAGTTTCGGTGCTACGAGCTCTAAACTATCCGTTTCCGGCGTTCAAACCGTGCCGGCTCAATACCCAGTTCCCGGAGGAGATTTTGGGCATGTCCAATACCTGTTCCCAGGTCTTCAGGTCGATGAGCATCTGAGCCGACCGTCCACACCTTGACACCAAGTTGCTGTGCCAGCCTGATAGTCTTTTCGTCCGGATAGGGTTCATTCCCTTGGCGTCGCATCCCCGATGTGTTCACTTCAAGACCGATGCCGGCATGGGCGATAAGTGTTAGAGTCGGAGCCATGAGCCGTTCTGCAGCCTGGTAAAAATCCGGGCCAAGTAGTCCGACCAGATACTTGCGATAGATGTCGAGATGAGCAATCGCATCAAAAAGCCCGGAACCGGCCATTGCGTTGACATAATGAAAGTAGCGCGAGGCAATAAAAACCGGGCCGTGGTGCATGTAATCTTTCTGGAATCGCACCAGCTCCTCACCGGCAGTCACCGCGATATGGTCAAGGCAGTGAACTGCACCGAGGACGAAGTCAAATGAATACCGTCCCAGGTAGTCAGCAATAATACCTTCAAGGCCGGGCTCATAACCAATCTCGACACCCGCACGAATCACTAGGTTGGGAAATAACCGGCGACACTCGGCAATTTCCTCAAGATAGTGCACTGTCCATTCGGAATCGGCCGGCCAGGTTTGGCCCCGAACACGGACACGTTCCAGACTAGCCCGTGCCGGGTCAAGCTCGCAATGGGTGGTGAAGCAGAGTTCCTTGAGGCCGATTGTCAGGGCGCGCTGACAATAATCTGCTACTGTGCCGCGGGCATCGGGGGAGAAGTCGGGATGGACATGATAGTCAATCATCACCGAGTCCCAGTTCCAACTGACCAGCCATATCTAGTCTCGGTTTTTCTTTCCAGGTGCAGCCGAGCTTCAGACCCAATCGGCCATACTGGAAAATCTTCAGACCAACACCGGCGGCAATCCGGCGCGCAGTCTCACTGGTGATGAAAGACGAACCAATCCGCATGGCACCCGGTTCATATGTTGACAGCCTGATTCCCGTGCCAGAGATGTCAAAAATGGCTAGAGCCAGTCCTGCCTCAAAAGGTCTTTTTCTGAACGCCATAATAAAGCCGAGCATTCTGCCCCTGCCTGGACGCTGCTCGGGGTATTCGTCAGCAATGACTAAATCCAGGTGGGATTTTTGACCCAGAGCAAAGCTGAGAGAGAGCCGACCGGTTCGATACCGCTCCAATGCCTGTTTGAAACTGCGACCAATGGTGAGCTCCGCTCTTGCTAGGCCAAACCTTTGGCCGGTCTTTATTCTGATTTGTGCAGGAAGCGAGTCAGTCTCAAAATCCCTGTAGGTATTACCGCTGGCTTCGAGCTCCAGCCCACCAATCCGGTATTTTATTGACCCGGTGGCGTCGAGTCGGTCCTTTCTTGCTGTCAA
>JBDRUJ010000136.1:3835-4347 GCA_039801285.1 Caldifarciminota bacterium
ACCCGACCGTGAGGGGCAAAAAAGTGGTGCTGATAGCCGCGAAGGGTGATGCGCGTTACAATATCAGACCACGTGCCTCCAAGGCGCAGAGCACCTGCCTGTCCACCGGTGCTGGCGATTGCCCAGTCGCCAGCCAATTGGTAGGCGTCGGTTTTCCAGCCAAGGCTGACACCACAACCGGCTAGTTGCTGGCCGGAAAAAGAGTTTTGAGAATCGCGCGGGGTAAAGATGCGGTTGAACCTAATGAACTGACAACAGGCACCAAGAATCACCCGACCTGAACGATAAAGGGCTGCGGTGCCGAGGAGTAGCTCACGAACAAGATTCTCTTCGGCTAGAGAGGCTGAGTCATCATGGACTCCGCTTTCGGCCAGACGCAGTACTGTACCATCCGGGTTCAACTCGGCATCCCGGCCGACATAGGAAATCGCGGCCAGGAGCTGGAACCGGTCAAGAGTCTGTTCCCAACCGAAGCCCCGAGTCTGCCGGATTTCATCTACGCGCTTTGGTAG
>JBDRUJ010000137.1:0-322 GCA_039801285.1 Caldifarciminota bacterium
CGGTCTCGGGTTAGTGCGATTTGAGGTTCCCTTGCGCCGGTTGGCGCGCCAGCTCAATCCGCGGGTTACCGACGCGCAGATTCAGGAGGTCATCCGGACCCGCTCGGTCCGTTTCCGGCACGCTCTGCTCAATGTTGAGAGAGATGTGATTGCAGGACTCAAGCGGCTGCGCAAGAAAGGTTACCGGCTCGGTCTGATTTCCAACTGCGGGCTTGATGAGATTGAGGCCTGGCCCGATTCGCCACTTGCCCAGCTGCTGGATACGGCGGTCTTCTCCTGTCAGGTGGGGCGGCGCAAACCAGACCCGACAATCTATTCTCTT
>JBDRUJ010000137.1:332-4340 GCA_039801285.1 Caldifarciminota bacterium
CAACAGTGCCTCTATGTGGGCGACGGGTCTTCAGACGAGTTCCGGGGTGCGAGAGAGGCCGGGATGACTCCGGTGCTGCTCACCCGACATATCGAAGTCATAAGGCCGGAGCGGATTCCTGAGGTTGCCAAGGATGTGCAGCTACAGATTCGAACTGTTGGTGAGCTTGCCGGGCTTCTGGGCTAACTGCCGAAGGCCTCCTGCTTCTTATGAAGGAGCTGCCACTCGGCATCAATCCGCCTCTGGAGCTCGGCGATTATTTTCTTCCCGTCCGGATGTTCGAACAGGTGCCGGAACCGCTGCTGAGCCTTTAGGAACTCCTCAACCGGTTTCTTCTCCTTTGGCTCGTAGTTGATTTTGTATCTTCCGTCTTCGAACTCGTAGATGGGCCAGAAGCAGGTGTCAGCCGCCAGTTTTGAGATGTTTATCGTTTCCGAGGGCGGGTGGCCCCAGCCCAAGGGACAGGGAACCAGCACGTTGAGAAAACTCGGTCCGTCCTTGGCAAGAGCCTTTGCCACCTTATCGGTGAGGTCCTTCCAGAAATAGACGGTTGTCTGGCCGGCATAGGCGATGTCGTGGGCTATCATGATTTCCATGATGTTCTTGCGGTGAACAGTCTTGCCTGGAATCTTCGAGCCGGCCGGTGAGGTGGTGGTATGGGCGCCGAGGGGCGTGGCTGAGGAGCGCTGGATGCCGGTGTTCATGTAGCCTTCGTTGTCGGTGCAGACGTAGAGGAACCGGTGGCGGCGCTCGACTGCGCCGGAAAGAGCCTGGAGTCCGATGTCATAGGTTCCGCCATCGCCCCCAAAGGCGATGAAGTTGATGGGCTCATTTATCCGGCCCATCTTCTTATAGAAGCGGTAGGCGGTTTCGACACCGGAGACGGTTGAGGCCGCGGTCTCAAAGGCGGTGTGAATCATCGGGACCTGCCAGGCGCTGTGGGGATAGATTGATGAGAATATCTCAAGGCAGCCAGTGCACATGACCGTTACCACCGGCTGGGGTGCGGAGAGAAGTATCTGTCTGACCGCCAGAGCCTCGCCACAACCAGCACAGGCGCGATGGCCTTTTGAGAAGAGTTCGGGTCGGGTTATCAGCTCTTTGATGGTTGCCATTGTCACCTCACTCCAACATAGGTTACCAGCTCATCCTTCTTGCCAGCCAGGGTCTGCTCCAGAACTGTTAGCGCATCATCGGGCGAGAACTCCTTGCCGCCAAGGCCATAGACATAGGCAAGCACCCTGGGCCGGCTCGATAGGTCATATAGGGCCGAGGTTACCTCGGTAAACAGTGGACCGGCATAGGAGTTGACCGCGTCGGCCCGGTCGAGGATAGCTATTGACTTGAAGCGGGCCAGCCTTTCCTTCAGAAGGGAGTGAACAAGGGGCCTAAAGACCCTGAGTTTCACCATCCCGACCTTTTTGCCCTGGTCGCGGAGACGGTCAACCGCAACGCGGCAGGTGCCACAGGCCGAGCCCATCACCAGGACCACCGCCTCGGCATCTTCACACCGGTACTCCTCAAGCACCGGATAGCCCCGGCCAAACCGATTCCGGAACTCCTGTTGCACCGTTTCGATTATTGGCAGGGCGCGGTTCATGCCTTCAATCTGGCTGCGCTTGAATTCGAAGTAGTAGTCCTGGAGTGTTGCCGGACCGACGAGAATCGGATGCCGGTAGTCGAGGAGGTTGTATTTCGGCTTGGGCCGACCGAGAAAGTCGCGGATGTCCTTGTCCTCAAGGGTCTCGATTCGCTCAAGACAGTGGGAGAGGATGAAGCCGTCAATCGCCACAATTGCGGGCAGATAGGCTTGCTCGGCAATCTTCACCGCCTGGAGCAGGGTGTCGTAACCTTCCTCGACCGTCTCGCAGAAGAACTGGAGCCAGCCTGAGTCACGGGATGCCAAGGAGTCGGAATGGTCGCCGTGGATGTTCAGAGGCGAGGAGAGGGACCTTGATGCGACACACATCACTATCGGCAGCCGCAGACCTCCGGCAATGAAGAGCATCTCATGCATCAATGCCAGACCCTGCGAGGCGGTTGCGGTCATCACCCGGCAGCCGCAGGCAGCCGCACCGATGCAGGCGGCCATGGCCGAATGCTCGCTTTCCACCGCCACAAACTCGGTGTCCACCAGGCCGTCATTCACATAGCCAGCAAAGAGCTGGACAATCTCGGTTGAGGGGGTGATGGGATAGGCAGCAACCACATCGGGATTGATTTGCTTCATTGCCAGGGCCAGGGCCTCGTTACCGGTCTTTGCCAGAATCATTTCTTCTCCTTCTCCATGGTGATTGCCGAGCGCGGACAGACCGTTGAACATATGCCGCAACCTTTGCAGTAGTCGTAGTCAATACCGGCAACCTTGCCATCCTTGATGATGATTGCCGAATCGGGACAGTAGACCCAGCAGAGATAACAGGGCCGGCACTTCTTTTCATCCCAGACCGGCCGTTGACTGCGCCAGGTTCCGGTCTTGTTCTCCAGAACCGCCTGCAGGTCCTCAATGATTGCCCCGCAGGGTAACTCCTGCCAGCCTTTCAATCTACTCATTAGCCTTGGACCTCCTCGAATGCCCTTCGGACACTCGCCAGGTTCTTCTCGACCAGTTTCTTGTCACGGAACTTGGTTGAGAGTTTATGCTCAATCGCCTTCATGGTGGCTTCGTAGTCGAGGATGCCAGTCACCTTCACAAGGGCACCAAGCATCGGGGTGTTGGGCAGGTCCTTGCCGATGGTCTCGAGCGCAATCCTTGAAGCATCAACGGTCCAGACCTTGATGTCGGGCCGGATGTTGAAGCGGCGCCGCAGCTCATCGGGCTTCTCAGTCGTATTGACCAGAAGGACTCCGCCGGGCTTGATGCCCTCGGTTGCCGCCATCGGTTCAATCAGGGACGGGTCGAGAACCACGACGATGTCGGGATTCTTGATACCCGAATGAATCCGAATCGGCTTTTTTGACAGCCGGTTGTAGGCGGCAACGGGCGCACCAGTCCTTTCCGGGCCGTACTCCGGAAAGGCCTGAATAAACTGGCCGGTATCCAGGGCCGCCTCGCCAAAGAGCAGTGCGGCGGTCTTGGCGCCCTGACCACCCCGGCCGTGCCACCGTATCTCCAAAACTTCCGACACAGAACCTCCATTTCAATTCATCTTGACCGATTAGCACGCTGCATTCCGATTTGATACCTGCCAGTTATCCCTCAGTTCCCTGTCCCCTGCAGGTTCTGACTCTTATATTACCATCACCGGCAGCAGTGTCAATAATCGCTGGGTTATCTTCAGAGGAACGGTAGTGATTGTGTGTAAATTGAATATGAAAGGATAGGGGATTTGATACGCTACTCCTCCGTGATAGGATAACTTAGAAGTATGGAGGGGGCTATGGCTCATTTTACACGAAAGATTGACACCACCCATCAATATTGTTTATCATTAGTCGTTCGCATAGAAAAAAGGAGGAACAACCAATGGTAAGAAACAGAATGCTCGTATGGGCAGTCCTGTGCGTTGTGGCACTTGCCAGCGACAATGCGGCAATAGTGCCGCAACAGGCAGTTCAACCTCAACTCGCAGCCGGCGACGTTGCCGATGCCATCACCATTCCGAAGCTCCTATCCTATCAGGGCAAGCTGACCGACACCCTGGGCATGCCGGTGCCAGACACAACCTATCAAGTCCAATTCCGGCTCTACACCGTGCCCAGCGGCGGAAGCCCGTTCTGGAACGAGACCCAGACCGTCAGGACAAAAGGTGGACTCTTCTCGGTCCTTCTGGGCGCGGTGAACCAGATAGACTCTGTCCCGCAGGCCGGAAGCCTTTATCTTGGTATGGCGGTAGCTGGCGGTCCTGAGCTTGCGCCCAGACTGCGACTGGTGAGTGTTGCCTACAGCTACTGCTCGGACAATGCCGCCAGACTGGACGGCAATAACCTGAGCGCTCTGGATTCGCGGTTTGTGAACGAGGGGCAGAGCAACTCTGTCACCAGCGGCATGATTCAGGACGGAGCGGT
>JBDRUJ010000138.1:0-4339 GCA_039801285.1 Caldifarciminota bacterium
CGGAGCTGAAGGAAAAGGAGCAGGCCTACCGAAGAGGCAGTCAAGCGGGCGACGGCTAAATCCCAATTTAGTTCTTGCTACTTCTTGCCACTGCGGCCCGGCTCCTGGAGCGGGATGCCGGCCTGGCACAAGGGGCAGTTGTCGGGCGGGAAGTTCCTAATCTCCTGGCGATAGACCGCAAAGAAGGGCTGGTCAAAACAGACACCGCTGCTGCGGTCAATGAAGACGGCAATGCCGACCACTTTTGACGGAAACCGGGCCAGGGCCGCAAGGGTTTCATTGATTGAGCCACCGGTGGTCAGGACATCGTCAACAACCAGAGCCCGGTCCATGGGCCCGAGCTGGAATCCCCGGCCAATCTGACGGCCGGTAGTTGCCTTCTCGGCAATGACACACCGGCACCCGAGTTGCCGGGCAACCTCATAGGCGATGATGACGCCACCGGTTGTCGGGCCGCAGACCACAGTGATGCCCTCGGAGCGAAACCGCTTGGCAATCTCCCTGGCAAAGAGTTCGCACAGGTCAGGATGCTCAAGAATCCGGAACTTCTCAAAGTAGCGGTCTGAGTGGTTGCCGGAGGTGAGCAGGAAGTGGCCTTCGAGGAGCACCCCTTTTTCCTTGAGAATCTGATTTATGTCAGTCATCAATAACCTCCCAGTTGTGCCCGAATCTCTCCAATCACCTTGAGCGGGTCTGGTGCCTCGTAGATTGACCGGCCGACAACGATGTAGTCGGCTCCGGCAGAGCGGGCATCAGAAGGCGTCATGGTTCGCGCTTGGTCGTCGGCCGGACCCGGTCTTCCCAGTCTTATTCCAGGCGTGACAACAATGAACTTCGGGCCACAGCGCTTCTTGATTGCGGCGACTTCCTGTGGTGATGCCACCACACCGTCGCAGCCCATGCTCTGGGCAAGCTCAGCCAGTGCCAGGACCCGGTTCTGAACCTCCTGGTCAAGACCGGTCACCTGTTTCAAGGCTTGGCGGTCAAGGCTGGTGAGAACCGTCACCCCAAGAATCAGGGGCCGGTTCTGACCTGATGACCGAGCCGCCTTGACCGCCTCAGAGAGCATCTTTGCCCCACCCATTGTGTGAACCGTCAGCATGGACACGCCCAGCTCGGCTGCGGCTTGGACAGCCTTGGCAACAACCGAAGGGATGTCGTGGAACTTCAGGTCCAGAAAGACGCGTGCGCCCCTGGCGACAAACCGGCGCACCAGCTCAGGCCCAGCCCGGCCGAAGAGGTCCATCTGGAGTTTATAGACATCAACCGCCTCACCCAGCCTTTCGAGCCAGTTCAGGGCGAGGGCGGGTTGCTCAACATTGAGTGCCAGGATGAGTTTCGTCATGAAGACCTCCCGGTCCGGCCGATAACATCGGCCCAGTTCTTGAACCGATTCTTCCGGCAGAGAAGCCTCAGTTCGCACCAGACCTCAAGCGGGGCATAGGGGTTGCGCAGGGATGCGGTGCCGACCTGGACAAGGCGGGCACCGGCTGAGATGAAATCCAAGGCATCCTGACCGTTCATGATGCCGCCGCAGCCGATAACAGGAATCGCGACAGCGCGTGCCACCCGGTCAACACAGAACAGGGCAAAGTGCTTGATTGCCGGGCCGGAGATACCGCCGGTTCTTCCGCCCAGGAAAGGAGTGCCATCCTTTTGAAGTGCCAGGCCGAAAAGTGTGTTGATAAGCGTCACTGCATCGGCGCCTCCGGCCAGGGCCGCCTTTGCCGTCTCGACCGGGTCAATGAAGTTGGCGGTGAGCTTGACAATCACCGTCTTGTCAGTCTGCTGCCTAACCACTCTTGTGACTCTTTCTACCATTTTCGGGTCCTGTCCGAAAAGGGCACCGCCTTCGGCCACATTGGGGCAGGAGACATTCACCTCAAACCCGTCCACCCGTTCACTACTCAGACTTTCTGCCAGCAAACCGAACTCCTCAATTGAAAAGCCGGCGATGTTGACAATCAGCCGGCTCTTGAGTCGGGCAAGTCTGGGCAGAATTTCCGCCCTGAATCTTTTCAGGCCCGGATTCTCAAGGCCGACCGAATTGATAATACCGCCGGGAAACTCGTAGATGCGGGGCGGAGGATTTCCGGCCCTGGGCTCAACGGTAATCGCCTTGGTCACAATACCGCCAATGGCATTGGCAACTCTGGGAAAGTCCAGTCCGAACCCGAATGTGCCCGATGCGGCTAGAACCGGATTGGGAAAGATTGTCCGGCCGAGCTGGACTTCAAAGTTCACAGTCGCACCCCGTTCAGGAGAACTACCGGGCCATCACGACAGAGTCTTATGTAGCCGCCATCCTTCCGGGCCAGGGCACAGCAATGGCAGATGCCGGTTCCACAGCCCATCCGCTCCTCAGCAAATCCCCAGATTTCGTGGCCGGGCAGACGGGCAACAATGTCCTGAAGCATCGGTCTTGGCCCGCAGGCATAGACGATGGGCCGGTTCAGTTCATTTGCCACGAGCTCTGCCAGCTCCGAGGCTGTTCCCTTCCAGCCCAGACTACCGTCGTTGGTGGCAATATAGCCTTTCACCCTGAGTCTCTTGAACTCACGGACCAGAATCATTTCCTTGCGGCTCTTTGCGCCCAGCACTACATAGACCCGGTTCTGCCTGGCAAGCCTCCGGGTGAGAAACAGGAGCGGTGCCGCACCTACCCCACCGCCGCACACCAGGATGTCGCGGCCCTTCGGAATCCGGACCGGCCTTCCAAGCGGGCCGAGGAGGTCTAAACCGCAACCTTTTGGCACTTGGCTCAGCCAGGCGGTTCCTTTGCCAACTATCCGGAATATCAGACGGACTTTTTGACCAAAGACATCGGCGATTGAGACAGGTCGGCGCAAAAGCAGCTCTTCGCCTTCACCAACCCGGATATTGACAAACTGGCCCGGTTTTGCTGTCTGCGCCAGTTCGGCTGCATTCAGCCAGATTGAGAAGATGTCCTTGGTCAGCCTCTGGACATCGGTGACGGTAGCGGTCAGTTGTTTCACTCCAGTTGAAACTCGACTCTCCGGTCGAGCCAGAACTCGTCAGGATTTGCCGAGATGAGCCGGTTTTCACCTTCGCTGCGGGTGACAATCCGCTCCCCGGGAATACCGGCGCTGACAAGATAGTCTCGGACCGCATCGGCCCGGCGCTGACCGAGCTTCAGGTTATACTCAGCCGTGCCCCGCGGGTCACAGTGGCCGATAAGGACAATCTTCAGCGAAGGGTTCGCCAGGAGCAGCCGGGCGTTCTGGTTGAGTGCCGCAGTGTCGGCCGGCCGGATGCGCCAACTGTCGGTGTCGAAGTGGACAATCTCCAGTTGGGGCCGGGGCGGTTGCGTAACGGTTGTCTCCTCGGCCGGCGGGGCGGCAACGGTTTCGGCAACAGGAACCAGTGTCACTTTTGGAAGACCGGTTGCCTCATCAATCAGTTCCCTGGCTCCAGGGGGACGGTGCCGACCTTTGGGGAACATTCCGGGCCTTGGTTCTCGCGGGCTTTCAGGTCGCGCGGTTGACTCTTCGGCCTCTGCTTCCTCTATCGTCTTCGACTCGGGCAGGGGCTCGGGGGCTTTGATACTATCGCTTTTTGCTGCAACCGTCTCGGCCGGAGCCGTAACCTTGACCACCTTCCGTTTGGGCACGGGCAGCCCGAGCCAGCGCCGAGATTCATCGGCATATTCGGTTTCGGGATACTCGGCGATTATTCTTTTGAGAATTGGAACCGCTCCGGCCGAGTCCTGCTTAATATTCTTCAGAAGCCATGCGTTGGCAAAAAGGGCCTTGGGTGCCCATGGGCTTCCGGGAAAGGAGTCATAGACCTGCTGATAGAGCACCAGTGCCTGGTCAAAGTCGCCGAGGTTCAGATTGTGGACCTCAGCCAGAAGAAAGAGCCTTTTGGCAGCATCCTGACTGGTGGTCTCTTGAGAGGCGAAGGCATCGAGCAGGGAAAGCCGCTTCACCGCCAGGACCCCGTAGTCGGAATCGGCCCGGCGCAATTTGGCGGAGTCGTAATAGGCCCGTGCCAGCGCAAACTCCTTCTGCTCCTCGTAAAATCTGCCAATCCGGAACGCCGCCTCGGCTCCGGCGCTGCTGGCACTGCGCACCCTGGCCCAGGTCTTCAGGGCGTCGTCGGAACGGCCCTGGGCAAGCAGTGCCTTTCCCAAAAGCAGATTGGCCTCTTCGTCGATGTCGCTGTATCGGCCAAGGACATCCTGAGCTTGACGGGCCGCTTCCTGGAACTTTCCTTCTTCATAGCGGCAGGCGGCGATCTTCAGCTTTGCTTCGGTCCGGCGCTTGGCATCACTCTCCAGAAAGGCATATTTCCTAAACCACTCTTCTGCCTCATTCCA
>JBDRUJ010000139.1:0-4263 GCA_039801285.1 Caldifarciminota bacterium
CGACTCAGAGTGGTTTGATGAGGAATCGTCAGGTGTCTGGGCTAACCCTCAGGTAATTCGTGACTTGGTTACGTAAGGTATATACCGCGGCACGCAGGTGGCAGCTGAGCTATAACTGATACCGACAGAGCTTTTCCATAAAGAGTCATCTCATTTCTTGACAGTTGGAACATCTCCAGTAGGATTGGAGCGGATTTATGACGGCCGAAGAGCAGGATATCATTCAACGCATCAGGCAGGCTGAAGCCGAGGCCAGTGAGCTGGTCAGGTCGGCTGAGGAGGAGGCACGCAAACTCATCGCCCGTGCCGAGACCGAGGCAGCCAATGAACTGGCTGAAACCAGGACCCGACTCCAGAAGGAGTCGGAACTGGCGCGGGAACAGGCCCGGGCTGAAGCGGAAAGGTTGCGGGAACACGCGGTCCGGGATGCCGAGGTTGAGGCCCAGCGCCAGGCAGAAATTCCAAAGGAACGAGAGGAAAGGGCCATCCAGCAGGTGCTGGATTTTCTCCATAAGCTGTGGCAATAGAGAAGGTCACCAAGGTCCTGGTCGCGGTCCATAAGGAACACCAGGAGTCATTTCTCAAGGCACTCCAGCGCTCCGGAATCCTCCATGTGACCAGGACCGAAACCGGCCCGGACCAAGCCGATTCCCAGACATCGGCCCAGAGCGTGATTCTCAACCGGCTGGCCGAGGCGATTGAGCTTCTGAAGGCAAGGGCCGATAAGAAGGGAAAGGCCAGGCCGGTTCTTACTCGTTCCGAATTTGAGGAGATTGTTCAGCACCTAGACCCGTCAGAACCGCTTGACCATCTCAACCGGCTGGCCCGCGAACTCTCGGAGCTTGACAACCGGCTAAAGGCGATTGACGCCGAAAGGGCGCGGCTCTTGCCCTGGCAGGGGCTGCAGGACAATCCGCAGGAACTCTATGGTCTGAGGTCGGTGACAATCCTTTTGGGCCGGTTTGCCGACAGAGCAGAACTGATGAACGCCAAGGGTCTCCTGGCTCAGGAGCCGGTTGCTATTGAGACAGTCGGAGAAGAAGATGGGGCTGTGCTGGTGATGATTGCCTCGGCACCAGATGTCTGGGAGAGGGTGAGTGCCACCCTGTCAGGAATGAGATTTGAGACCGCAGATTTGCGGAATGTCGAAGGCAGGCCAGCCGAGATTCTGGCTGAGCTGAAAAGGGAGCGGGATGAGGTTGAGAAGCGGCGAGTGGAGCTGGAGAGTGAGATTTCGAGGCTCACCCGACGGCTCGTTGAGCTTCAGGCGGTGGCCGACGCCCTAGCCAATGAGGAGAGCCGGAAGGGGACAGAGCTTGGAGCCGAACAGACCGGAACCGTTCTCTTGATGCACGGCTGGGTCAGGAATCGCGATATTGGGAAGCTGAAGCGACTCGTTGATGAGGCGGAATATGCGGCCCTGGCCCAGGTTGAGCCTGACCCTGATGAGGAGCCGCCGGTGGCCTTGGTGAACCGGCCGGTCTTCAGGCCATTTGAGCTTGTCCTGGAACTCTTCAGTCTGCCATCACCAAAGGAGCTGGACCCGACCTGGCTGATTGCTCCGTTTTTTGGGACATTCTTTGCTCTCTGTCTGACCGATGCCGGTTATGGAATTGTTGTTGCCCTGCTTACCTATCTGCTCATGCGCCGGCTCGGGGCTTCGAATAAGCTTCTAGGCATCGTTCTCATTGGTGGCCTTTTGACCATTCCGGCCGGCGCGCTTGTTGGCGGCTGGTTTGGTGATGTCTTTGACCGGCTCGGCCTGGGCTGGCTCGCAGCATTCAAGAACCGGCTGATGTGGTTCGACCCATTGAAGGAGCCGATGAAGTTCTTCATTCTTTCCGTCGCCCTGGGCTATCTCCAGCTGATTTCGGGGATTGCCTTTGAGATTGCCGACTGCCTCAGAGTTCGGAACTGGGGTGATGGACTCCTCGGCCAGATGCCCTGGTTTCTCGGTCTGAACAGCCTGGTCATCCGGGTGGTCTTCGGCAGGATGTTGCCCGGCTCTGTCAATACCCTGCTCATGGTTATCCTGCTTGGCGCGATGGCTGCAATCGTCGTCTTCAACCAGCGGGAGAAGGCGACACTTCCGGCACAGTGGATTCTCTTCGGCCTGCTTGCTTCGGTCTTCCTCTATTTCGGTGCCCGTTTCGGCTGGCTGCCCAGAGTCTTCCTATTGAGCAGATGGCTCGTCCTTGCAATCCTTGTAGCGATGACCATCTGGGCTTGGCTCAGTATGATTCAGAAGCACCGGATGAGACCGGTCCTGGCAGTTCTGGGTATTCTTGCCGGTGCCGGGATTGCTTTCTATTTTGTCCGTCTCCTGCCCGCAGTGGTGACCGGAGTCCTGGCAACGGTCTTCTTTCTTGCGGCACCGACCGGCAGGGGCCTTTTCAGCAAGCTTGCCTGGGGCGGCTATGCCCTTTATGGCGCAACCGGTTATATCGGTGTCGTCCTTTCCTACATCAGGCTGATGGCCCTGGGGATGTGCACCGGTGGTGTGGCGATGGCGATAAATGTCATTGCCTGGATGCTCTTCAAGGTGCCGGTGATTGGCATCGTGCTCGGCCTGGTCGTCCTTATCGGCGGCCATGCCTATAACATTGCGGTAAATGTCCTGGGCGCATTTGTCCACTCGCTGCGCCTGCAGTATGTTGAGTTCTTCCCCCGGTTCTACACCGGCGGAGGTGAACGGTTCAGCCCCCTGGCTGAACGATTCAATTATATCAAGGTCCAATGAGCGAAGAACGAATTGACTCCCGCCTGCGCGGGAATATCAGAAGAACGCAGCAATGAGAGAGGAGGATTTGTGGATGTTGGTCTGCTTCTGGCACTGACCGGCTGTGTGATGGCGGCGCTGCCCGCCGGTATCGGCTCGGCAATCGGCATCAGGCTGGTAGCCGATGTCGCTGCCGGCGTGATGGCCGAAGACCCAAAGAAGTTCGGCAATCTGTTCATCCTTGTCGCCCTTCCGGGCACTCAGGGATTCTACGGCTTCCTTGGCGCATTCCTTGCGATGATGAAGCTTGGGGTTATGGCCGGTGCACCGGTCGGCCTGAACCCCTGGCAGGGGCTGCAGATGCTGGCTGCCTGCCTGCCGGTGGGCATCGCCGGACTCATCACTGCAATCTGGCAGGGCAAGGTGTGCGCGGCCGGTGCCCAGATGGTTGCCAAGCGACCGACCGAGTCGGCCAAGGCGGTGATATTCGGCGCCCTGGTTGAGACCTATGCGGTGCTGGGACTCCTTGCCACCATCTTCCTGCAGATGGGTGTGAAGACCGGTGCCTAAATGGCTGCCGAAGAGCTGATTCAGAAGATTATCAACGATGGGCGCGAGCGGGCCGCGGCAATAAGGGCCCGTGCCCAGGAGCGGTCCGAGGAAATCCGGCGCCGCACTCAGGAGACAATTGCAAAGCTGGAAACCGATTCTCGGGAAACAACCCGGCGCGAGACCGAGGCCATTCTCGAGCGGAGCCGGAGCCGGGCAAGGCTGGAGAGAAACAAGCGGCTTCTGGCGGGCCGCTGGGCGGTGATTGACAATGTGATTAGTCAGGCTCTGGAGCGGTTCATCCAGAGTCCGGACTACCCGAAGCTGATTGCCGGGGTTGTTCAGAGATTGGCCGGTCCCGGCTCAACCGTCCATCTATCCCAGGAGGACACCAGGCGGTTTGGCACCGGTCTCGGGTTTCAACCCGGAGAGCCGGTTGCCATCAAGGGTGGCGTTATCATCAGGAATGGGCCAACCGAGCTCAACTTCTCGCTTGATGAGCTGGGCAAACTTGCCCGGGCAGAGCTGGCTGGCGAACTGGCCCGGACTCTTTTCGAACAGGAGTCGGCCGGGGAAAGTCGGGCCCGACAAGCCAGCGCACCCCGCTGAACCAGTCCGGCTCAAGCCGATGCCGGGTTGACAATCGCTCAATCTCGGCGCGCACCAGCCGCTGATTGAACTCCCGGCAGAAGTCAGCCGCATTGTAGCGTGAGCCGTTGTAGAATCTCGTGAAAAGGGTGGTGAAGAGAATTGCGGCTGTGACCCAATCATCAGCGCGGGCTGCCAGGACAACACCACCAATACAGGCTCCGTTGACCACAAAACTCAGAATACCGGTCAGGGGCCTTCCGGCATAAATTTCTCCGGCGCCCGGCACAAGCGAGGAAAGCACCCAGGCAAGGTTCTGATTCTTCATTCCTGATGAACCGATGGCACGGACATCGGCGGCTACTTCACCCCTGCCGGCCTTCTCATAACAGGTTGCAGCCATCCCG
>JBDRUJ010000140.1:0-4105 GCA_039801285.1 Caldifarciminota bacterium
AAGTGCAGCATACACTCTCTCCCAGTCGGGACGGTGCTGCTTTACTGCTTCAAGGAAATGGCGCCGGTCGGTTGTGGTGGCAAGCTCGGCAAATGCTTCCTGCAGCTCAGGAATGGTGAGATTTGCCAGCTTGGACGGGTCAAATGTGATTCTTGGTCTGGCTGAACTTTTCGGAGTTTCAACTTCACCGGGCTCGGCCGGTTTTTCCACCCACTGGTAGGAGCGGGAAGGCCGGGCAAAGACCTGGATATGCGGCTCCTTTGCCAGTGCCTTGCGCGCCCTCTCCCAGAACCCGTCCCACTCATGGGCAGGAATGAGCCGGGCAAGAGCCTTCTGAATCTCGGCGACTGTTGCCCTTGAGCGGATGTCGCGCAGGAACAGGCTCACAACCCTTCCCGGCTCGGTCGCGGCGAGTTGTTTGAGCCGGTCCGGGTCATTCTCCAGAAGGGCAAAATAGCCATCCCGGGCAACGGTGTAAAGCCGTTTTGATGCGGTCAGGGTATCGAAGGTCGTTTCGTTAGAGTCGGAGAATGCTATCGTGACCCGGTCGAGCAGCAGGTCGAGACTCTTCACCTTGCCCGGACCTCGTTCCGAATCATAAAGCAGCCTTCCGGGAAGAAGAGCGAGGTAGCGGTCAACCAGTTCCAGCGACTGGAGCAAGGGCTGGCCATAGCCCAGGCCCGACTTTTGCAGCACCCTTTCAATCAGCGGGTTCTCCTTCTCTAAAAGCCGGATACAGTTGGCAATCTCTCTTGCCAGGGCAACATCATCGGGTGTGAGCTTGGCGAGCCGGCGCAGAATAAGAAGCGACTCCTCAATCTGTTCCTTATCCTTCAGATGAGCGGCAAGCACAGAGAGGAGGGTTACGGCAGTTTCCTTTGGCGCCCAGCGCTCTGCCAGGTCACATAACCCCAGGAGCTCTGAAAGGCTGGTTCCGGCCTCGAGAAGCTCAAGCCAGGTCTCCTCAAGCTCTCTCCACTGCTTGTGGCCTAGCTGGCTGCGAAACCTTCTGACTAGCTCTGATGTTTCAGGGACAGGCAACTGGTTCATCACTCCTTATCAGGATAGAGGGAAGAAAAGAGAAGTCAAGGTTCTGGAGAGGAGAGGTGTGAAGGCCAGTGTCAGTGAGGGATGGGTCGGCAAGTTATCTCATGCCACTTCTTGAGTCGCTTTCAAGGATAGAACCGAAAGCCGGATTCAGGCTGCTCGTTGTGGCCTAGCCAAGCCTGGTTCTGAGTTCTGGCCCAGCGTTCCTTCTGAGAATCGGGCTGAAAAATGGCCTTTGGAGGAGACAAATGGCCCTGCTGAGCACTAATCTTGGGCCGGCACTGGAAACGGAGGTTGGAGCGATTCTGACGTCCAGTCTGGGAGCCGAGCTTTGCCCGAGCCCAAAGATTGGGCTAAAAACCGAGCTAAGAAGGGTGGTAAGCCCCGAAGTGGTATAGGGGTAAGCCCATCGAATTCAGCTCTTACAGGCTAACTATTTGGTAATGCGGATCTTAAAG
This sequence comes from Caldifarciminota bacterium, assembly GCA_039801285.1. GTDB lineage: Bacteria > Hydrothermota > Tepidihabitantia > Tepidihabitantales > Tepidihabitantaceae > JBDRUJ01. The sequence goes on from JBDRUJ010000140.1 coordinate 1,506, forward strand.
AAAAGAACTGCGATTTCTACTGACCCAGTGACGCTGTCCGACAGAAACCGGTTGGTGGGCAGTTCTTCTACAGTTGTTGCGAACCTGGGTCATATAATATGCCGTCCAAATATTGTGGCTCATGTGAACTTCGACCACGCCGCTGCCACGCCGGTGCTGCCCGAGGCCTATCAGGCTATGGTGCCATATCTTACCGAACATTTCGGCAACCCTCAGAGCCTTCACAGCCTGGGCAGGCCGGCACAACAGGCGCTTGAGCTGGCACGGGAGCAGGTGGCGTGGTTCATCAACTGCGCCCCGCAGGATGTTATTTTTACCGCATCGGCATCGGAGAGCAACAACCTGGCAGTCAAGGGTCTGGCACTGGCCAGCCGGGGAAGGGGAAGACACATTGTGGTCTCGGCAATTGAACATGTTTCGGTTCTGGAGCCAGCAAGGAGCCTGAAGCGGGAGGGCTTTGAGATTACTGTGGTTGGTGTTGACCGCAATGGTGTTGTCAATCCTGAAGAGCTGGCTAGGGTGCTGCGGCCCGACACGGTGCTGGTATCAATCCAGCATGCCAGCAACGAGATTGGGACAATCCAGCCGCTGGAGGAGCTGGCCCGGGTCTGTCATGAGAAGGGGATTCCGATTCACTCCGACGGGACTGCGGCAATCGGCCGGATCGGGGTTGATGTCGCAGCACTCGGTGTTGATGCCTACTCATTTTCAGCCCAGTCGTGCTATGGGCCGAAGGGAGCAGCAGTGCTTTACCTCAGACCCAAGACGAGGATTGTTCCGTTGATTGACGGCGGCATTCAGGAGCGGGGCCGCCGGGCCGGGACCGAGAATGTTGCGGCGATTGTCGGCATGGGCCGGGCCGCCGAAATTACCAGAGAGCATCTTTCGGAATGGGCCGAGCATATGAGCCTGCTGGCAAAACGGCTGACCGAAGAGCTGCCCCGACGCATCCCGAGGCTTGTCTTCACCGGCCATCCAACCCAGCGACTGCCCGGACATGTGAGCCTCTGTGTTGAGTTTGTTGAGGGTGAGGCGCTACTCTTGATGCTTGACGATGCGGGCATTGCTGCCGCCTCAGGCTCGGCCTGCACCGCCAGGACACTCAAGGCATCCCATGTCCTGCTGGCAATCGGGCTTGACCATGCGGTTGCCCAGTCGTCGCTGGTGCTTACACTGGGAAAGGATAACACCATGGCCGAGGTTGAGCTGCTCCTTGATAAGTTGCCGCCGATTGTTGAAAGACTGCGGGCAATCTCGCCACTTTATGCCCGGTTTCTCAGAGGGGAGGACCCCTATGCCGTCAAAACTGGACAGACGGGCCATAATGAGGAAAATGAAGGGTAACGATGTACTCGGAAAAGGTGCTGGACCACTTCCGCAACCCGCGCAATGTCGGCGAGATTAAGGACGCGGACGGCGTGGGCGAGGTCGGCAACCCGGTCTGTGGCGACATGATGACATTCTACATCAAGGTCAAGGACGGCCGGCTCAGCGATGTGAAGTTCAAGACCTTTGGCTGCGGTGCGGCGATTGCCGTCTCTTCGATGGTGAGTGAGATGGCAATCGGCAAGACGCTTGAGGAGGCGCTCCAAATCACTAACGAGCAGGTTGCCCGGGAGCTGGGTGGCCTGCCTCCTAATAAGCTTCACTGCTCCAATCTGGGTGCCGATGCCCTTCACGCCGCCATCAGGGATTACCTTCGTAAAAAGCAGGAGGCGAAATGAGAGGAACCAGGACCGGACGCTGTCGCTGTCCCTATTGTGACACTCCTCTGGCTGAGGGTGAGTCGTTCTGTTCGCCCTGCGGGGTCAAGATTGACTACTGTCACAAATGCGGCACGCCCCTTCCCAGGGATTCCAACACCTGCCCGGAATGTGGCGAGGCCCGGAGAGGTCACACAAGGAGGAAAAGGTCATGAATTTCACTCACGTTGCCGGAAAGAACCAAAATCACCGCGTTACCCTCTACGCCCTTTCAACCTGCAGCTGGTGCCGAAAGACCAGAGAGCTGCTGGAGGCCAATGGGATTGATTACCAATTCATCTATGTTGACCTGCTCACCGGTGCGGAGCGGGATGAGGCAATCAACCGGGTCCGGGAGCTGAACCCGCGCGCCTCCTATCCGACAATTGAGATTGATGGGACGGTGGTTGCCGGATTTGATGAGCCCCGCATCAGAAAGCTCTTGGGAATCTGACCATGGCCGAGGAGTTTGCACCCGAGGTCATCAAACTCTACGAGCGGCTGAAGCGCGAGGCTGAGGAGGGTGGGTATCACCTGAATCCGGACAAGGAGTTCACCCTCAGGCTGGTTGAAGGACTCTTGGCCAACGAGCGGCGCTACGGCTATCCGAGCTGTCCCTGCCGGCTGGCATTCGGCGAAAAGGCAAAAGACATTGACATCATCTGCCCATGCTACTACCGGGACTCGGACCTTGAGGAGTTCGGAGCCTGCTACTGTGCCCTCTATGTGAGCGAGGATTGGATTGCCGGCAAGGTGCCTCGGCAGTCAATACCGGAGCGGAGACCCGAGAAATTCATGCGGGAAGGCTACGCGCCGGCATCGGGGGCCGAGCATGGGGTGTCGAGCTTAGGACGTCTC
>JBDRUJ010000141.1:0-3750 GCA_039801285.1 Caldifarciminota bacterium
GACGTGCTGGGCCGCTTTCATCCCGCACAAACCCTTTTAGCTGCCGGGGTATACTTCCTGAAGGAGGGCAAAGCGCCTGCAAACCCGATTGTGCTGATTCACTGACTTGATTGGGGCTAAGGATTGGGACCACCATGAAGAGCAATAGCGAAGCCGGAATGGCCGGATGACATCGCTTGTTGTGGGGTCGACTCCGGTTATCTGCAGGAAAGGCTGTTGGACAGAGACCCCAAGGCATATTCTGAAGCTGCTCTGATAGCTCATTGACAGGCAGAGTGCAGGGCAGCTTCTGGTGCTCTAATCGTGGCTGCCGCTCAGAGACCCTGACAGGGAGACAGCGGGGCCGGAAGGAAGGCGGAAGCTGAGGCACAGTTCTAGGCAGACCCTAAGGCTCCCCTGATGGCCGATTGAGACGCAGCCAAGCTAAGAGGTTGCCAATGGGCAAGATGGGCCGCTTTTCAACGAGCATCCCAGACGGCCTGGGAGACGACTCACCCAATAGCCTTGTAAGCATAACCGATTATAACTAAATGACTTAGCCAGAAATGTCCGGTCTAGGGAGAGAAGGGCATTCTGCCATTCATTGAATAGGGAAAACAAAGCCCACCTAACCGCGATGTTCATTGCAATCTCTAACTGAACTTCGCTTCAATACTTCCGCAAAAATATATTTTCATTGACATATCGGTCAATCTTTCTAAACTCACTAAGCATGTTGATTCTATCCATTGGTCGCGAAACGGTTTCCCAGCCTCTATGAACCGGAAGCTGCTCTCTGGTGATGAGGCGGTAGCCCGTGGCGCCTGGGAGGCCGGCTGTCAGGTGGCAGCAGCCTATCCGGGAACCCCTTCCACCGAAATCCTCGAAACCCTGGCCCGCTATCCTGATGTTTATTGCGAATGGTCGGTCAACGAAAAGGTGGCATTGGAGGTGGCATTAGGGGCTGCCCTCTGTGGGGCGCGGGCGCTCGCGGCAATGAAGCATGTCGGTCTGAATGTGGCTGCCGACCCGTTGTTTTCGGCCGCCTATATCGGCACGCGCGGCGGACTGGTGATTGTCTCGGCTGATGACCCCGGCCTTCACTCCTCCCAGAACGAGCAGGATAACCGGTTCTATGCCCTGGCGGCAAAGATTCCGGTCCTGTGTCCTTCGGACAGTCAGGAAGCCAAGGACCTCACCAGACTGGCTTTTGACATCTCTGAAGAGTTTGATATTCCGGTGCTCATTAGGCTGACAACCCGTATTGCCCACGGCAGTTCGCTCGTTGAGCTCGGGGAGCGGCAGTCTAAGCCGGTGACCGGTTATGAGAAGCTGATTGCCAAGACCGTTCTCCTTCCCGCCTTTGCAAAGGTTCGCCACTTTGACCTTGAGCAGCGAATCGGACGGCTCAAAGCCTATGCCGAAACCACTCCCTGGAATCGCATCGAGCCCGGCGACAGTGAGCTGGGCATTATCTGTGACGGCGTTGCCTACCACTACGCCCGCGAGGTCTTTCCCAATGCGTCCTATCTCAAACTGGGAATGGTATTTCCGTTTCCGACCGAACTCGTCCGGAGATTTGCAGCGACGGTCTCAAGACTTGTCGTTATTGAGGATGGTGACCAGTTCATTGAACTGCAAGTTCGGGCGCTCGGCCTGCAGGTTACGGGCAAAGACCGGCTGCCCAGGGTCGGCGAACTGAGTCCGGCGGTAATCAGGCAGGCATTGACCAAAACAAATCAGCGGCCCGAGCCCGAACCCGACCTTCCCTCCCGGCCTCCGGCCCTCTGTCCGGGCTGTCCCCATACCGGTATCTTCTATGCCCTGCAGAAGCAGAATGTCATAATCGGCGGTGATATCGGCTGCTACACGCTTGGCACTTTGCCGCCCCACAACGCAATGGACACCTGTATTGACATGGGTGCTTCAATCACCTTTGCCCATGGTGCGGACAAGGCACTGGGCACCGCCGACCCCAGGCCCAGGATTGCGGTGATTGGCGACTCGACATTCTTTCATTCCGGTATCACCGGTCTGGTCAATGTCGCCTACAACCAGAGCAATGTCATCGTCATCATCACCGACAACCGCACCACCGGAATGACCGGACATCAGCCCCATCCGGGAACCGGCCAAACCCTAATGGGGAAAAGGACTGTGGAACTTCTGCCCGAGCAGTTGGCCTGCGCCTGCGGTATCAAGAATGTCGTGACCGTTGACCCATACCGGGTCAGTGAGACCCGCAAGATTGTCAAGGAGCTGCTCTCCCGGCCCGGGCCGGCGGTGATCGTCTCCCGGCGGCCCTGTGCCCTGCTCGTCCGGGAAAAGGCACGGCCGAAGGTGATTGACGCGGAGAAGTGCACCGGCTGCAAGACCTGCTTGCGACTCGGCTGCCCGGCCCTCAGGATGGAGGGCAACCGGGCACAGGTTATCGACACATTGTGCGTCGGCTGCGGCATGTGCGCCGACCTCTGTCCCAGAGAGGCAATTTCATGAATATCCTGGTGTGCGGCGTCGGCGGTCAGGGCGTTCTGCTCTTTTCGGACCTCTTGGCCAACCTGGCATTGAGCGCGGGACTTGATGTGAAGAAGAGCGAAGTCCACGGCATGTCCCAGCGCGGCGGGAGTGTGACGACCCATATCCGCTACGGTCCGAAGATTTACTCGCCGCTGATTGAAGAGGGCACCGCCGACCTGGTGGTCGCCTTTGAGAAACTTGAAGCGGTCCGGTTTGTCCATTTTCTCGCAGAGTCAGGCCGGCTGGTGTTCGACCCGTACCGGATTGAACCCTTGCCGGTGCAGCTCGGCCTGGTCGAACCGATTGATGACCAGCGGCTGGATGAGCTCATTGAGTCGCGGACCCCCAACCCTGTTGCTGTTTTGGCGTTCGAGACTGCCCGGCGCCTGGGAAACCCGCGGGTTCAGAATGTCGTGATGCTCGGTGCAGTTTCCAAGTTCCTTGAGTTTCCCACTGAATCCTATAAGGCTGTCATTCGAACTCTGGTCAAAGCCGAGTTCCTCGAAATCAATCTTGCTGCCTTTGCGGCAGGCCAGAGTTTGCTCAACCGGCTATAAAACTGCAGGGGCGGAAAAGCCGCCCCTGCATTACCGGACTCGCAAGCGTTCGGTTAGTATTAGTAGTGGTAGTAGATTTCCAATTCGCAGTCTTCGGCATACCCTTCCAGTCCGACGCTCGGCCGAGCAACCTTCAGTTTCCAAGTTCCGGCAGCGGCTTCACCGGTGAATCCAGAGACATTTAGGTCGGAGACCTCAAGCGTGGTCAGCTCGATACCATCATAGATGAGTACCTCGGTGCCCTGCGGTGATACGAGATAGACATTGAAGTTAAGTGTCTCCAAATCTGCCGGCTCGAACTTGGTGGTAAGAAAAAGTGAGTCAACAACTGCTCCGGCAGCTATCGCGGTATCGAAAGTAAACGGTATCAGGACTGTTCCTGGAGCCGGCAGATAGGTAGAGTCTGGTGTTTCACCAGCAACCTCTCCGGTGAACCAAGTCCGGGCAACAAGCTCCTTGGTAGCCGTATCGGCACCGTTGTTACCATCGCTGCAGATGACAGTTATTGTTGCGGTTACCGGAGCGGGGGGTGCGGTCCACACCACGCTGTCACCGGTCGCCGGTGCCACAATGCCCGCAGATGCCGACCAGCTAAAACTCAACTGGTCTCCGTCTTCATCGGTAGCGCTGACACGAAGCACAACGAAACCGGTTGGTGGGACGGTATCGCCTGGGGTAGCGGCAATTATGCCCAAGA
>JBDRUJ010000141.1:3760-4072 GCA_039801285.1 Caldifarciminota bacterium
CAGCCCAGAATCACTAGTAGCCCGCTGAGGATTCCGGCCAGTGCGAGCACTGCGATTCTCTTATGCTCCATTTGCTCCCTCCTTTTTGGAAGTACTTCCTAACAACCTAGGTTTTTTCTGACAGGGCAAGTCGGAGTTATAATATTATAACACATTTTTGGGGGCAGTCAATCACTCCAGGAGCATTGCATGGAAGGCAAGCCACCGTTTGTCCGGCTGCCGGAACTCTTGGGCCGCAAGTTGCCGCGGCGACTGGCCTTGCTACCACCCGTGATTCCGGATACAATCACTTCTGATATCCCGCTCCAGAGG
>JBDRUJ010000142.1:0-4048 GCA_039801285.1 Caldifarciminota bacterium
CCAGGTACTGGCTGAAAATTTCCGGAAGTTGTGGCCTTTGCTCTGCGGGCACATGGTTTTTGATGTCTCTGATGAAGTTGGCAACCACCCGGGCATAGCCGAGGGTGGGCTTTGCCGGGCCAGGGGCAAGAAGTCTTTGAACCAGGACCGGTTTGAGCTCAGAGGGAAAGGGCCTGGTTCTCCCATAGAGGAGATGGAGATCCCGGCTCAGTTGCCGCTGGGTCCGAAAGAGTGGAGGAATGAATGCCTGCCGGCCCATAAGCCGGGCAAAACGTAACTGGGTGTCCCGGAGCTTGCGCGGGCTGGGTGTGAGATAGAGCATCCGCTCAGGAGGGATTCCGGTCTCGAGCGCAGCCCGGAGCAGGTGGTCGGTGGCGTCAGGGCAGGAGAACGGGGTGAGAAATAGACGGTTGGTTTTCTTCGTCATGATTGAGGAGTCCGACCCGTCGGACAGGTCCGCTAAGGTTGCGCCTGGGAAGTTGATGGCTGGTCGCCTTGCCGGGCTTGAAGCCTTTTCGCCTCCTTGCGGCGCTTTGCCTTCAGGGCCCAGCGGTGGCGCATGCGCTTTACCTTAGACTTGCTTCTTGCCATACCACTCCTTTTTTATCTGACAAGCATAATGGCCTCGGCCGAACCGCCCTGACGGAGGATGTAGGTTCCGGTCGGAACTGGCTGACCGCTAAGGTCTTTGCCATCCCAGAGGAGTTCCCGGCCTGATGGGGCAAGGGTTGCCAGATGCCGGCCAGATACGGAGTAGATGACGGCCGGTGTGGTGCCAGTAAGACCGATTCGACATGGTGGCCGGATGATGCGGGCAGAGGAGGAGAACCAATGTGATTCTCTCTCTTCGGTGACGGCGGTGAAAGGGGCGCTATGAACGCAGCCAATCCAGGTTGTGTCGGAACCGGCCCGGACGACAACAAGACAGTGGCCGCAGTGGTCAGGGCCAACCGCGAGCGCACCGCCCCTGGTCCGGCCATCGGCGCGCAGGGGCGAGTTGAACCAGTAGCCGGTGGTGTTGGTGACGTGATAGAGTCTTTCAGTGGCGATGTTGCCGTTTATCTGCTCCCAGGAGGCATGGATTGCCCGTCGGTCCATGGCGAAGCCGCGGAGCGAGGCGCTTGCCGATGCGGTCATCAGTTGACACGGGTCCCATTGGCTGGAGTTCGGAGGCCGGTGGAGATAGTAGATGTGGCAGGGCATGCCCCAGCCTTCATCGCCACTGACAACAACAAACAATTCGCCTGAGTCTTTTGCTACCGAGGCGGATGTGTAGTCATAGGGGTTGCCGGTTACGAGAACCTCGTAGAACCAGATGGTGTCGCCAGCTGAGCGGTTCTGGGCGTGATGGACGTGATAGTCGGGATAGTCGCCGCCCCGATAGGTGACATGGGCGGTGCCGTTCGGCTCCAGGCTGAGCCAGGGTGCGGCACCCAGGCCGAATCCGCCAAGCTGGCTTGCGGCAAGAATCTGGCGCTGCCAGTGTCCGGTGCGGTTGGTGATATAGCCAATCCGGTAGGCACCACCGGCATCAAGGGTAATCCAGGCGATGTGCGCCAGCGACTCCTCAAGCGCCAGGGTAGGGTTGTGGTCAAGAATCGTATCCTGAGTCAGGCGGTAGCGCTGCCAGTGTCCGGTGCGGTTGGTGGCATAGCAGAGGTCTTCAACTGTGTTCCATTGATATTGATAGGCGATGTGGACCTTACCGGTTCGGGGTTCAACCGCCAGAGAGAGGTGATTGGCGGTGGTTTCGGCAACCGGCTCAGGACGGCTCCAGACGGAGTCTTGGGGCTTGCGTGCGTAGTAGATGGTCTTGGGCCCGGTTCCAACTTGCTCAATCCAGGCGGCATGAAGCGTGCCCAGGGAGTCAACTGCGAGCGACTGCATGGCGACGAACTTGCGGGTAAGGAGGTTCTCGGTCAGGGTGTCGGTGCCGGTTGTTACCCAGTCGGCAAAAAGAACGGAGCAGAGTCCGAGAATGATGCTAAGGAATGACCTTGAATACCTCGTCATGTTCGTGGACCTTGACCCCCACCTTCATCCCTGCCTCCTGGCCCTTTTCCAGTTTCTGGACCGGGGCATGCTCTATCTGCAAAGAGTCAACGACCTGCGTATGGTCGGTATGGGCACCTTTGATGTGAATCGTGTCGCCGAGGGCAAGGGTGCCATCGGTTGCCTTGACCACGGCAACGCCGATTTTGCCAAAGTAGTGGGTTATGACGCCAACCTTTATTTCGGGCATCTTATCCTCCTTTATGGATAGACTTTCTCCAAAAGCCGCGGAAAGGGAATCGTCTCGCGGACATGTCTGAGTCCGCAGAGCCAGGCGACGGTGCGCTCCAGGCCCAGACCGAATCCGGAATGGGGGAAGGAGCCGTAGCGCCTCAGGTCAAGATACCAGTCGTAGGCCTGGGCCGGTAGCCGGAACTCGGCGATGCGCTTCTTCAGCTCCTCAAGGTTGTCCTCGCGCTGGCCGCCGCCGACAATCTCGCCGTAGCCCTCAGGCGCCAGGATGTCACAGCCCAGGGCGAGGTGCGGGTTTTGAGGGTCGCGCTTCATGTAGAATGCCTTGATGGGCGCGGGGTAGCGGTGAATCATCACCGGCCGGTCAAAGGCTTGGGAAAGAATCGTCTCCTCGTCGCCGCCGAAGTCGTCGCCGAAACTCAGCTCCTTTCCTGCCCTCTTCAGGATTTCAATGGCTTCGGCATAGGTGATGCGGGGGAAGGGCTTCTTCACCGCCTCCAGTTTTGTGATGTCCCTTTCCAAAGTCTCAAGCTCCTGCCGGCGCCGCTCCAGGATGCGCTGAACCAGATGGCAGAGCATCTCCTCGGCAAGTTCCATCATCCCGTCAAGCTCGAGAAAGGCAACCTCAGGCTCAAGCATCCAGAACTCGGTCAGGTGCCTTCTGGTCTTGGACTTTTCGGCACGGAAGGTCGGGCCGAAGCAGTAGGTCTTCCGGACTGCGGCGCAGAGCGCCTCGTTGTAGAGCTGGCCCGACTGGGTAAGATAGACCTCTTCGCCGTAGTAGTCAACTGGAAAGAGGGTGGTGGTGCCCTCAACTGACGATGGTGTGAGAATCGGGGTGTCGCAGCAGAGAAAGCCCTGGTCGTCAAGAAACTCCCTCAGGCAGCGAATCACCTCAGCCCTTATGCGCAGGATGGCGTGCTGGCGCCGGGAGCGGAGCCAGAGGTGGCGATGCTCCATCAGAAACTCTATGCCGTGCTCCTTGGGCGAGATGGGATAAGGCTCTGCCTCATGAATCAGCCTCAGGCTCTTGGCGGTCAGTTCGTAACCGCCCGGGGCGCGGCGGTCCTCGCGCACCAAGCCCGTGACCTCAACCGACGACTCCTGCGTCACCCTGTCGGCAAGCTCAAACGCCTCGGTCGGAACCTGGCCGTTTAGAAAGACGCACTGGATGATGCCGGTCCCGTCGCGCACCAAAAGGAAGCGAATCTTTCCTGACGACCGCTTATTGAAGACCCAGCCGGTCAGGGAGACCTCCTGGCCAACGCAGGAGCCGACTTCCTCAACAGTTACTGTCACAGCTTGATTGTAGATGTCACGAATCCGAAGTCAAGAAAGTGGGGATGTCATTCCGCGAGCCGTCCTTCTGCGCCGTCCTTCTGTCATTCCGAGCCGTCCTTCTGTCCTTCTGCGCCGTCCTTCTGTCATTCCGAGCTTGTCGAGGAATCCCTTAGTCTCAAAGCGAGGGATTTCTCCACTCGCTTCGCTCGGTCGAAATGACAAGTATTTGTTCGCTCGGTCGAAATGACAGGTATCAGTTCGGCTCGGTCGAAATGAGAGCTTCTGTTTTTCCGTATCATTAATCTGTTATCTTCACATTCTTTCTGTGATTCCTGCGGTCCTTTTCAGTCATTCCCGCGCACGCGGGAATCCATATGCCTTTGGATGGATTCCTGCTTCCGCAGGAATGACAGGGGGTGCAGGAATGACAGCGGGGGCGGAGCCTGCTGGAGTTTACCCCTGCGGAAGCAGAGGCGGGGATGACAAAAAGACGCAGAATGACAACAGGGCACAGGTGACAATA
>JBDRUJ010000143.1:0-4009 GCA_039801285.1 Caldifarciminota bacterium
GGCGCAGTGCTTGCCGCCAACCCAGCCGTGGAAAGACTGCTTTCGGCCGGTGAACCGCTCGCCGCCCTTGCCCAGCTCTTTCCCAGACATCAGCCGGAGCGCCTGGCCGCCCATCTGACCGAATTGAAGCGGCAGGGCCAGGCAGCGACCGTCATCCCGTTTTCCAGAGCCGACAGCCCACCGCGGTGGCTGGAGTTGCACTCCTGCGCCATTGTCGGGGATGAGAGCCTCGCCCTTGCGGTTCTGACCGATGCGACCGAACGCTACGAGGAGGAGCTTGCCGGTCGGGCTGCAATCCGGTTTTACGAGACCGTCTGCCACAATCTGGCAGCCGGGGTCATGGTTATTGACAGCCATTTCACGATTCAGCGTGCCAACTCAGCAATTGCCCGGTTCTACAAGACGACACCGGAGGCGCTGGTCGGACGAAAGTGCCACGAGGTGATTCACCGCTCCCCAACACCCTGCAGCCGCATGGGTGAAATCTGCCCGATTGCCACCAGTCTGGCAACCGGCGCACCGTTTCAGGTTGTCCATCGCCACCTCGATGCCGACGGCGCACCCCGCTTTATCGAGAACCGGGTCGCTCCGCTTCCCGACCCGAATGGCACCGTCGTCTCGTTTGTGGCGATGTTCAATGACCAGACCGAAATCCGGAATGTGCAGGAAAGGCTGGAAGCCAAAACCCATGAGCTGGAAAGGCTCAATCAGGAGCTGCTGGCCCAGCAGGAGCAGCTTGCCGTCCAGGCCGAAGAGCTGAAGCGGGCAAACTTCGAGCTTATCACCCTCAGTGCGGCTAAGGATGAGTTTGTCTCGGCAGTTTCCCATGAGCTTAGAACCCCCCTCACCGCCTTGCGGGAAAGCGTCGCGCTTGTTGCCGACGGCTCTCTTGGACCGCTCAACTCAAGACAGGCGGAGTTTTTGAACCTGGCGCACCGGAACTGCTGCCGGCTTACCGAGCTTATCAACGACCTTCTCGACCTCTCCAAGATTGAGGCCGGCCGTCTGGAGTTGAAACCGGGGTCGTTCGACATCTGCCGGCTCAGTGCCGAGGTCTGTGCCACCTTTGCCAGCGCCGCTGCCAAGAAGGGGTTGAAGCTCGACTGCCCGCAGGCTGACCGACCGGATGGGATTCAGGTCTTCGCCGATGAGCGGCTGATTCGCCGTGTCCTGACGAATCTCGTTAGTAACGCCGTGAAGTTTACCGACCAGGGCGAGGTTGTGGTGACAGTTGCCATTCAAAGCGGAGATGCGGTGGTGACCGTTGCCGACACCGGCATCGGCATTAGAAAGGAGGAACAGCCGCGCATCTTTCAGAAGTTTCATCAGGCAGCCGGCAATGACGGCACCCGGCCCCCGGGCACCGGTCTCGGTCTGGCGCTTGCCAAGGAGCTGGTTGAGCTTCATCAGGGCCGCATCTGGTTCGAAAGCGAAGCGGACAGGGGTTCAAAGTTCTTCTTTACTTTACCTCTGGATAACAGCCTGGCCCGATTCCGCCTGCTCCTCAGCAGAAGTTGCCTCGCGAATCAGACCCTGGGCCTGCTGCTCGTGGCGTTGGCCGACCCCGGTCGATTGGAGCCGGCCGGAGCGCCTGAAGCCCTGGACACCATCGTCCGGCTTGCCGAGCACGGCCCGTTCGCCGGTTGCCGGGCACAAATCCTGCCTGAGACCGGTGAGGTCACTCTGACCTGCACCTGTCGCGACGCCGATGAGCTTGCAACCCGGGCGAGCAGACTGCGCAAGCTGCTTCAGGGCGCCACCTTCACCGTTCATGGCGAGCCGGTCCGGGTGCGGCTCAGGATGAACTGCCTTTTCCTGAAGCAACCGGCCGGGAAGACTCCTGAAGAGCTGCTTGTCGAACTTCGGAAAGGAGAGCAGGATGTCAACTGACCGGCCGCTGATTCTTCTTGCCGACGATGAACCGGATGTGGTTATGGTTACCAGAGCCAGGCTGGAACTGAACGGCTTCCGGGTGGTTACAGCCCAAGATGGTGAAGAGGTCCTGACCCTGTTCCGGGAGAATCCGCCCGACCTTCTCCTTCTTGATTTGAAGATGCCCAGGCTTGACGGCTATCAGGTCTGCCGCCGGCTCAAGGCCAACCCCGCAACCTGCCATGTGCCTATCATCATCTTCTCCGCCTCTAGCTCCCGTTCCGAGATGCTGGAGAGGTTATGCCTTGAGCTCGGTGCCGACGACTATCTCCGCAAGCCCTTTGTCTCCGAAGAGCTGCTCGCCAAGGTTGGCCGCCTGCTCGGCCAGTGCCGCCATCAATGAGCGCCAACGGTCTAGCCCGGATCCTCGTGGTTGATGACGAACCCGACATCCGGCTGGTTGTCCAGGCGCGGCTCGAGACCGCCGGCTATGAGGTTGAGACTGCGGTCGACGGTCTGGAGGCCCTCAACCGCATCCGGAGCCGACCTTTCGACCTTGTGGTCCTTGACCTGATGCTGCCCAAGATTGACGGTTTTGCCGTCTGCGCCATGCTCAAACGGGACCAGCGCTTCAGCAACCTGCCCATCATCATCCTGAGCGCCCGGTCTCAACCCCAGGACATGAAGACCGGAACCGCTTTGGGTGCCGACGCCTATCTTACGAAACCCTTTCAACCGGCCGAGCTTCTGAAAAAGATTGACGAACTCTTGCACCGCAACGGCCCAGTCCCAAGGAATGAACAACCATCGGCTTCACAGGCTGCTTCGTGAGCGGCTCGGCATTACCGAGTCCGAACTGAGCCGGCTCGAAGAGGAGTCGCTCAGGACCGGAACCCCGCTGGCGGAGGTTGTTCTCCAGCGCGGCCTGGTCTCCCGCGACCGGCTCTACGAACTCCTCGCCGACGAGTTGAACATTCCCTATGTTGACCTGAGAAGTTATCTGGTTGATGAAAACCTGCTGGCGCTAATTCCTGCTGAACTGGCGCGGCGGCTGAAGGTCCTGCCGCTCTTTCAGGTCGGGGACACCCTGAGCATCGCCACGGCAACCCCTGAGGAGATTGCGGCACTCGATGAGCTGCGGCAGCGGGTGGGGATGGAGGTCAATCCTGTTCTGGTTGAACCTCAGGCCCTGGAGGAGGCAATTGACCAGTTCTACCCGAAGGACGAGACCGCCGCAGTCAGCGCAGCCTTGACCGGTTCCGAGACCCTTGAGGCACTGGAGGTTATAGAGGCGGAAAGCGCCCGCCGGCCGGTAGAGGAGCTCGCCAGCGAGGCGCCGGTGGTCAGATTTGTGAATGGTATTCTGGAACAGGCAATCGCCGACCGGGCTTCGGACATTCATATCGAGCCGGAGGAGAATGAGTTGCGCGTCCGCCTCAGGATTGACGGCCTTTTGAGGGAAACCGGCCGATTCCCGGGCCACCTCATCCCGGTCGTAACATCACGGATAAAGATTCTTGCCGGCATGGACATCTCCGAAAAGCGCAAACCCCAGGACGGTCAGTTCCGGTTCACCACCGACGCCCGCACCATCGACATCCGGGTCTCGACCTTCCCGACCATCCATGGTGAGAATGTCGTCCTGCGGTTGCTCGACCGCTCCCGAGCCCTGTTGCGGCCGACCGAGCTTGGCCTAAGCCCATCTGATGCCCTCCGCTTCCAGACGGTGATTCAGCAGCCCCATGGCATCATCTTGGTGACTGGCCCGACCGGCTCCGGCAAGACCACCACCCTCTATTGCATCCTTTCCGAACTAAACTCCCCGGAAAGAAACATCGTCACCCTCGAAGACCCGGTGGAGTATCGGCTGCCCCTAGTGCGCCAGTGCCAGGTCAATCCCCGTGCCGGCATGACCTTTGCCACCGGTCTCCGCGCCATCCTGCGCCAGGACCCGGACATCATCCTGGTTGGTGAAATTCGCGACCGCGAGACCGCTGAGATTGCCTTTCAGGCGGCGCTGACCGGCCATCTGGTCCTGGCAACCCTCCACACCAACGATGCGGCGAGCGGCCTGACCCGGATGATTGACATGAATCTCGAGCCATTTCTGATTGCCTCGTCGGTCATCGCCATCCTT
>JBDRUJ010000144.1:0-3936 GCA_039801285.1 Caldifarciminota bacterium
CTTCCGCCGCCAATAAGGGCGACAAAGCCGGTTGAGCTTGCAAGCGAACTTGCTCGTCCTTCCCTTCAGCCAAGCGACAAAATCAATGACATCACTTTCGACTACTTTTGGAAACTGGTGAAGGAGAAGAAGTGGGACAGAGCCAGAAAAGAGCTAATGGAGGCTGAGAAGAGGCTTGGAAGGTTGGCGGTAGAGGACGAGTTTAAAAACAAGGCGCTACAGTATTTGGCAGGAGACGAAGACATAAGAGAAATAATGGCAGACAGAGTCAAGCGGAAAGAACTGCTCAAGGAATTCGCCGAATATGAAAAGAACGTCCTCAAGCCGCATTTTGAGAGGGTAGTTGACAGAGCGAAGCAGAGAGCAGCAGAAATAACATCGCAAACGCAGATAGAGCCGACAGCAATAGCGCCGACAGCAGCGACAGTAGCGCCGGAAGTAATGGCTGAATCGCCGATAAAAGTAGCAGTTTGGGAAAGAGGGAACCTTAGGGATGAATGGTATTTGAGGCCAATGGGGGAGGAGTGGGCGCTTAGCCGCCACACCTTCAAGGACGGTCAGCTTGCCAACGCCGCCACTACCCATACCGGCACGAGAGAGAAACTGGAAAAAGTCATAGCAAACGACCCGGCCATCAAGATGGGTCAGATTGTCAATGAACCGGTCGCAGCCGACCAGATTCCCTGGATGACGGCTCCTCCCTTGAGCGAAGCCGCCAGGCGCTTTCTTCAAACGCTCGACTGGACTCCACCGGCGGGGCAGGAAGGCTTCTTCGCCGTAGGTGGCCGTCCTCGTCTTATACCGCCGAGAGAAGCGTTGGCGAAAGCGGTGTTGGAGGAAGCGGAGAAGGGAACCGACCCAGTTGCCGTCATCAGACTGGTGAGCAAAAAATACAGCCTCCGGCCTGACGAACTGAACAGATATCTTCAGGATGGGGTAGTGCCGAAAGGGGCGGAGGTAATGGGAGAGACGGCGAAAGAGACAGCGAAAGAAGCAGTAAAAGAGGCAGCGAAAGAAGCGGCAGGCAATAAAGTAGTTAAAGAGAGGCTGATTCTCGAGCCTGAAAGGAAGCTGGAACGTCCCCGCTCTCCCGAAGGCCAGTATGTGCCAGGCCGGGCGGAGTCGGTAGCTACCGGTCGCAAATATGCCCTTGGAGGGCCTAAAATCTACCTCAGCGATACAGAGAGAGTAGTCGACTACTTGCAGAGGGTGGAGAAGGAGGGTGATTTACCCGGCTACGCCCCCGTTTTCGGAAAGCACAGCCTGGAGACGGCGGCGAGAACTTTTGAGCACAGATTGCCGGAATTCAAAGAGTGGTGGCACGAAATCAGCGAACTTCGCCACCTGATGATCAAGGAATTCAAAGAAGACTTCCTTCCTAAGATTCAGGAGCTTGAAAAGAGGTTTCCTCTCCTGCAAAGGAGGAAAACGTCGGAGAGGATAGGAGCGTATTTGGCCTCTTTGGACGAAGTCGGCCTAAAGACTCTTAAGGCGATGAAGATAGAAGTGCCGAAACTGTCGCCGGAAGAGCTTGCCGTGGTGGACGAGGTCAGAAAGATATTCGACAGCCTCTATGACCGCCTCCAGGAGGCCAGGCTCGCTGCGGGCAAAGCTCCTTTCCCCTATCGTGACAACTATTTCACCTTTATCCGCAAGCTCGGCATTTGGCAGGAGCTTGGATACAGCCCGGTAGAAGCCGACATCAAACATCTCGAGAAAGCCTACCAAAAGTTTATCCATCCTCGGACTACTTATTTCAGGTGGGCGAAGCAAAGGACGGGCGACATCAGACCTATCGAACTCAACGTCTTTGCGGTGTTGAGAAACTATGGGAGGAGCGCTCTTGAACACATCTATCTGTCGCCCACCATCGGCAAATACCGGGAACTGCTGAACAACATCGTGTTGCCCGGCGGGGAGAAAATCTCCCTCAGAGAAGAAGCCCCTAAGACCTATGCGTTCTTGAGCAGCTGGCTTGACCACATCGCCGGAAAGAGAGAGATTCCCGCCGATGCTCTTGACTACTCCTTCAACAGACTACAGAAGCTCGCCAAAGGGCTGAGCCACAACGTCTCTGCGGCGGTCTTGACGTTCTGGCCGGGGACAATGCTCAAACAGCCTGCCGCCATCGCCAACACCTGGATTGAGATTGGCCCCTACTACATGACGAAGGGGATATTGGACAACCTCAAGCCCCAGATGAGACAGTTTGCGATGGAGCACTCCTCCAAGCTTTTAGGCAGGCAGTTTGAAGCGTCCATTCAGGACATGATGGCCGCCATCACCACCAGCGTTCCTGGTAAAGCAGGAAGGGCGATTGAAATCGCAAAAAAGGCGAAAGCGGGAATCACTTCTGTCGGCCTCAAAGGGATGGAGATCCTCGACCTGGAGACGGCCAGGGCGACGTGGCTTGGTGCTTATCGCCAAGCTACTGAAATGCTGGGAATGAAGGGAAAAGAGGCTTACCGCTACGCCGACTCTGTTCTGGTAAAAACGCAAGCTTCCGCCTTCCCTGAAGACATCGCTCCTTTTCAGAGAACCGGCATCGGCAAAGCCATCAGCACTCTGCAAACCTTCATTATAAACCAGTGGGGGTTTTTGACGAAGGACGTGCTGAAGCTGGGCAAAGTGAGGATGGACGACAAGAGCGCTTTCGGGAAAGTGATTAACCTGATAGCTTCTTATGCGCTCTTCAACTATCTGTATGAAGACGTGTTAGGAATGCCGTCTCCTCTGCCTTCGCCGATATCCACCTACAGAGAGTCTAAAACAGAATTAAGGAAATCCACGCCGGAAGCGATAGCGGATGCGACTAAAGAGCTTCTCTCTGTGGTGCCGATTGTCGGCGGCGGTATCAAATACGGTTCGAGCGTCTTCGGCCCTCTGGCTGAGACAGTTGCGGCGATACCGGCAGGCGGCACCGCCAACATTCCCCTTCCTGAGGCGTTTGCCAGGCTGGCTGGCATACCAGGGGCGATGGTGGCATCCCGCCTGCTCCTGCAGCCTGAATACAAATTCACTTTAAAGGAAGCGCTGTTAGGCCGGAAGAGCAGGGAGCCCCGCCGTCCTAAAGGCCCATTTTCCTATCCGGCTTATTCCGGCTATAAAGGATACACCTATCTGGAGGATTGAGAATGAGCATTGAGTTTTCCGTTTTGGTGATGCTGGCAAGTGCAATCGGCACGATTTTCTGGAGGACGATTTCAAGAATAGAAAACAAGGTCGACAACATTATCGACAACTTCCCCTTCCTGGTTACGAAGGACGAGTTGATGAACAAGCTCTCCGACCTTTACAACCTGATTCATAAGCATCGCCACAACGGGTGCGGTTGCGGGCCAGTCCTGACCTTCTACAACGGATGCAAGTGCCAGGCGGAAGCGGCTGCCGCAAACCGGAGCAGCGAAGATAAGCGGAGCATTCTGCTGAAACGGGAAAACCGCTAAATGGAGCTTGAGACATGGCGGAGCTCAGGATAAAGCGCAGGGTCTGCATACGTAGCGGGCCTGGAGAAGATTATTCTGTTCTCTGCTGGCTGAACGAGGGCGATACTGTCGAGTCTCCCGACACGGAAGGATGGGTGCCCGTCCTGCTGGAGGACGAAGAGGGAGAAAACCTGGTAGGATGGGTAGAGGCTTGGAATGTAGAGGAAAAGAAGGAAGAAGAAGACGCTGTCGCAGAGATTGTCAAGGAATGTCTGCGGCAGGGAGTGAGTCAGCCTGAGCAGATTGCCTACGTGGTGGCCACCGCCGAGTGGGAGACCGGCAAGACTTTCAAGCCGGTGAAAGAAGCTTTCTGGCTGTCGGAGGAGTGGCGGAAGAAAAACCTTCGCTACTACCCCTACTACGGCAGAGGATATGTCCAGCTGACTTGGGAGAGCAATTACCGGAAGTATTCAAAGATTCTCGGCATTGACCTGGTGGGAAACCCCGACCT
>JBDRUJ010000145.1:0-3900 GCA_039801285.1 Caldifarciminota bacterium
ACTTCAGGATATAACAGTTTGTTGCCAACGGGCCTACCACAAGCCGCTCGATAACTCGTCCCTTATCATTGCGCTTCATCGCCTCAGCCTCCGCCTCAATCCCCTTCCTTCAAACTGCCAGCCCTCAAGACGCAACAACCGTTCCTTCAACTTTATCCCAGCGTTGAAGCCAGTCAATCTTCCATTTGCGCCGACTACCCGATGGCAGGGAAAAAGAATCGGAAAGGGGTTCTGCGCCAGCACCCGGCCGACCGCCCGGGCCGCATCAGGTCTGCCAACCGCCCGTGCCAGTTCGCCATATGTCCGGACACTTCCCGGCCTGATTTGGGCAGAAGCGGTCAGAACCCGAACAGCAAAATCGGAGAGCCGGCTTTTGTCCATCCTGAGCTCAACAGTGATGACCCGGTTACCCAGCCAGGTTACGGATACCGGGCCGAACCTGGTTCGGGCCCAGCGTTTCACTAACTGAGACCGTTTTGGGAAATCCATAATCTGTAATCATAGATGGGGGTAGCTGAATGTCAAGCGTCCGATATTTCTGCGCCAGGATACCACAAGATATTACCTGGGCCATGGCGCCTGAGTTGATTATATCGAGAATCAGGAGTGATAGCAAGGGCAGTTCCCGCGACAGATTCCGGCCCGGGAAGCGTCTCCCTACAGGGCTCTGCCAATGAGTTCATCTCAGGCCATCGGCTAGGATAGGTCTCACCATCCGGATTGTAGTACCGGTCAGGGTCTGGCAAATGGTCTAGGTTACGGTGGCAATAAGGGTTCGTGAGGCAACAACCGGCATGGAGATTGAGATGGCGGTGGAGTCCATGACTGAGACCTTTCTTCTGGTCGCCACTCTGGCGGTCTCCCATGCAACAAGCATCTCAGATTGGTCTGGTGTCTGGTTCATCTCTCCCAAAAGAGGTTTGGAAGTTATCATGGTAAGGCTAGAGGAGACCATCCCCCAGACGGCCCTCGGGCAACTCCCTGGTTTGCCCAGGGGGCTGACCCCTGGGCGGGTTCAAAAGTGGTGGCGGGTGGCAGGAAGCCCTTGAAAGACCAGCAGTTGCCAATCCAACAACGCCCTTTACCGGATTCGGATTTATCTGATAAATCTCCTTTGCCGAGACGTGACCGCCGGTTCTCGTCTTTGGGCTTTTGCCCAACCAGAACCCCAACAACAGCCTTGCCCTAGTTCCGAGCTCTGGGTGCAGGAGGTGAAGCGTCGGGGGTAAGCAGGACGCAGCCTGTTGTCTCGCAGGTATTGTTAGTCTGGAGCCGGCAGAAATAGGTGCCTGAGCCAACCCTCTTGCCTCTGTCGTCCTTGCCGTCCCAAAAGATGGTTTTCAGACCTTCGTTGTGACTGTCGTTTACCAAGGTTCTGACCTTCTGGCCGAGGATGTTATAGATGCGCAGGGTGATATGGGTAGGGTATGCCAGCTGGAACTGAAGGGTGATGCCAGAGCGTGCCGGGTTGGGATAGCTGAGAAGTGTCAGGGGGCCGGACTCGGGTTCGGCAGGCCGGGTAACGGGGACGAGCGGGCCGTAGCCGGTCTCTTCATAGAATAAGAGGGCGCTTGTGGTCGGGAGTTCGGTTCGGAGCTGAATCCAGTAGTAGTCATTAGGTTCGGTGATGGCGACGGAGCTGGTAAGCGGCTGCCACCGGTCCCATTCAATCACTCCGACGTCGTCAAACCAGACGCGTCCTTCGTTGTTCCGGGGTGCGGAACTCTTCAAACAGAGGTCGATAAACTGGGTGTTGGCTGCGGGGACGAACTCGTTGTGGTAGAGTCGCCAGTCAGTGGTGCCGGAGACGGAGTTCCTGAGGCGGGCGGTGCCAATTGGCACGGAGCCGGTTCTTGTTGCGTAGAATCTGACGGTGACTGTGGCGCTTTCGGCATTAGCGGTTTTGAGCCATGAGTAGAGGGTATAGGAACTGGAGTCGGAGTAACAGGGGAGTCGTTCCTCGAGATTGGTGACTATCGAGTCGGAGCCAGCGGGTCTGAGCTGGCACAATGACCTCCTGCCGCGATGGGAGAGAGTATCGTAGAACTCATCGGGCTGGTTGAGGAGCCACATGGTCGCACCTTCGTCTTCGAAGTTTCCGAACCAAATGACGTCCCTCCCCAACCGGAACTGCCAGTTTCGTGACGGGGTGGCCGCGACGACCCTGGAGATTGAGCCATTTCTGGGGAGTGGCAATAGGTCAGAGACCCACCAGCCGTTCTCCTCGTGAAGCAGAACCTCATCGCCAAGATGATAGACGGTTGGCAGGAGGGCGCCGGTATCGAGGACGATTCTGGCGGCAACGCTTTCGCGGTCGGTCAAAAGATATGTATTCAGCTCCCTGGAGCGCCGGGCAAGATAGTCGAGGATGTGACAGCCCAATTCGCCGTTTGCCCTTCTGGGAATATAGTCGTCAATATAGACCGGTGTAATGGAAAACTCGTAAAAGCCGGTTTCGTCAACTGCTCCATTGAGAATCACCGAGGGGTAGGTCTCAGGAAACTCCTGGTCAAAACAGAAGTTGCCCAGGGAATGGGCAATGAGTCTTCCCTTGTAAACCTCGAAGCCCTGAAGGACATGGGGATGATGGCCGACGACCAAATCGGCCCCCTGGTCAATCGCCCGATGCCGGAGGCGGATGGTGCCGGAGTCGGGAACCAGGGCAAAGCGGGAGTAGAACTCGTCGTCGCCGTCTTCCGGGGCTGGGGCGTACTCTTCTCCGGTATGGAATTCAACAACCGTAAGGTCGGCAATCGAGTCGACCTCCTTGAGTTGACGGAAAAGGTGAAAGGTGTCGAGGTTGGCAAATCCGGGCTTATTATAACCGGAGTTGAGATGGGGCTGGTAGTTGTCGTCCTGACCGGTCCGGTCGCTATAAGCGAGGAATGCAAGATTGAGCCCGTTCTTCTGCCAGAACAGCGGCAGGTAGGCTTCATAGGAGTTGGCACCGGCGCCGGAATGGCCGATTTGCCTTGCCGCAAGCGACTCCTGAGTTTCACGCATCCCTTCCAAGCCGTAGTCAATGATGTGATTGTTGGCAAGTGAGACGACATCAATTCCGGCATGGGCAATGCCCCGCACGTTTGATGGACGGCCCCTGAAGACTATCGGCTTTGTGGGATGGCGGGTGCCCTGGGCTGTAAGGGGCGATTCGAGGTTGGCAACGGTGATGTCGGCAGCCGCTCCGAGCCAGGGGAGGGTCGGGTCAAAGATTCCTTCAGGGCCCAAGGTGTCAATAATGCCGCCGGGCAGCTCGTATCTCCGGGCAAGCATGATGTCCCCAACAAAGTTCATTCTGACCGGAAAGGTTGTCGGTCCAGGGTCAACCCGAACCCGACAGGCGGCATGACCCCAGAGCCCGGTGCTGTCTCTGACCCGGAGCAGGACGGTGTAATCGTGGTCGTCGCGGACGATGTAGGTGTGGACCGGGCAGGAGTCGGTGCTTGTTGAGTCGTCGCCAAATGCCCAGTAGTAGTCGTGTGTCGGGCTGTCCGGGTCAATGACCCGGCTGTAGAAGTGGACTGTTACATTCCAGGTTCCGTCGCGGTTCTTATAGGCAGGGCCGATTGTGTACCAGACCTCCACCTCCGGGGCAACCGGCAGGTCTTCGGTGATATTCAGGATATCGTCAAAATAGATGCTGGCGCGCGGGTCGGTGTCCCGGTCATTGATGAAGACGAGATGGGTTACTGGATTCAGGTGGCCGAAACGGGCAAGGAAATCTGCGCCGACCGGAAGCTGGTAGCTGTTCCAGGTGCGCAGGGGAAAAGCGCCCTGATAGACCGTGACCCATCTTTCCGGTTCGAGTCTCTCTGAGCCGGCAAAGGCGTAGAGCAGGGTGTCAGTCCCGGCAATTAGGCCAAAGCCCTGGGCCTCGCCGAGCTCATCAACCCAGGCTGC
>JBDRUJ010000146.1:0-3888 GCA_039801285.1 Caldifarciminota bacterium
ATGACTCCAGCCGGGCCTGTCAGCTGACGGAGCAGGGGGTTCAGGCATTCTATCGGGAAGACGAGGAGACGGCGCTGGACCTGTTTCTTGAAGTAATCCAGCTCTCACCCGACAACCTTCGTGTCCACTATCTGGCCGCACTCTGCGCCTGCATCCTTTCCGAGGAGGAGACCCTTGAAGAGGTGTGCAACCATGCACTGGCCACCGGCCAGCATCATCCCTACACCGTTGCCTGTGAGGCGGTGCGTTATCTGTTTTTGGCCAACTTCGCGCGGGCCGAGGACCTGTTCCACCGGGCGATTATGGCACTACCGGACGAGCCCAACCTCCACATCGGACTCGGCCTGCTCTACGAAGAGTCCGGAGATTTGGTCAAGGGAACTGATGCCTATCGCCGGGTTCTTGAAATCAATCCCGACAACGTCCGGGCGCGTGTGGCGCTCGGCGTCATCTACGCGATGAACGGTGAGTACGCCAGTGCTCTTGATGAGTACCGGCGCGCAAAGGAACTGGACCCGGCGGTCGAGAACCCTCACCAGCACTTGGGCCGTGACTATTATCATGACGGGCTGCTCAGTGAGGCGGCGGCCGAGTTCGCCCAGGCGATTGAAGAGGAGCCGGACCAGCCCGGGGCCTGGTTCTATCTTTTGGACTGCGCCATCCGGCTGAACCGTATTGACGAGGCGCTTGATATCTATGCATCAATTCGAGAGCGCTTCGGTGACAAGCCTGAACTTACCGCCGGCTTTTATGAATACTTTCATATGAGGAAGGAGGCGATTGCCGCCTTGGAAGAACTGGCCCGGCGGCAGCCCGGTGATGCCGAAGTGTGGTTTCGCCTGAGCCGGCTTTGTGCCGAGGCTGGGCGTTATGAAGAGGCCCGGCAGGCGGCGGAAAGGGCGGCCCGGCTGGCTCCGGAAAGCGGCAATCTTTTCACCTGGCTTGCCCAGCTCGCTTTTCGTGCCGAAGACTACCAGCAGGCTATTGAGATGTCTCAGACTGCAATCCGACTCAACCGTTACGACCAGGAGGCCTATCAGGTCATGTCCGATGCCCTGCTCTATCTGGGCCGGGCCGAGGAGTCCCAGGCGGTATCCGAAAAATTGGAAGAGGTCCGGAACGAGGCGTGGCAGCAGTACCAGGCAAAGTTCTCCGGACAAGACCAGTCTGCCGCTTCCTAATGATTTTTCTGGACAATTTCTGTAAAGGGTTTATAATTAGATTACTGGAGAGGCGGAGAGCGGTGATTTGAGCGGCGCCAGGCATCTCAACTTCCTAAGGACCCGATGAAATGGATTTCATTCCAGAAGCCTCAAATCAAATAAAAAGCGCCGCTGGACGGCCCTGACCGCTCTCCGCCTTTGTTTTTCTCTCAGAGTCTCTCAAGAAAAGGCTATTGACGGCACCGCTGGGCGAGGCGGCGAGCGAGCCGCAACGCCGCTATCATTGAGCCGGGGCTGGCCTGACCGGTTCCGGCGATGTCGAAGGCGACGCCGTGGAGGGGTGAGGTTCTGACCCGACCCAGTCCAAGGGTGACATTGACCCCCCGGCCCCGGCCCAGAAGTTTTGCCGGTATCATCGCCTGGTCGTGGAACATCGCCACAAAGCCGTCAAACTCCCTAAGCCGGAGAGCCACCGAATCGGCAGGCAGCGGGCCCGTGGCCTGAGCCCCTGACCGCCGGGCCAGTCTGATGCCTGCTAGGATACGTTTCTCTTCGCCCAGGCTGAATTCGGTGGCGTGCGGGTTGAAGGCCATGACACCAATGCGGGGTTTGGTCCTGCCTTCGCTTCTGAGGAACCCCGCCAGCATCCGAATCTTTTCGGCCACTGCCTGAGCCGTAATCAGTGGGGCAACGAGGGCCAGGGGGAGATGGATAGTGACAAAGACAACTTTGAAGCGCGGGGTCCAGGCGAGCATCGCAGGACGGCGGCAGCCGAGCCGCTCAGCCAGAAACTCGGTCTGGCCCGGCCAGCCGAATCCGGCAAGGCGCAGCGACTCTTTGGAGACTGGCGCCGTCACCATTGCAGAGATGGCACCGGTGCGGAGTAGTTCCACACCGACTTCCAGGGCCGCGAGTGCCGCCTGGCCACAGTTTTTCTGAACCCGACCCATTGTGAACCGACCCGGGGCAGGGACCGCGTCATCAACGAGACTCAGGTCAACACTGGTTTTGAGCCTCTGCTGCTCCTGTTCAAAGACCGCACGGGAACCGATGATTCTAGCGGCCTTGAGACCGAGCCGGCTCAGCGCCTTGAGGATTATCTCCGGCCCGATTCCGGCCGGGTCGCCCATGGTAATCCCAATAACCGGTCGGGCTCGTAGCTTATAGCTCATAGGGAGCTGTCTAGTAGTGGCTCAGTGTCCCTGAGCGCCGGGTGTAGCGGTCAATGATGGTGAATATCGCCAGTCCGAACGCCACCCAGATACAACACAAGAGGGCAAGCCGGAGAAATGAGTCGGCGATTGAGAATGCCATCCGTTCTCCGAGCAGAAAGTGCCGGACCGTCAGGATTCCGTAGGTGGTGGGCACAGCGAGCGCCGCCTTCTGCAGAACCACCGGCAGGACCGCCAAGGGATAGGCGATGGGTGTAATCACCATCAGGATGCTTGCCAGAGCCTCGGAGATGAGCCAGCCCTGTTTGAAGACCAGGGTCAGGCTGGCCATGAGCATCCCGATGCCGTAGAGGGCAACGAGCATCAGCGCGACAGTTCCCAGGGAGGGCAAAAGGCCTGCAGGTCTGATGGTGAGGCTGAAGACCGCAGCGATGAAGATAATCTGAACGGCAATCATCAGGAGCTGGTGGAGAATCGAGTGGGCCGACATGCCCATCGTGAACACCCAGCGGGGAACCGGTGCGGCAAATACCGACTCAAGCGTGCCGTAGTACTGCTCCTTGCGCAGACTGAAGCCCATCGCCCACAGGGCCATGTTCATGAAGCCGATGAAGATATAACCCAGGGTGACAAAGGTGACAAGGTCACCCGTTCCCACCAGGCGTTCCAGATTTGGCGACTGCCGGCCGCCGACCAGCGCCACACCGTAGAGCAGATAAGGTAGAAGATAGACCACCGGGTCGATGAGCGAGCGGACGAAGTCGGCCTTGTAGGTCAATTCCAGCTTCCACTCCTTGATGTTCTCGGCCCAGACTGCCGCAGCATAGTGGCGCAGCCGTTGTCCTAAGCCCGGTCTGTCCTGTTTCATAGCTAGTGCATTCCGACGGTTCCGTCTCGGCGGGTCTTCCGCTCCAGATAGACGAAGAGGAAGTAGCCGGCAACGAGCAGCACCGCATCCATCAGTACCAAGACCAAGACAGTCGGCCAGAGGTTGATTTCCCTTTGGTTCAGGAGGATAATGCCACGGATTGCGACCAGCGCCCAGGTAAGGGGGATGAGGGTCGAGACAATCTTGGTGACGGGGTGGACTTCAACCGGATACCGAATTGGTGAGAATAGAAAGAAGACCCATTCCAGGGTGTGAACCCAGCCGTGGACTTCCTTGATTAGCAGGGTAAAGCCGGCAAAGGCTATCGCAAATCCGTAGAAACCGACCATCAGCAGAACAATGAGCAGAAGGACCGGCAGGACCTTGGCAAGGGTGAACTGAACCCCGAAGAAGATGGCAATGACCGCGGCCTGAAACACAACCATCAAGCTTGTCCAGGCTGCCTCCGCCAGGGTCTTGCCGACCAGGACCACCAAAGGATGCGTTGGTGATCCGATGATGAACTCCATTGTGCCCCAGTAGGTCTCCTCGCGCAGGGAGTTGCCGACGCCCCAGAGTCCGGAGAAGACGAAGGTCGATACCATCGCACCAATCATCACAAAGGCAAGGTAGTTGCCGGAGCCGGTCAGGTGTTCGAAGGCGGTTGAGTTCATCGAGCCAACGA
>JBDRUJ010000147.1:0-316 GCA_039801285.1 Caldifarciminota bacterium
CACAGTGGTGGCACCAAAAGGCCGCTGGCAGAATCTATCTTCGCAGACGGCCGACTTTTTTGCCTATTGCGGACTGACAAATCCCCAGGGGATACGGGAATATTCCCAGTCGTTTCAGGTGATTGGTCTGGCACCGGGTGAAGATACGGTCATCTCCTTTCCCGGGCACAGTGTCGGTAATAATGTCGGCCGCTGGTCTGTCTGCTGCTCAACGGTTGCAGTCCGTGACACCTACCCGGCGAACGACGGGCTGAGGCGGGAGTTTGCGGTTTATGCCGGAGGCGGTCTGGTTCGGGGCTGGCACGAGCTGAAGCCG
>JBDRUJ010000147.1:326-3882 GCA_039801285.1 Caldifarciminota bacterium
GAACAAGGTTGGTGACTTTTACCGCTACGACCCGGCAGGCGACAGCTGGCAGACTCTTGCCCTCTGGAAGGGGGGTATAGAAAACAAAGGTCCGGCCAAGGGCTCGGTCGGAGTGGCCGATGGCCACGGCCGGGTCTATGCGGTGAAGGGGAACAACACCCTAGGGTTCTGGTGCTACTTCAGCGATGGCGACTCCTGGCACCAGCTTCCCGATGTTCCGCTCGGGATAACCCGAAAAAAGGTCAAGGGTGGCTCGGACCTGGTCTATCTCGAGGAGAATGGCCTACCTTATGTCTATCTCCTGAAGGGCTACAAGAACGAATTCTTCCGCTTCAACATCGCTGCCGACTCCTGGGAACGACTGGCTGAAGCACCAGAGGGTGTCTACCCCAAATGGGATAAAGGGTCTTGGCTGGTTTACGACGGTCTCCGCTACATCTATGCCCACAAGGCCAAAGTCCATGAGTTCTGGCGGTTCGACTGCTGGTCGGCATCCTGGGATACCCATCAGCTCAAGGGGATGCCGTTCCTCTCAAGGACCGGCAAGACCAAGAGGTCCAAGGATGGCAGTAGCGGCGCCTGGAATGAAGGCTTCATCTATGCGCTCAAGGGCGGTAATACATGCGAGTTTTATAAGTACGACGTGGCCGGGGACTCTTGGACTGAGCTTGATACGATGCCTTCGGTCGGCTCAACCGGTAAGAAGAAAAGGGTCAAGGCCGGTGGTGACCTCGTGGCAGCAGGCCCGGGGCTGTTCTATGCGCTCAAGGGAAACAAGACCAGAGAGTTCTGGTACTATTACGAGCCGAAGGTAGATGCTCCCTTATGGTGGGACAACGGCGGCGTTGCGGCTCTTGCCAGTTCGACAAGATGGCTTGCCTTGGCTCCTAACCCGGCAAAGGAGAGGGTGCAACTGGAGTTCGGCACGGCAGTTACCCAGTCGGCAAGGGTGAGGGTCTATGATATTAGCGGTGCGCTGGTCATAGAGAGGCGGTTTGCCGGCGGAGAGCTTGGGACGAGAAGCCTGGAGCTCAAGGGGCTGGCAGAAGGGGTCTATCTGGTGCGAATGGAGGGAAGCGGCCTGGCTGCGGTCCAGAAACTGGTTATTCAGCGCTAGGGGAGATACAGAGTGCGACATCGGCTGGGGCGGTTATGCCGCCCCAGCCTGTTTTATGAGTCTCCCACAGGCCCGGCCGATAATTTGGTCGTCGGGGCTTCAGGCACCAGGGGTGAGGATAACAAGCCGGTTTGAACTCAAAACACCTCATCGGTCCAATTTGACAAATGTTGCTCGGCTCATATGCTACTTCCCCAATGTCAGTTCCTGAGCCACTGACTGAGGCGGTCGCAGCGGCCATCAGGAGCGGTTACCGCTGGGAGCTGGACCGGGCAATCAGGACTAATACTTATCTGCGGGTTCTCTTTTCGGTTCTGCTGGCTGGTTATGCCGGATTCGGCCCTGGGGTGCTTATCAGGTTTCCCGCCTCAGCCGGCGGAGTCGGCTACGATGCCGTCAGCCGGTTCTATGCCTTCAGGCCGGTGCTTTTTGCATTGATGTTCGTTGCGCTGGTCTGTGTGCTGGCGGCACTGGCACGACGGGCTGTGGTTCTTTTTGAGGCGGCACTTGCTGAGGATACTACCGAAGCGACGACAATCGCTGAGCGGGACCGCTACATCCGTCACCTTAGGCCGAGCCCGTTTCCCTTTGTGCTGTCGGGCAGTATTTTGGTTGACCTTTTGATATACGTGGTTATCCTGCTGGCCTACGGGGTCTGGACGGTCATCCTTGTTGAGACGGTACCCTTCGGGATGGGGGCATATCAGATTGTGGGGGTGGTTGTCGGGTCCTATGGACTCTTTGCCGCAATGATAATCACCGGTCTGGTCTGGAGCGGGCTAGCGGCAAGAATGAAGCGTCTAATCCGGTTACCGCAGACGGAAAAGCTGAAACCGGTAAGGCCGACTGGTCTCTAATATTGGGGAACGGCCGGCAAGCGGTGAGAACGTCTGAGCCGTCTCTCCGAAATCGCCATCAGGTTTCTTAGTGAGCCGGGCGGCGAATACCGGCCTAATTTCCTCTGAGAGGGCAAGGGTATCAAGCTCTGTGAGGGGGCGGTGCTCTCTCCAGCCCCAGGCAAAGCTGATAAGCTCGGAGACCTCACGGTCACAATAAAGGAGTGCCGAGTCGGGAACAGTCTTATAGAGGAGTTGGCGATAATAATCCTGATGTCTCAGGTAGCCGGCGTGCCGGAACTGAAGCGCGGTACTGAGAGTCAGGGCCAGGGTGAGTAAAACCGGTTTCAGAAACGAGATGGTCTTCGGCTTCAGACGGTGGAGGGCAAGGATAAATCCGAGCGTCAGGAAGGGAATCGCGGGTAGCAAGTAGCGCAGTCCAATCACCAGCCGGTCGGCCAGACCGGAGGTTGGTGGAATGTAGGAGAAAAGGGAGTAGAAGAAAAGGACTGTCCAGGCTGGCAGTCCAAGGAGCAGGGCGGCACGGCGGCCGGCGAGGATGGGCGCAGGAAGCATCAGAGGATACCAGACAAGAAGCGGGGGGAAATAATAGAGGAAGTTGCGGGCCAGAAATGACACTGAGAAATGGCCGGTGAGGAACATGGGGAAGCGGAAGGGGCCACCAAAGGCATAGCGGTTATAGGCCAGGGCAGCGGCGAGAAACGGGACTAGCCCAAGGAGAAAGAGAATTACCTCTTCCCAGCGGTGCCGGTTCAAAAGGAATGCGAAAAGGATGAATACCGGCACAAGGACACCGGATGCATACCGGGTGAGAATGGCAAAACCGAGGCAGAGCCCGGACAGCAGAGACCACCGGCCCGACCGAAAAAGAAAATAGAAGCTTGCCATAATCGCAACCGTAGCAAGAAGGTCACTCATGATGGTGCGGGAGTAAACCGTGACTGCCGGATGGCAAAGGAATAGCAGTGCCCAGGCCGGGTCAGAGTCCGGGGCAAACTGGCGCAGAACGAGAACGCACAACCAGGTTCCGGAGAGTGCCAGAACAATGCCGGAGAGAAACACCCAGCGCCAGCCCGGAAGGGTGAATGGAAGTAAAAAGAGGGCGTTGCCGGGCGGATACTTGCTCACCATCCGACCGGTCATGTTGACCGTCATATGGGGTGCAGGGATGGCTGAACCAGTATAGGAGAGACGTCCGGAACGGAAAAGGAGTGCCTGGGTGAGATAGGCGTCTTCATCAACTATCGCAAAGATGCGGGGATAAAAGAGGAGAAAGGCGAGGATATAGAGGCGTAATCCAAACAGGAACCAGCGGTCCCATTGGGGCAACTTTCGATTGACCATCCTGTTTTCCGGCACAGGCGGATGATATGCCGGTCAATCGAAAGGTCAAGCCGGACGGCGGCCGGAAGCTAGACTGGGGTAGTATACTAAATCTTGTGTAAATTTGAGAAGCAAGGGGCATGGTGTATCCTCTGGGAAGATGGAAAGTTAGAAGTTCTAAACGAAAGGAGAATAAACCATGCCCGATTATCTGGGTCTGACTCGGAAAGAGTATGTCGAATGTTGGCAGGAGGTCAAG
>JBDRUJ010000148.1:0-3873 GCA_039801285.1 Caldifarciminota bacterium
GACTGTCCGGACCCGAAGCCGCAGTCGGGCGATGTGGAGTTTGCCAAGTGGTGGACTGAAGGTCCCCGGGACCTGGATGTCGAACGGGTCATCAAGTGCTGGCGGGCACGGAGAAAAGACCTGTAAATCAGGCGGTAAGCGGTTCGCAACAACTGAAGCCAATTCGCTTGACAAAATCCGAAGTTTGCCTAAATTGGAAACCTGACGATGTTCGGATAAGTAGTCGGTCAAGTAATAAGAAAGGGGAACCGATGGCGCTGACCGGTAAGGTGAAATGGTTTGACGCCAAGAAGGGCTATGGCTTTATCGAGGCCGATGACGGCAGCGGTGATGTGTTTGTTCATTTTGGCGACATCGTCGGCGAGGGTTACCGGGTTCTGGAGCAGGGGCAGAGGGTGGAATATGAGGTAAGCGAGACACCGCGCGGCAAGAAGGCCTCACAGGTCCGCAGGCTGGACTGACCACTAAAGCGCGTAGCGCTAATTGACAGAAGGTTTGATTCTCCTACTCTTTAGACAGTGGTTGAAGTGTATCTAAGCCTCGGCTCCAATCTCGGAGACCGGGTCGACAACTTGGAACGGGCGGTTGACGAGTTGGCGACGTTGGGACGGGTGCGGTGTTCCTCATGGTTCGAGAGTGAACCGGTGGACATGCCCGGCGGGGAGAACTTTCTAAACGGGGTTGTGGAGCTGCTTACCGACCTGGAGCCAGAGGAGGTATTCAAGCGGACACGGGAGATTGAACATGGGCTGGGCCGGGACCCGGTCCGCCGCGCCGGACCGAGGACGATTGATATTGACATTCTTCTGTATGGTAATGAGGTGATTGACCGGCCCGATTTGGTGATTCCCCACCCACGAATGACCGAGCGGGCTTTTGTGCTTGTTCCTCTTGCCGAGCTGGCACCAGACGTGTTTCATCCGGTGCTCGGGTTGACCGTCGAGCAGCTGTTGGAACGGGTCTGGGTTCAGGATGTTCATCGCTGGAGTGGGGCATGAGATACATCGCTGTGGAAGGGCCGATTGGTGTGGGCAAGAGTGCGCTGGCCGAACTTCTGGCCAAGCGGCTGAATGGCCGATTGGTCAAGGAGGTTGTAGAGGAAAACCCGTTTTTGGAGAAGTTCTATAGTGACATCCGCAGCTATGCCTTCCAGACCCAGGTCTTTTTCCTTCTGGCTCGCCATAAGCAGCTCCGGGAGCTGGCCCAGGCCGAGCTGTTTGCAGAAGTGGTGGTGAGTGACTACCTCTTTGAAAAGGACCGGATATTCGCCAGTATGAATCTAACAGAGCATGAATTCGCATTGTACGAACGCATCTATGAGTTTGTCCGCCCGGAGATTCCGACACCACAGCTGGTGATATACCTTCAGGCCCGGACCGAGGTTCTCATGGCGCGTATCCGACAACGTGACCGGCCGCTTGAGAGAAATATCGAACCGGCATACCTCGAGACTCTCGCCAATCTCTTCAACTCCTTCTTTCTCCACTATGATGATGCGCCGCTTTTGATTGTCAACACCGACCAGATGGACTTTGTCGCCAACCGGGAGGAGTTTGAGGAGCTGTTCAAGGCGATTGAATCCACTACTTCCGGCCGCCGGTTCTATTCTCCACGCAGCAAGGGGCGATAACCGATGGTTGAGGATAAGGTCACGACGGTCCGGCTGGTTCGAAAGAAGCAGAAACAGGAGAAGATTGTCTGCCTGACCGCTTATGACTATCCGACGGCGATGATTCTGGACCAGGCCGGTGTTGACTTGATTCTGGTCGGCGATTCGGCTGCCAATGTGGTTTATGGTAAACCGACAACACTGACCATCGGGATGGAAGAGATGCTTTATCATACCCGGGCGGTTGCCAGTGGTGTCCAGCGGGCACTGGTGGTGGCTGATATGCCCTTCCTCTCCTATCAGGTCTCGGTTGAGAGCGCGGTAGAGAACGCCGGCCGACTGCTCAAGGCCGGGGCCGAGGCGGTAAAGCTGGAAGGAGCCGGCCCGGTCCTCGAAACCGTGAAACGGCTGGTGGATTTGGGTATCCCGGTGATGGGCCATCTCGGTCTGACCCCCCAGGCAATTCACAAGCTGGGCGGGACAAGACTCCAGGCGCGACGACCCGAGGAGCAGGAGCAACTCTTGGCTGATGCCTGTGCTTTGGAACAGGCCGGTTGCTTCTCGGTAATTCTGGAGAAGATTCCGGCCGGGGTTGCCCGGCGGGTCACTGAAAAATTGCACATCCCGACGATCGGCATCGGTGCCGGACCGGACTGCGATGGTCAAGTGCTGGTTCTCCACGACATGCTGGGTCTTACCAATCTCCCACCATTCAAGTTCGTAAAACGCTATGCCAATCTCTGGGAAGAGATTGCGCAGGCTGTTCGACAGTTCTGTGAGGATGTCCGACAGGGGCGGTTTCCTTCAGAGGAGCACACCTTTCATATTGATGAAGGTCGTTAGAACTATTTCGGCAATGCAGCGACTTGCCAATGGCCTGCGGCAAGAGGGCAGGCTGGGATTTGTTCCAACGATGGGAGCATTGCACGATGGACATCTAGAGCTGGTGCGCAGGGCAAGGAGTTTATGTGACCATGTGGTGGTATCAATTTTTGTGAATCCTATCCAGTTTGGCCCGAAAGAGGACTTCGGCCGTTATCCCCGGAACTTCAAGCGGGACAAGGACCTCCTAAAGCAGGTTGGCGCTGATGTGATATTTTATCCTTCGGCAGATGAGATGTACCCGAAAGATTATGCAACTTACGTCGAGGTTGAGCGGTTAGGGAGGTATCTGTGCGGTGCATCGCGGCCCGGCCATTTTCGGGGGGTAGCGACTGTTGTGGCCAAGCTCTTCAATATCGTAAACCCCCATGTGGCATTCTTCGGCCAGAAGGATGCTCAGCAGGCATTCATCATCAGGCGAATGGTGCGAGACCTGAACTTTGACATCCGGCTTGTTGTCGTCCCGACTAAACGGGAACCGGATGGTCTCGCGCTGAGTTCCCGGAATGTCTATCTCAGCCCTGAGGAACGGAAGGAGGCACCAGTGCTCTTCCGCGCTCTCGTCCTTGCCAAGAAATTGATTCGGGCGGGAGAGCGGAATCCCGCTCGGGTCAAAAAGGCCATGCGTCGGCTGATTCAGTCACAGCCCAAAGCCAGAATTGACTATATTGAGATTACCGATACCAGAGAGATTGTGCCCGTGAGACGCATAAAGGGTGAGGTGCTGATCGCCCTTGCGGTCTTCTTTGGCCGAACCCGGTTGATTGACAACCTTATCTTGCGGGTCTAGCCCTCTGGTCTGGTTCTGATTCCCCTGAGCCACAGCGAACCGGCAATACCCAGGAGAATCAGAATTGCTCCGATGACCGTCAGCGCAGTCTTGCACGATGTGAGGTCCCCGACTGTCCCGATGAACAGAGTGCTTATCAGGAATACCGCATTGGTTATGAATTCCCTGGTGGAAAATATCCGACCCCGGATTTCTGCCGGCACCTCCTCCTGGAGCAGAGTGCTCTGGATGATGTTGAGCCAGGAAAAGGCCACCCCGGCTACAAGGGCAACCAGCACCATGAACCAGAGGGTGATGAGCCAGCGGCCGATAAGAAATAATGTTCCGTAGAGCAGAATAATGGCGATGACCGTTCTGGCACGGTCAATGTTTTGGGGCACGAGCCCCATCAGACCAGCGCCACCAATCATGCCGACGGCGAGGATTCCGGCAAATATGCCGACGCCGGCCGTGCCGAGCCTCAGGACCTGCTGGACAAGAAATATCAGGACAGTGTAGGATACGGCGGAGATAAAAGCGGGAACGGTAATTGATGCCAGGGCGAAGGCAACCAGCCGGGCCGAAGCGACGAGGCGGAATAACTCGACCAGCT
>JBDRUJ010000149.1:0-3872 GCA_039801285.1 Caldifarciminota bacterium
TGGGCGATTGGCTCTTGGCCCGGGTGTTTTCAATCGTCGGCACCGACACCGACCTTACTCAGGACGAGGTGAAGCGGCTGGCCGATGCCCTCTTGGGCAGCAGGTTCAACCCGAAAGATATCGAGATGGCGGTGCTGGTAAGCGAAGGTCGGATGGTCTGGATGAACCGCTATGCGATGCGGCTCTCCTGCAATCTGCCCCATTTCGAGGAGATTGAGAAACAAGCTGATTATTATCTTCGAGACCGGCTGGATATCAGAGCGTTGAGCTTCATGACCCAGCAGCCTTATCGCTGGCCCTGGTACTTAGCAACCGATTACGACTCCATCCCGCATCCGGATACAACTTCTGCTACTATACCCCAAATCCCGGCATTAGACAGTGAGCGCATCAGAACCCGCCTGTTGGAGCTGCGCCACGTCTATCAGCAGCAGACCGGCCCTGTCTTAGCCCCCGACTCTGGGTGACGCACTACACCCGGCCGCTACAGGCCGAGTTGCGACTTCATCTTGTCCAGCATCCGTTGACCGCCAAAACGGCTGACGATTTCGTCGTCGTAACGGTCAGCAGTGGTGGCAACAGCAAAAATCGAAGCCTTCAGCTCTTCTTTATCACAGGTAGAGCCGACAATCGTGTGTTCGAAGAAGACGTCACCATCCCCATCTATACAGAAGGCACCAAACCGCATCCGGTCATTTTCCCGGAGAAGGTACTTGAGAAATTCTGGGGTGAGCTCTGTTCCAGTAACAACCCAAGCCCGGGTGGTGATTGTGGCGTCGTCATCGCCCCACGGCATAACCGCCACCCGCGTTGCTGTTGAGCCCCAGATGATGCCGAATATCGGCACCTCATCAAACGGCTTGACAAGCTCGCCAAACAGCTCTCTCAGCCATGGCGCAATCTTTTCGTAGACGCGCCGCTGGGCATCGGTTTTGAACTCCATGCTAGCTCCTTTCTTTTAATAGTTTCTCAACAACTAATTCATCGGCATGACACCGAACCATCAGCTGAGCACCGGCCGGTTGGGCCGAATCGGACAGCAGCTTCACCAACTTGGGCAACAATTGAGTCTCGACGATTTGTTCACAGTCGCCACCCGCCTTTGCCTTCCGCCTCTGAAGCCACTCGACAACGGAGTGGTCCCAGCAGAGTTCAACCCCTTGGGTGCGGAAACGTTCGGCTACACCGTTGAGCAGCTGCTCAAGGGCTGACAGCATATCCTCCAAGTTCGGTGGTTCGATGCACACCAGGTCAACCAAACCGGCAAACTCGGAGCCAACCGCCTCTTCAACCACCGTTCGAGTATCGACTTGGCTTTGCTTCGAACTATGCGCGCCGCCAAATCCGATGGACTTGGCAACAGCCGGTTCCAGCGTCCGGCTTGTCAACAGGATGACCGTATCGCTCAGGTAAATCCGGCGGCTCCGGGCATCGGCGATGTGGCCGTCTCTGATGGCCTGCATGAAGACCGTCCGGACACCGGGATGGCCGCGGTCAATATTGTCGCAGCGCAGAACGCACCAGGGCATGTTTGCAATCCGGTGAATCGGCAGCTGGGCATCATAGCCCACTAGTCCCGGTGCGGCGCCAATCAGCATCGAAAGGTCATAGTGCGACTGGAACCGGCTGAAGTCTATTTGAACCACTCTTTCGGGTGCGCCAAACAGCGCCTCAGCAATTGTTCGGGCAAGGGCTTCGACCTTCTCAGCCATTTTCCCCGCAAGGATAACCACCGCATTGGGCCGGCTCGGTCTGAGGTCCAGCCCGCGCAGGGTCACCGCCAGCCGGTCGCAGAGCATCGAAATGTCGGGCTCTCTCATCAGTTTGCAGGCCAAGATATTTTCCCGGAGGGTGTTGAGTCTTTCTTCCGGGGAGACGGGCATTCCGACCATCCGCTGCGCTACCTCCTCGGCATGCTGCTTCGTCACCTCTGTCAGCTCATGAGCCCGGCCATAACCGATGCACTGCTCCAAGAGGTCAACCGCCTTGTCGGGAAAATACCGGTTACGGAGAAACTGCTTGCTGAAGGATACCAGCCACTCTAGGACTTCGTCCGGAACCAAAACCTTTTCCCTGCGTGCCCGCTCATCTCGGATGCTTTTGAGCACCGCTAAGGTCTGTTGTTCAGTCAGCTCCTGAACTCTTATTGGCTGGAAGCGCCGGGCCAGCGCCTCGTCGGGCTCGATATAGCGCCGGAACTCGTCATCGGTTGTTGCGGCGATACATGCCAGATCACCCCGTGCCAGTGCCGGTTTCACAAGGCTGGCGACATCACCACTCCCCTCACGACCACCAGCCCCGACCATCGAATGGACCTCATCAATGAAAAGGATGATGCCGTCCTGGCTCGCCTCAGCGAGAATCGCCCGGATGCGCTTTTCCAGCTCACCGACAACGCTCGCTCCAGCAACAACGACTGAGGGCTGCAGTGCCAGAATCCGCATTCCCTTCAGGGCCGCCGGGACCGAACCGGTCACAATCCGCTGCGCAAGTCCTTCGACAATTGCAGTCTTGCCGACCCCGGCTGGGCCGACCAGAACCGGATTACGCTTGGTGGGCCGGCACAAGGTTTCAATCATCACCTCAAGCTCTGAATCCCGACCTACCAGTGGAGTCAGCCGGCCCTCAAGAGCCTCTCTGGTCAGGTCCCGGCCAAACTGTTCAAGAGTCGGGGTTGGCCGCCGCGCCCTTGGTGCCCAGGTGATGGCCGCTTCCACACCCGTGGAAGAAGAGGCATCGCTTCTCGAGGAATCTGATTGGCCGGGCCCGGTGTCTTTGAGCACGTAGCCAGCAGCCTTCAGCACCACTGCAGCCAGGTCTCGTTCGGTTGCCCGCAATTGACCCCGTGCCTGTGCCCTGTGACTTGCGGCCTCGAGGACTTTGGGGACTGCAAGCGTTGCACCGGTATCGCCAGCCTGCAGCGCTGCCCGCAACTGGCTCTTGAGCTCGGAGCGGTCGATATCAGCCACCAGCTCATCAATCATCGGGCCGTGCCGTTCAAGCAGCGCCATAAGCCAGTGATGAATCCCCAGTTGCGGGTGCTTGTCCGTTTGCTGTTTGCGCAGCGCCTCGTCAACAAGCTGGCGGGCACCATCGGTAATCTTCGATAGCAACTCTTCATCCTTGTCCATCGGTTCCTCCTATTGCGCTCAACGCAGCCCGAAACGCGTCCCGACCCGCTGCCAGCCGGTCCAGAGCACCACCGCCTTCGGCAATCTCCGGCCGGCCGCCGCCACCGCCAGACAGAGCCGCACCGACGGTCTTGGCCAGTGCATTGGCGGGCAACCGTTCCTTCAGGTCAGGGCTGACAAAGACGACATAGCGCAACCGACCCTCAGTGACCGCACCGGTCAGGAGTCCGGCATAACCCTGGGGCCAAAGTTCCCGGAGCCGGTCGGCGATTATTCGTAACTCATCTGGGGTGAAGCTGGGATAGTGACCAATGGCAACTCGGATTCCGGAGAGCTCCTCGGCCTGAGCGGCGAGCTCCTCGGCGGCACTCCGGGCGAGCTGGGTGGCGAGCTGCCGCACCCGGGCCTGCAGACTCCTCATCTCCTCAACGAGATTCCGAACCTTCTTCGCCAAAAGGTCTTGGCTCACACCCAACATCGCCTGAACTTCTTCAAGCATAGTCCGCTCCTGTCGTGCCCTTTCCAATGCCCGCTTGCCGACCAACGCCTCAATCCTCCTGATGCCGGCGGCTACTCCGGTCTCGGCCTCAATCCGGAAAAGGCCGATTTCACCGGTGTTCCGCAGATGGGTGCCGCCACACAGTTCCATCGAGAAGTCGCCAATTTTAACCACCGTCACCCGCTCGCCGTACTGTTCGCCGAAGAAGGCCAGCGCGCCCAAACGCTGCGCCTCAGCCAACG
>JBDRUJ010000150.1:0-3831 GCA_039801285.1 Caldifarciminota bacterium
AGCGGTTGCCCTTTGGCGCGGGTAAGGACCCGGTGGAAGGACGGGGGCAGGTTTGGCAGTTCTCTTCCCTTCATGACGACTCCGGGCTTTTGGGTGTAACCAGCTAGGACCAGTTCATTCTCTCTGCCACTTCTCTTGAGCTGGTCGACCAGTTCAGCAAATGAGCCGGGTTCAAAAAGGCCGGGTGCCCGTAATGTCTCAAAGAGCCTGATTGAGTCGCGCTGGCCAATCAGGAGCGTCAGCCGGCCCGGTGGTGTGTTCTTAGGAATTGTCAGAATGACGGTAGTGTCGAAACGACCGCCCCGCCACTCCTCCAGTTGCAGGACGAGGCGCACCCGCTCGCCGGGCATGACCACTCTTTTGTCGGGCTGGGCAGCAACCAGGTAGTTTATCTGCCGACCGCTGGTAAACTCCAGCTCAAACTCCATGTTGTCAATCTCTAGAGTTTGGAACTGATTGTTGAAAAGCGCCTCCAGTTCCTGTCTGGTTCGCTCAAACAGAAACTGCCCCGGGTTCAACCCGGTCCAGCGATGGGCTATTTCTACGAATGGACTGTCCGGACTCTCGGAACAGCCCGCCGGAAACAGCCGGAGCCGGGAGGCAACCGTCATCTCGCTGGCAGCCGGCTCGGTCTGATAGACCACATCGGCCAGTGCGGCACTCGTCAAGAGCGGAACCAACGGCGCAAAATCGGCAACCCGGAAGCGGTAGGTGTCTTGAGTGGTGGGTGACTTCAGACGGACCGCGACCGGAATCGTTGGAGCCTTGGGCCCAATCAGGCCGCTGATGCCGCTCAGCCGGTCCTGAGTCACAACACCAAGCTCCTGGGTCGGCGAGAAGAGCTTGAACGAGATACCTAGACTCGGCACCACTCCATGCACTCGGCCGCCAACCATCGGAAGCCGAACATCGCCCGCTAGGAACATCGGATGGCCAAAGGCCAGCAGTTTATCCCCCTCGCGATGGGTAATGGTTCCGATTGCCGAAAAATGAACATCCCCCTCCACCAGACCGACTCCAACCGCACCTCCGGGAACCAGCGCTGCGGTATCAGCGCCTCCTGAACCGGCTCTTCCCGCAGGAATCGGAACCAGCCCGATCTCCCGGAAAGGTTCGGTAATGACCTCGGCCAGTGCCGGATTCAACCCGGACACCGCAACGGGACAAAAGCACATAGACCCCAGCCCCTTTACCCTAGCCCCTTGACCCAAACCATCGACCCCAAACCTTGGCCCAAGATGCCCCGTGCGGCGTTCCTCTGTCCAGATACGGGTCATCTCACCGATTGGGGTAACACCGGCAATCGGAGCTTTGGCAAATCCCCAGGCATAGGCAACCGCACCAACCAGCTTCCCATCAATGAACACCGGACTGCCCGACATCCCGGCGACGACGCCCGAGCTTTCCAGTCCCGCACCAGAAAGACGGCAGAGAATCAAGTCGCCCCGGGGCGATACCTGGCGCATCACGTCGATCACCTCAACGCCAAACTCCTCGACCTCCGAGCCGAAAAAAACCGACTTTCCAAAACCCCTCATCCCCGGTTTAACATCCTCAACCGGCATCAGCTCCACAGCCCGAAGCCAGCCTGCGAGAACAACAAGGCCGACGGCCATCAGCCGGAAGCGGCGCTCAGCGTTCAACACTCCGCCCACTACACTCGGCATCCCATCTCTGGCTGATGTCAATCACATCTTCAGCCAGCGGAACCGGGTCGGCACCAACCATGAAAAACAGCGGCTCCTTGCCCCAGCCCCGTGATTCGTAAAAAACCCTCGGCACCCGGCAACCACTCTCCCTGACAAGCTGTTCTACCTTCCAAGCCATTGAACCCCGGTCCTTGCCAACCAGCTCCCCGGGCTCAAGACTTCGGTCAATCACGCCAAGGAACCAGTCACGCTCTTTACACCAGTTTTGGACAAATGCCAGTATCTGTTCGGTCCACCGGAAGTTGATGCCGGCCCTGATATCCAGCTCGTGCCGCCGCAGCTCGATTATCAGCCGGGCCATATGGTCAGAGGCACCAAACCGCACCGGACCCGATGCCTTGGGCAATCCGCCCACAACGGTAATGCGGCCCTCAACCCCGGCAACATCGGCCGGTGACTGCGCATCGGGCAGGGCATAGACCATGTTCACCCGCACCTCGGGCATCAGCCGGCTGAACTGGGGGCACCCCTCCAGCATTCGAACCGCCTCCGCCAATCGCTCCACCACCAGGTTTCGTACCTCACACTCCCCATTCCGTTCCGGAAATCTCTGATTCACAGCCGTGCCACCCTCTCCCAGCTCTGGCGCCACTCCGAATAGTTCGGAAAGTCACGACAGTTCACCGGCAGCCAGAAACAGGTCTGCTTCTCCGGTTCGGCCTCCTCAGGGAAAAGCCAAGGTTCCTGGGAATCGAACACCCCAACAAGATAACCCCGGCACCGACCCGCACCGGTTATTGCGCCCACCACCCGGCGCAGCCGTGTCATACTCTCCTCCAGTCTCTCCGTCGGAAAGCAGTCCGGTTCCCTTTGTCGCACCAAAAACTCCAGAAGAAGCACGGCCCGGACCGAGTTATTATGGGAAAGAACTAGGTCGGTCTCATCGGCACCGAGCCGGGCTGAAACCCGGCATGACCAGCCGGGCAGAATCAGAAGGAGGCGCCGGATGTGGAAGTAGGCAGCAGCCATGAGGTCGGGTTTGCTGAAGACCCGCAGGTCTCTGACATCATCTTTGAGCCGGAGCCAGAGCTTCCCGGTCAGGAAGGCATGAAGTTCTTCAGTCATGAGGGGCCTTCAGGAGCTTCGTGTTGATTGTCCCTGCCTGGAGGGAACTTTCAATTCTGAATATCGGTCCCACCTTCACCTCGCAAAGCTGCCGCCACCGTCTCCTGAATCTCAGGCAGTTCCTTGATGTTGAGGAGGGTTAGACCAATTCCGAGGCTGGGAGGCCGCCACCGAACGCCGGAAGTGGTTCCGAGGATTTCAATGCGGGTGATTTCGGGGTGGGCTTTGAGAAACTGGTCGGAGAGGAGGTCGTGAAGGTTCTGCCAGCCGACCGGCGCAAGCCGGGGCGTTGAGCCGGTGAGGAGGATGCCGCTTGCCTTGAGGTCAAGGGATCGGGCGTCGCGGTAGTAGTTGACGAGGGCGAGTTTATTATTGGTATCGGCAGTCTGACGAGCATAAGGCCGCAGCCGATGCGCGGGCTGAGTTTGCTGAAGGCAATATCAATTGAGCGGACGGTGTCGAGCCGGAAGCGGGGAGGCATTAATCGCTCGCTCCTTTCTGCAGAACCCAGGTGATTCGGGTGAACTCCTGCTGATTGTCGGCAATGTGCCGGGCGAACCGGCTGATATTACCCCTTGCCAGTGTGTAGTCTATATTCCCGATTAGGGCTTCAACCGCCAGCGCCTTGCGGAAGAGCTCGCCGGGGTTGAGGAAGCGCCGGTAGGCCGCGACATCGGTCACGGGCCGGCCGGTCTCGGGATTGACATAGAGCGCGACGGCAATCCCGGGCAGAGAGTTGAGGTGCAGGAGGTAACCCGGGGGGGTGGCGGCGGTCGGTTCAATGAGCTGAACCGATTTGACACTGGCGAGTGACCGGGCGAACTCCGGTTTGGGCACGAAGCCCAGTTTGACAGCGATGACCCCGATGCCGATGTTCCGGAGCTGAATTTCATCAGACGCACGGCTCACCGGCGCTTCAGGGGCGCGAAGGGATTCACCATCCTTACTGCGGCGCCGGGCGAGTTCGGCCAGGATGTCGGCAGCTCCTTTGAATCCGCTGCCGGCAGGGTGGCCGATGTTCACCTGCATGAGTTTGCGTATATCCACCCAGTGGCGG
>JBDRUJ010000151.1:0-3820 GCA_039801285.1 Caldifarciminota bacterium
TGGAGAAACCGAAGGAGCCGCCGTCAAATCTGGCTTTGGTCGGGGTCTATGTCTTTTCGCCAAGAATCCATCAGGCAATTGAGGCTCTGACCCCATCATGGCGGGGGGAGCTGGAGATTACCGATGCGATTCAAGGGCTTCTGGATTCGGGTGGTCGGGTCAAGGCACGGGTTCTTGAAGGCTGGTGGCTGGACACCGGTAAGAAGGATGACCTTTTGAGCGCCAACTATATTGTCCTAGACACCTACTGCCAGCGGGAGCTCAAGGGCGAGATTGAGAAGTCAGAAGTGATGGGCCGGGTATCAGTCGGCCCTGGGGCGAGGGTACGGAACTCAACGGTGCGGGGCCCGACGGTGATTGGCGCCAATGCGGTGATTGAGGATGCCTTTATCGGACCACACACCTCAATCGGTGATAACTGTGTGATTCGCCGCGCCGCAGTGGAACATTCGGTGATTCTCGAGGAGAGCCGGATTGAGGAAGTTAGCCGCCTGGAGGATAGCCTCATCGGTCGCCAGGTCAAAATCTCGGGCCGAACCGACCGGAAAGGTCCGATGCGGCTACTCCTCTCCGACTCCAGTGAGGTTGAGCTATGAATGCTCCATTTCAGGAGCTGGCAATCAAGGGCGTTTTTCTGGCACTGGTTCAGCTCCACACCGACACGCGGGGCTGGCTGGCTGAGACCTTCCGGCTTGACTGGCTCAGCGCTCTGGGGATTTCCGAGGCCCGGCCGGTGATGGCTTATGTTTCGGTTACCCGTCCCGGAGTCGTGCGCGGGCCGCACGAGCACCGGTTCCAGACCGACTACTTCGGGTTTCTCGGTCCTTCCGACTTCCAAGTCTTTCTCTGGGACAACCGGTCAGAGTCGGCGTCCAATGGCAGACATCTTTCGGTAGTTCTCGGTGCCAGCAAGCCCGGACTTTTGATTGTCCCGCCCGGTGTTGTTCATGCCTACAAGAACATCGGCCCGGTTGATGGTCTGGTCCTGAACTATCCCAATAAGCTCTATGCCGGCTGGAACCGGAAGGAGCCGGTTGACGAGATTCGCCACGAGGAGAGACCGGACTCCCCATTTGTAATTCCATGAGGCTCTTGGTCACAGGCGGCTGCGGTTTTATCGGCTCCAACTTCATCCGCTACATCCTCGGCCGCCATCCCGATTATGAGGTTGTCAATCTTGATGCCCTCACCTATGCCGGTAACCAGGCAAACCTTGCCGACCTGGAGGGAAACTCCCGCTACCGGCTCATCATCGGCCGCATTGAGGAACCGGCGACTGCCGTTGCAGCACTGAAGGGCTGTTCGGCAGTTGTCCATTTTGCGGCTGAGAGTCATGTTGACCGCTCAATCGCCGCAGCCGCACCCTTTATCATAACCAATGTGGTCGGAACCCAGGTTCTTTTGGATGCGGCGCGGCAGACAGATGTCGGGCGCTTTGTCCATGTCTCAACCGATGAGGTCTACGGCTCGCTGGGTGAAACCGGCCTCTTCACCGAAAACACACCCCTGGCTCCACGCTCACCCTATGCCGCATCCAAGGCCGCGGCCGACATGCTCTGCCATGCCTATTTCGAGACTTACCGCTTCCCGGTCTGCGTGGTCCGGCCTTCAAACAACTACGGCCCGTTCCAGTTCCCGGAGAAGTTTATTCCCCTGATGATAACGAACATCCTCGAAGGCAAAAAGATTCCGGTCTATGGCCGGGGGCTGAATGTCCGGGACTGGCTCCATGTTGAGGACTGCTGCCGGGCAATTGAGCTGGTGCTAAAGGAGGGCCGGCCGGGCGAGGCCTATAACATCGGCGGCGAA
This sequence comes from Caldifarciminota bacterium, assembly GCA_039801285.1. Classification (GTDB taxonomy): domain Bacteria; phylum Hydrothermota; class Tepidihabitantia; order Tepidihabitantales; family Tepidihabitantaceae; genus JBDRUJ01. The sequence continues at coordinate 1,810 of JBDRUJ010000151.1, forward strand.
AACCAGCGCCCGAACATCGAGGTTGCCCGACTGGTCCTGAAGCTCCTAGGCAAACCGGAGGAGCTGATTGAGTTCGTTCCCGACCGGCCCGGCCACGACTTCCGCTACGCCCTTGACAATAAAAAGATACGGAGCGAGCTGAACTGGCAGCCTGTCATTCCTTTTGAAGAGGGCCTTGCCCGCACCGTTCGCTGGTTTATCGACCACCCCGACTGGTGGCAGCCCCTCAAGGCGCGGCTGGTCAGGGAGAGCCGCGGCTTCTGGACCGGCTAGCCGCTCCGCCTCAATCCTAAAAGGACTGCGGCGCCGATAAGGGCATAGAGATATGTCGTCCCAAGGAAGAGAAGGGCAATACTTCCGGCCTGAGCCTGAGCCATTCCCACCCGGGTCATCAAAAAGACGAAGCTATTTTCCCGCACGCCGACACCACCCACCGAGACCGGCATCATTGTTGCCAGAGCCACGAGAGGCACGAAGACAAAGTAATCCGTTATCCCGGTTCCGGCACCAACTGCCTGACCCAGGACAAACCAGACTAGGCTGTGGACAACCCAGACAGCAAGTGAGAGCAAAAAGGTTGAAATGAGGACGGCAGGCCTTTTTCGCAAACTCCTCATCTCTTCAGTCACATTCACAATCCTAGCACCGACTCCGAAGAGTCGGAGTCTGAGCACCAGCGCGGCCAGAGGCCGGTAGACTGGTTCCCAGAATATCCCGAGTAATAAGAGAAAAGTCATTGTCAGGCCGGCGCCACTTACCAGAGCGAACCCTCCCAGCCCTCTTGTGACAAAGACCGAGACCGAGGCCAGCGAAGAGAGCAGCAGAAGTCCGACCAGCCCCAGGAGCCGGTCAACCAGCACGACCGAAACCATCCGGGTTACATCTCTGCCCTTGGCGGTCCAAGCCACCCGCAGAACATCACCACCTAGTGCCGTGGGCAGAACTGCATTAAGGGCAGTCGATGCCAAATAGACCCGGAAAAGAAACCAGCCGGAGAATCTCTCACCGCTCGATTGCAAGAGCACCCGCCAGCGGAGGTTGCAGAGGAAAAAAAGGAGAAGGTAGAATCCGAACCCGAGCAGGACAAACCACGGCCGGCAGGAGCGGATAAGCTGCCAAGACATCGGCGCATCAATCCGCACGATTAGAACCCCAATCAGGACCAGGGCCAGTCCGACCCGAATCAGAGCTCCGAGCCAACCGGCTTTAGGCCGGTGGGGCTTGGCGCAGGCTTCGTTCACCGCCTTCCACTTTCCCGCTTTTTCTTCGCCTGTCAAGCATCTGTTCAAGTCAAGGAAATTTGCGACATCAGGTCTTTTTCAATATTCCGCCTTCCGCCTTCAGCATTCCGCTTTGCAGCCCACTTGCTTTCCGGGTCGTGATAGACTCGGCCTTGCGGTTGATGGAAGTAGTTGTGCCGCTTGAGGGTATTGCTGATGGTCGACTCGGATACGGCCTTAAGCCCCCTTGCGGCACAGTAGCGGTCCAAGAGCGACTTCAGCTTCTCCTTGCCGATGCGGGGATGGTCCCCTCTCATCTTTTCAATCCAGTCCACAATCTCCGGCGGGAGAGTTGAGCGCTGGACCCGATGGGGACGGGTGGAGAAATGGACAAGGGCCGAGAGCCGGCCGCCGCTATCTTTGAGCCGCTTGCGCCAGCGCCAGATGAGCTTTCTGTCGACGGCGGACGGGCATTTTGCACCTCCTGCTATGTCTTCCCTGAACTCTTCGACTGATTGCCGTTTTCCAAAAGATTATTGTGCCATCTCAATTTTACCTAGGTCCCTCAGTCCGGCCGGAGTTCTGGTTGTCGTGGCGGAACTTGGGCCAGGGAGAGTCGGCAAGCGGGGCAGAGCCCTGAACCGCATAGAGGTAGCCGTCGTTTGACCCGAAATAGGCCGTGCCGTCAGAGCCGATGGCCGGCGAGGAGTATATGGGACCTTCGGTCCGGTAGCGCCAGCGGAGCTTCCCGTCAGGTTTGATGGCGTAGAGATAACCGTCGTCAGACCCCA
>JBDRUJ010000152.1:0-3807 GCA_039801285.1 Caldifarciminota bacterium
CATCAGAGACGGCCACATCGCCGATGCCCGGAGCCGCCGGATTTACCTGAGCGATGCGGTCATCCTATTGACAAGCCGGACACCGGAATCGGCTGTTGCCAAGTCCATCGGATTTGGCGTCGCGCCCAGTTCGAAGCAAAGCCAAGTCGATACTCGAACGGTGGTCGAAGAGGCGGTGGGCTCCGAGTTTGCCGGTTTGGTTGACTTGGTGTGCACCGAACCACCGAACTTGGAGGATATGTCGTCAGCCCTTGAGCAGCTGCTCAACGGTGTCGCCGAACGTTTCCGCACCCAAGGGGTTGAGCTCTGCTGGGACCACTCCGTTGTCGAGTGGCTTAAGAGGCGGCAGGCAAAGGCGGGTGGCGACTGTGAGCAAATCGTCGAGACCCAATTGTTGCCCAAGTTGGTGAAGCTGCTGTCCGACTCGGCCCAACCTGCCGGTGTTCGGCTGATGATTCGATGTCATGCCGATGAATTAGTTGTTGAGAAACTCAAAGAAAGGAGATAGCGATGGAGTTCAAAACCGATGCCCAGCGGCGTGTCTATGAGAAGATTGCGCCATGGCTGAAAGAGTTGTTCGGTGAGCTTGTCAAGCCGTTTGATGACGTGCCGATATTCGGTGTCATCTGGGGCTCAACAGCAACACGGGTGGCGGTTATGCCCTGGGGCGATGACGACGCCACAATCACCACCCGTGCCTGGGTTGTGACCGGCACCGAGCTGACATTTGACTTCCTCAAGTACCTGCTCCAGCAGAATGACCGGATGCGGTTCGGTGCCTTCTGTATAGATGAGGATGGTGACGTCTTCTTCGAACACACGATTGTCGGCTCTACCTGTGACAGAGAGGAACTGAAGGCCTCAATATTTGCTGTTGCCACCACTGCCGACCGTTATGACGACGAAATCGTCAGCCGCTGGGGCGGCCAGCGGATGCTGGATAAGATGAAGTCACAGCTCGGCCTGTAATGACGGCAGGGTAGCACCGGAGTTCATCAATCGATGTCTGGGGCTAAAGAGGGCTCGGTCTGCTGTTTATAGAGGTGACGGAGCTCCAACAGCCGGGTCCTGAAAGGCTCGCTCTCTTCTGCCGGAATTGGAAGCATAGAGGCGGAAGTCGTATCCGGGCGCGGGATGGAGTCGTAATCGGTTGCTAAGTACCAGGGCCAGCGATAGGCTTCTTGGGTCATGAAGCTCAACGTTCTGATATCCAACCGGTCCCGAAGATAATAATCAGCTTGTTTCTCAATCTCCTCGAAATGGGGCAGATTGCAGGAGAGCCGCATCCCATAGCGGTTCATCCAGACCATCCGACCTTCACTCACCAGCACCGCCATCTCAATCTCTTTCGGGCTGAACCGCGTGCCCAAGAGGGCATCGGCCAGCCGCTTCACCTCGTCCTGAGTAAGGTCGGTGTCGGGGCCGACGATTGAAAACACCCGGGCCAAGAGCCAATCGCCCACCCTGGTCCCGGCAAAGCGCCAAGCACGAATCGCCATCGCTTTTATCAGCCCGACGGCATTGCGGCACCTGTCAAGGTCATCATAAGGCAGCCCGTTCCGCCGGCGGGCGAACTTCAGAGCCTGGTCCGGGTCGGTAAGAAGGACACCGGAGACCTCAAGTGCACCGATAAACGGCCGCAGTGCCCGGAATATCATCCGGAAGGAGTCAAAATCGAAGATTATGAACCGGTGGAGCTTGATTCCTAGAAGTTTTTCAATCGTGGCCATCAGGAGCTTCGGCCCACCGATGGCAAACGCGGCATTGATTTTCTCCAAGTTGTGGAAATCGGTCTTCGCGGTGGCATGGGTCGAGCCGGGCACTTCGACGAGCAGGTCGCGCGGGATAGCCACAAGCGTCACCCGACTCAGGTCAAAGTTGATATGGCAGATGACGATGATATCGGCGCGAGAAACTTTTTCTCGAGGGATTCGGCTGGTTCCGCAATCTTGGGAGGGATTCAGTGCCCGGGCATCCCGGCCGATGATAAGGATGTTCATGACACCGGTCGGTTTCGGCCCGAGGGCAGCTATGTGCCGGGGCAGGGAGCGGGAGCCGAAAAGATATAAGGCAATACCGATACCGCCGGCGATAAGAATTACCCCAAGACAAAGAATTCCGAACCAGAACCTCCGCTTTTTGCAGCCCGCTGGACTCATCTGGTTATCAGAAGTCTGAGCGGGTTGCCGGCAAAGCGGAAATGCTCGCGGATGATGTTCATCACCTGCCGCTGATAGGCCTGTGGCACTTCCTCCGGTCTGGTCAACCTGAGACGGAAGACCGGCGGTCTGATACCCACTTGACGAATCCCTAAAACCCGGAGGTGGAACTTGAGTCCGGCAGCCTTCAGCCGCTCCAGCACCGCACTCTGAAGAACCTTGGCCGAGAGTCTCACCCCACCACAATCATAGACTGCCGCGGCTTGACGAACCGTCTCCAAAACCCCTTCCCCCTTCAGCGCTGAAGTCCAGACCACCGGCACGTAACCGACAAACCGAAGCCGTCGGGTGACGAATTGCTCAACATCCTTCAGGAGTTCCTTCGGGACAAGGTCGCGCTTGTTGGCAACCACGACCATCCCCTTGCCCCGTTCCTCGAGCAGCCTGAGAAGTCGCTGGTCTTGGGCGGTTGGTCCTTCAGTCGCATCGACCATGACTAGGGCGACATCGCAGCGGTCAATCACGTCAAGTGCCCGGCTGACCGAGTAGAACTCCACCGGCTCCTTGACCCGGGACCGGCGCCTGAGTCCCGCGGTATCAACGATGGAAAAATAACGGCCTTCAAACTGAAACCGTTCTTCTACAGCATCGCGGGTGGTTCCGGGCGCAGGCAGGACAATTGCCCGCTCCTCACCGAGCAGCTGGTTCAGGAAGGTTGATTTACCAACATTGGGGCGGCCCAAGATTGCGAGGCAGGGGAGGGATTCAGAGACGGAGCTGTCCGAAGAACCTACCGGCATGCGGGCGATGATTTCATCCAACAGCTCATCGCAACCTGTGCCTTTTTCGGCCGAGATTGGGAAGACCTGGTCAGCCCCGAGCTTGTAGAATTCGGCCACATCATAGGACCGCTTCCGGTCGCACTTGTTGACCGCAAGAAGAAAACCCCTGCCATCTTGGCGGAGTCGGGCGGCAATCTCCTCGTCAAGGGGCAGGAGCCCGGTGGTGCCGTCAACAACCATAACCACAACATCAGCCTTGCCTAGAGCAATTGCCACCTGGCGGGCAATCTCTTGCTCCAGTTCCAAATCAGAATCAGGGACTAGTCCGCCGGTATCAATAACCGCAAACCGGCGGCCCCGCCAGCTCGCCTCTCGCACCAACCGGTCCCGGGTAACACCAGGTTCTCTTAGGGTGATAGCTATTCGGCCGCCCACCAAGCGGTTGAACAGTGTTGACTTGCCGGTATTGGGCCGGCCGACAATCACAACCGTCACAAATAATGAGGGTATTGAATCATCTCAAGTTGTCAAGGTAAGGAAAACCCCGGCAGCGACCTACTCTCCCATGCCGTTACCAGCACAGTACCATCGGCCCTGGAGGGCTTAACGACTCTGTTCGGAATGGGAAGAGGTGTGGCCCCTCCGGTATCACCGCCGGGAATATCCTCAATGCTAAAGGAGAAGAAGCAGACAGACGCTCAAGCCGCACGGCCGATTAGTACCACTCGGCTGAACGCATTGCTGCGCTTACACCTGTGGCCTATCACCTGGTAGTCTGCCAGGGGCCTTTAGGGTGACACTCCTTGCGGAGCGCCACGCGGGAGACCTAATCTTGGGCTGGGCTTCCCGCTTAGATGCCTTCAGCG
>JBDRUJ010000153.1:0-3803 GCA_039801285.1 Caldifarciminota bacterium
AGGCTCCTTAGTGCCGGGCCGTGATGGACAATGGTTTGAGTTTGTAATTGACCTTGATTCATTCCCAGTGCTCAAAGTGCAGCGTGACTCAGCCGGTTACGGAACCGGACTTTGGTCCCGCGGGAACTTTTCAATTGTTGGCAACCCTTCCTTGGCCAATGTGCGTTATATGGCGCTTGGGATTGAGAACACCGGCGTCACCGTAGTAAGCGGTGGAATATGGTTTGACGACATCCGGCTTTCTCGGCCCCATAAGGAACCGGGCTACGGATTTCAGGCCCGAACCGGTGTAAACATATCCGATATCGCCAGCATCGGGTTGAATTTTTCCTACTTGGATCCAAACTTCCGCAGGTTCAGTGAGGGCCGTGGTGTACAGACGGGCGGCTTTCGCACCGACCTAGGAATAACCGCCCACGCCAACCTTGATAGACTCCTGCCCCACAGCTGGGGTATTTCACTGCCGATTACCTATTCGCGGTCACAAAACCAAGTCATCCCTAAATTCGCACCGCTCTACCCCGACCTGCGCGTTTCCCAAGAACAGACGAATAGAAATATTCAAACTGGGTACAGTGAAGATATATCACTCGATAACATACGCAAACAGAAAAGCGGTAACCGCCTGTTGAACTATACCGCTGAAGCAATGGATTTATCCTGGCGACGACGCCGTGCCGGTAACCAGACACCACTTACTCAAGACTCTTCGATTTCTGACATCGTGCGGTGGAACTACTCAATCAATCCCGAGTCCAAGATTCGTCTGCCGAGAGAAAACGAGCTTTATCCTTTACCCCGCAATATCAGGTTTGGTCTTACAGAATCCCGCAGACTCGACTTACGTGGCTCACGCTCTACCTTTACCGATACCATGCGCTTTTATACTACGCGGAGCAATGACCTCAGCACCGATTTCACTGCGGAGTTCTCCCCGATTGAAGACCTCAGTTTTGACTACGGAGTCGAAACGGAACGTGACTTGCGAGTTGCTCATCCTGACAGTCTTTGGTTTTTAAAGGTCGGAACTGAATCAGGAAGAAACGAGGACTTCAACGTCTCCTACGATATGGATATCGGTGATGTTCTATCCCCTTCAATTGATTTTGACGCAAGTTTCTCTAGTTACCGACCAAAGCTTGATACGGCTGCCTATGCTGACTACAGTAACATTAGCAACTCCGGTGAACTGACGTTAAACGCATCATTCGATTTGCCTGAGCTGCTTGATAAGCTGGCACCCAAAGTGACAGGCTCGGATTCGGTGCGACGTCCCGGCCCTGAGTTTAGGCGCTCGCTAGCTCTTCTTTCCACCATCATCCAGCCACTAGACGTGGCATGGAGCACTTCACGCAGTAGTGACTACTACGGGGTGGTTGGCAAGGTGCCTTGGAACTACCGGCTTGGGCTCACCGATACCTTGACTTCAGATACCCTGAGACTGCCGACAAGTCGCGGCCGTCAGCTCAACAACACACTGAGAGTATCATCGGGTTTGCGAATAAAGGAGTTAACCGCCCGTCTAGGGTATGACTGGTCCCAAGTGAAAGACCATGAAATGCTCACTGCGACCTTTGACCGACGACTCACATGGCCGGAACTAGATTTATCCCTAGGGAAGGTTCACACATTGTTTCCGGCCTTGGCCACCGACTCTAGGCTTTCAACGACATTTCGGGGAAGGGATGAGCTCAGTGGGTTATTGTTGTCCACCAGCAACGGGCATGAGACTTTAGGATTGTTTGGCCGCAACCGAACTTCAACAAAGGAACTCAATCCCCTAGTCTCCTGGCAGACATCTTGGAAGAGACGGCTGACAACTAATCTATCAGTGAATTACTCAACCACTACTGAAACCAGATTCCAGAGTGAAGATGGACAGAAGCGCAGTATCATTGATGCTCGTGGTGAAGGTGTAAATGGTTCTTTGTCCTATACCTTTTCCGCTCCCAAGGGCATAAAATTTCCCTTCCTCACAAAAGTCCGGTTTTCATCTGACCTGAGTCTGACTTGGCAGTTTCGCTATCAAAAGACTTTCCGAACCGCTACCTCATGGATTGCTGGTGTGCCGACTGAAAGGGATACGCTTCAGTTGGACTACCTCCGGTCAACTAATCTGGCGGCCTCTTACCGGTTTTCTCGCAGTATCGAGGCCGGGTTTAACACGGGATACAGTGTTACTGCCAATGGTATCACCACACAAGCTAACATTCGGACCGATATTGACCTCTGGGTGCTGTTTAAGTTCTGATGAATTCACGCGAAAAGACTGTCCTGCTCACACTGACTGTCATGTTTCTGTTGGGAGCCGGGATTTCCTTGCTAAAGCGGGCAAAATTCTGTCGGCAAGCGGAAAGGATGCAGCTTGTTATTCAAGGGACGTTTAGTGCAGAAAGCTCGCCTTACCGAAAGGTAGATCTCAATCGGGCAACGCGGTATCAGCTTGAAGCGCTTCCCGGAATCGGTCCGGTGATTGCAACCCGTATCATTCAGTATCGCGAACAGCATCGTGGTTTTCGGAGAGTAGCCGAGTTGCGGTGCATTTCCGGTATCGGCCCGAAACGCTTCGCGGCACTCAAGGAATTAGTCGCAATTGGAACCGAGATGGATGATACCATGACTAATCGGTTTAAGGTTGATTCAATGACAAAAAGGATCAAGGATTAGCGGTAGTTAAGGAAGGAATGGTGAAGAGCCGAGAGCAGAGTATAGAGTGCGAGAGGGGTATAAATAGGAAGTTGGGAATCGTCGAGTCGTAAGCGGAGATAGTCTACAATCTGATGGAGTTGGCGTAGGGACAAAGAGCTGGATTTTATCTTCGCCGCCGCCCGGTAAGGATTCTCAGGAAGTGAAAGATTGAATTTCTCGCGCAAAGCCATGTTATAGAGAAGGAAAAGAGTTTGTGTTACTGCTGTAACCCTGCTTTTATCGCCCATAAGCTCGGACATAGTTTTCAACATGATACGGGTGTTGAATTCTGTTGTAGCAAAATATTGGGCGGCACGGGAATTGAACAGTTCATCGGTTGCTTCAAGAAACCGGAGGGCCCTTCCCAACGAACCATCAGCAACCGCAGCTGCCAACGCGACCATTGGACTGTCTGCGGTGGTGTTCTGGGAAAGCCACTCACGGATTTGGGCTTCGGGGATATTTGCAAACCGAATCGTCTGACAGCGGGAACGGACCGTTTGCAAAAGTTCTCCGGGTCTGTCGGTAGTAAGTAAAAAGCAGGTTTTAGGGTAAGGTTCTTCAAGCATCTTCAATAAGGCGTTAGTAGCTTCACGAGTCATGCGATGGGCATGGAGAATCAGAAAGAAGCGATGCTGCGCCAAAATCGGAGGCCGGGCGATTTCGGAACGTAGCCAGCGAATCAGGTCAATACCGATAGTGTGCTTCGGGTCCGGTTGGGGTTGAGTTTTGGCAAGTGCGTATTCTGGCAGTAGTTCAATGAGGATCCGCACCAATTCGGCAGGTTCGGTATCTGAATGAGGAAGTCTTAGCGGAGTCAACAGCTTTATGTCAGGATGCTGCAGTACAGCAATAGTGCGGCAGGAACGGCATAAACCACAAGGTGGATTGGCTGTCTGCACACAATTGGCGGCTTGTGCCAAATAGAGTGCAGCGGTTCGTTTGCCGACACCGGGCTGGCCGGTAAAGAGCAGTGATGGATAGCGGCCAGAGTTAACCAGTGAGCTTAGCATCCGGGTAACACGGGGTTGACCAATCAGATTATCAAATGACATTACTGAGCTAGCCAGGAAAGCGGGTCCTGAGGTTGCCCGTCTTTGCGGATTTCAAAGTGG
>JBDRUJ010000154.1:0-3765 GCA_039801285.1 Caldifarciminota bacterium
TGCCGGCCCGGTTCCCAATCGACCCGAGGCAATCGGTCGCAGCCGCTTCTTGGGATGCAGCCGGTCGCTCTCTCTGTCAACCAGGTCATTGATGATATAGACCGCACCCGAAACAAGGCAGAAGGCGGCAAAAGCAGCAACAGTCCGCAATATCTCAACAGGGTCGGTGAACTTCTGGGCAAAGACCAGACCGGCAAAGACCAGAAGGTTCTTCACCCACTGCCTCGGCCTCATGGAGCTGACGATTCCAGAAATCATTGTGGCAATAGTTCTAGCCGAAAACTGTTGAATGTCAAATCACTTCCACCGGCCTGGCGCCAAGGCAACTCCCCTTCTCTGTCGCTCTTGCATCATTCCCGACTTCTCTTAGAATTGTTTATGAGCTCAACAAATCCCTCAGGAGGAAACTTGAAGAGATTTATTGCCTTGGCTGTTCTCTTTCCGTGTGTCCTGTTTGCCGGCGTGTTGAAGCATACTATCAGTTTCTTGCCGGATGAACTCCGGTTCAGCCGGTTCAATGGTTATGATATGGTTGACCTGCCACGGGGCACTGTCGTCCCTGACCCGGGCAAGCCCTGCCTGCCGCTCTTCACCGTGACGCTGGCCATTCCGGCCGAAGCCCGGTTGACTGGTGTTGATGTCGAACCGGTTGAAACGATGGAGCTTCCCGGTTCATTCACTATTCTGCCATCGCAACCGGCCCGCAGAATCTCATCTCAGGAGCCGGGCCAGTTTGTCGGACCAGACCCGCAAATATATTCTGGCTCTCAACCATTCCCTGCCCGTCCCTTGATTCGCTTCCGAACCGGCAATGCCGGCGGATTCCAGCTTGTTGCCGTCACCATCTCCCCCCTCCAGTTCCTGCCGTCCGAGCACCGGCTCATCCTCCACACCCGGCTCACCATAACGGTTCAGTTTGATGATGCCGGGCAGCAACCGACTCGTCTCTCGCCGAATCAGCGCGACCGGCTTATTGCCAGCCTCCAAGGCCTTGTTGCCAACCAGAAAGACCTTGTCCGGTTCGCCCCGCCTGTCGGCGAGCCAGAGCAGCCTCAGATTGACCTGCTCGTCATTACCAGCCCTGAGCTTGCCCCTGAGCTTGGACCCTATCTTGAATACCGGACGATGCGCGGTCTGAAAACCGAGCTCCGTACCACCGATTGGATTGACCGGAACTACCCGGGCCGGGACCTCCAGGAGAAGACCAGAAATCTCATTATAGACTATTTCCACCATCGGGGCCTCACCTACGTCCTCCTTGCCGGTGACAACCTTCAGGTCCCTTCCCGGCGCATCCGGCTTGAGATACCCGAGCCCTGGGACATTCCCACCGACCTATATTATGGCGACCTTGACTATACCTGGGACTCCAATCAGAACAACCTTTTTGGCGAGATGGGCGATGAGGTTGACCTCTATGCCGATATCTTTGTCGGCCGGATATCAGTTGACAACCCAAGCCAGGTCCAGAACTTCCTCGCCAAACTCCGGACTTATGAGGCCAATCCGGCCCCGGACTACATCAAGCGCTCACTTCTCCCTTCCGGCTGGCTCTGGCGCGAGCTGAACTACCACGGCAGAATCGTCAACGACTCCATCGCCAATCTGACCCCTTCAGGCTGGACCGACCGGAAACTGGAAAATCCAGCCAGCGCCCGGATAGTTGCCGACTCCTTTGACCACGGCTTCGCAATCTTTGACCCGGCCGGCCATGGCAACGAAAGTGGTGTCTATGACCAGAACGGCACACCAATCTACACCTCGGGCTATGCCCACAACCAGCACAACGACCGTCGCTTCACTATCATGACATCTCTGGCATGCAATCCCGGCAACTTCGAGGCCGAAGACTGCCTGGCCGAGGTCTCGCTCAACTGTGTTGATGGCGGTTCAATCGCGGTCATTATGAACTCAAGGTACGGCTGGGGAACACCACCCTATATGGGCCCTTCGGAAAAGCTCTGCGTCCGTTTCTACGACTTCCTCTTCAACCACGACCAATTCGTGATTGGCCCATGCCACGACCGCTCCCGCGAAGAATATGTTGGCTATGCCCAGTGGGATGAAATCTGGCGCTGGTGCTTCGTCGAGTTCAACCTCCTCGGTGACCCGACCCTCGACATCTGGACCGAACCGGCCCAGCAGTTCACCCTCTTCTGCCCGGACACCATCGCCACCGGCAGCCAGAACCTCAATCTCACTCTCCGTCAGGGTAGCTCCCCAATCGAAAACGCTCTGGTCTGCGCCTATAAGGATTGCGAAGTCCTTGCAACCGGTCGCACCAACAGCTCAGGCCAGGTGCAACTAAGAGTCCATCCAGTCACGACCGGAACCCTGCTTCTCACTGCTACCGGCCACAACCTCCTGCCCGCTGTCGAGACTGTGACTGTAATTCAGGGTGTGCCCGAACCCTTGATTGCCTACCAACGGCATCATATTGACGACACGGGCCAGGCTAACCCCAACGGCCTCCTTGAACCGGGCGAGACCTGCCAGCTCACCCTGGTGGTGAGAAACTCCGGCACTGCCAATGCCACCAATGCCACAGTTACGCTCCATCCCCTCACCCAGGCAATCGCCGTCTCCGACTCCCAAGCCTTTTTTGGGACCATCGCCTCGGGCGACTCGGCCCGAACCAATGACCTTACCATCACCGCCAGTCCCGCGGCGCTCCCCGGCTCCAATCCCGAAATCCTCGCAACTGTCCATGCCGACCAAGGCGACTGGCAGTTGCTCTTTTCAATCCAGCTCGGTTATCCGGGCCGGGTCTGCGCCGAGATTGACACCGGTCTTGTGGCTCTCACCATCACCGCCCGTGGTGCAATCGGCTTCGACAACGAGGCCTCGCGCCAGGGCCGGGGATTCCGCTATCCCAAGTCCGACACAACCTGCCTGAACATCGCCAGCCTCGCCCTGGGCAACTCGGCCAGCTATCTCGTTGACCGGTTCTACAACACCAACGGCCTTGACCGGGACTGGCAACTGGTTGACAGCATCCGGGCAAGAAGCCCAATCTGGAACACCGATGAACTCCTTTCGGCACGCTTCAGCGATGCCGGCCATCCTCAGGCCAAAGGTCTGACTGTCGAAGAGCGGGCGCTCGGCATTGGCCGCACCGGCTATGACAACTTCATCATTCTGGTCTATGACATCTGGAACTTCTCCAGTGAGCCGGTCAACGGGCTCTATGCCGGCATTCTTGCCGACTTCGATGTCCTGGCCTCGGACCGGCTCCACGACATGGCCTACACCTTGCATGAACTTGCCACGGCCTTCATGCGCAACATCAACCCGACTCCCCGCTTCTGCGGTATAAAACTCCTCTATCCCCATGTCGGTGCCCATCTCACCTCCATTGACCACGGCCGCTATCTCTATCCCGACTCCGGTCTTTCCGAGGATATGAAGTTTCGGGCACTACAGGGAACGCTCGGCTCTCCAAGAAGCGACCGGCCCTACAACTGGTCGGTCTCGGTCTCAACCGGCCCGTTTGACCTGCCGCCCGATGGTGGAAGGCAGCGCGTCGCCTTCGCCTTCATTGCCACACCCGATTCAATCTCCTACATCACCGCCTGCCAGAGCTGTCAGACCTGGTTTGATGCCAATGTCGGCCTGAGCGAAGCAACCAGCCCATTGAAAACTACCCCTCGCCCCACCCTCCAACTCCTCCCCAATCCATTTACCAGCACCGTCACCATCCGCTATTCTCTCCCGGTTTCCGGGCATGTCCGCATCTCGGCAGTTGATGCAACCGGCAGAAAGGTC
>JBDRUJ010000155.1:0-1148 GCA_039801285.1 Caldifarciminota bacterium
AGTCCGGAATCCGAGGGCTGCAACAGGTGGCTCGCCGATAACGCCCCAACCCTGGCCGCCACCTCGGCCCCGGCCGACGACCCGAGCTCATCGGCATGAACCGTCGGCAAAAGGCCATGCCCCTTGCCCGCCTCAAGAATCTGCACTGAATCTTCGGGAGTAAAGGCAATGTTCTCACAGAAGACATCACAGAATCTAGCAATCCCCTGCCGAGCAACCGCCGGCAGCATCTCATCAATCACCTCTCGGACAAACGCCTCCCTTTTCATCCCCTTCGGCACCGCGTGCGCCCCGAGAAATGTCGGCACGACCGTTGCCAGCCCGCTCTCTCCCAGCCTTCCTGCCACCCGTAACATCTTCAGCTCATTCTCGGTATCCAGACCATAACCCGACTTCACCTCAACCGTTGTCGTCCCCCAAGAAACCATCTCCTTCAGCCGCTCCCGCGCCAGCCGGTAGAGCTCCTCCTCCGAGGCCTGCCGGGTGGCTCGGACCGTGGAAAGAATCCCGCCCCCAGCCTCGGCAATCTCCTGATAGCTCTTCCCCGCTAGCCGCTCCTCAAACTCCTCGGCCCGCCAGCCGCCAAACACCAGATGAGTATGCGGGTCAACGAAACCAGGCAGAACCACGCAACCCCGGCAGTCAATCACCCTCCCGGCCTTGGAACCGCCTCTCACCTCGACGATTCTGCCACCCTCCACCCACACCGAACCGTTCTCAACAATCCCCAGCCCCGCGCCGGTCATGGTCAGGAGCTGGGAGGAGTTTTTCAGGAGGAGGTCGGCCATCATCCAACTATATCGGTAACCGGCATCATTGCAAGCAATAGATTCCCGCCTCCGCGGGAATGAAGGGAATGGTGCGCCAGTCTCCTTTGTCATTGCGAGGAGCGAAGCGACGTGGCAATCCATCGGGCGAGCGGAGCGAGACCGTCACAGACTGCCACGGCCCTGCGGGCCTCGCAGTGACAAGGGGAAGGAGCGGCTTCATTGTCATTGCGAGGCAGGTTTGCTGAAGCCACTGGACATTGGGCAGTGGCTTTTATACACTTTCAGCTATGGGTCGAATCCTCTGCCTTGACTATGGTGAACGGCGGACCGGTGTTGCCCTTTCTGATGAGACCAAGACCATCGCCCAGAGTCTCTGCA
>JBDRUJ010000155.1:1158-3764 GCA_039801285.1 Caldifarciminota bacterium
GAAGCAACTCATCGCCCGGCACGATGTGGACACTATCCTCCTCGGCCTTCCCATCGGCAAGAGCGGCAACCCATCGGCCCGGTCCAGAGAGGTGACGGCCTTTGGCCGGCTCTTGCACCAGGCAACCGGACTGCCGGTCTGTTACCATTCTGAGCGGAGCTCCACGGTCCAGGCCCGGATGACCTATGCCGAGGTCTGCGGCAAGCCCTTCAGGCGCCGAGACTCGCCCCTCGACCGCATCGCCGCCACCATCATCCTTGAGAGCTACCTCAGCAGCAGAAATGAGCAATAGGCTCTTGCCTCTCAGCTCTCTATTGGCCGTGATGCTTCTTTTTTTCTGCTGCGACGAGCGACCGGCCCTCGACCCCAAAGCGCCAAAGGTCACTGTGGAAATCGAACCGGGTATGTCGGTCCGCCAAATTGCCCAGACCCTTGCCGACCGGTCGGTAATTGACAACCCGCTTGAGTTCCGCTATCGACTCTGGCGCTCCCAGCGACTCGCCATCCATCCGGGCCGTTACCGGTTTCCCAGAAACTCGCCGGAAAAGGCGGTTCTCGCAGCGCTTACTCGAACGGGTCCGGCCTATCTCATGGTCACCATTCCCGAAGGACTGACAATCCAACAGACCGCCTCAATCCTTTCGGCCCATGGCATCTGTGACAGCACAGAGTTTCTGGCTGCCTGCTCCGACACGGCACTCCTCCAGGGGCTCGGCGTTCCCTTCTCCTCAGCCGAGGGCTTCCTCTTTCCCGAGACCTACGAGTTCCGGACCGGAACCCAACCGGCTGAGGTGGTCACGCGCCTCGTCAGCCAGTTCTGGAGGGTCTTTGGAGAACTGGATGCCCGAGGTGCAGTGCTTGAGCCTGGAGAGGCGGTTATCCTCGCCTCAATTGTTGAGAAGGAGGCTCAGGTAGCCGCTGAGCGGCCCATCATCGCCGGTGTCTTCATGAACCGGCTCAGGCGCCACCTGCCCCTTCAGTCCTGCGCCACCGTTGAGTTCCTACTGCCCGAGCACAAGGAGCGGCTGAGTTATCAGGACCTGAAGACCCCGTCACCTTATAACACCTATCTTCATCCCGGCCTGCCGCCCGGCCCAATCTGCTCTCCAGGTCGTGCCTCACTGGAGGCTGCGCTCCAGCCTGCCCGGCACAACTACCTCTTCTTTGTCTCCAGAGGCGACGGCAGCCACATCTTCTCGGCAAC
The DNA here is from genome assembly GCA_039801285.1 of Caldifarciminota bacterium. GTDB lineage: Bacteria > Hydrothermota > Tepidihabitantia > Tepidihabitantales > Tepidihabitantaceae > JBDRUJ01. The sequence continues at coordinate 2,363 of JBDRUJ010000155.1, forward strand.
TCCGGATGAGCATGAGGCAGCACTGCGCAAGCTCTGGAGCCGGGCCAGTGAAAGGTTTTAGGGAGTGGCGAGCCCTTAGCATCTAAGTCCTGATTCTCTAATGGGTTAGCTAATCACCTGCCCCCTGCCCGGGGCGTGCCCCCCCGCTGCCGTCTCCCCTGCCCCTGGGCCCGGCTCCTGCCGCTCGGCAACAACCACAACAAAGCTCGCACCCTTGTGATAGCCCGGCCTCGGCTCCTCAGGCTGGGTTGTCTCTCCCGGCCCCTGGAACAGGGTGGAAAGGCTCTTTGTCACACGAAACCCTGCCTGCTCGGTGAGATAGACAACCTGCTCGTAGCTGTCAAACCGGGCATGACGGAAAAGGGGATGGCCCGCCTCTCCCTTCTCGATATAGCTCTTTGCCCACGAACCCTCTCGGTCAAGATAGGCATTGACAAGCCTGCCGCCCGTTCTCAGGACCCGGTGAATCTCCCTGAGCACAACCAGCGGCCGCTTGAGAAACTCCCAGGTGGTAAGGAGGAAGACCGTTCCGAAGCTGGAATCGGAAAAGGGCAGCTCCTCGCCCGTGCCGTGGATGACCGAGATTCCCCTTTGCCGCGCCTTCGCTAATAGCCCTACCGATGGGTCAATGCCCAAAGGGATGCCCAGTCGCTCCGCGAACCGGCCGGTTCCAACTCCGACCTCAAGCCAAGGCTTGGGCAACTCAGGCAAGAGGGGCCACAAGGCCGCCAGCTCAATCTCGAATGCCAGCCTACCCTTGGTGTCGTACCAGGCGTCGTACTTCTCGGCCAGGGCATCAAACGGACTCTCATTCATCTAGAATACCATGACCTCGTAGCCCTGCTCCAGGTAGCGGCCGATGCTGGGATGGCCGTTCATTTCGCCGCAGAGCGCAAGCCCCTGCTCCTTCACCGCCGGCACCACCGTGTTCTTCTGGGCACATGCCTGGCAGACGCAGTCAATCAGCCCGGCCTCTTTTGCCCTGCGCCAGAGATTGGCAAAGGGCTTGGTCTCGTTGCGCAGGAGTGAGACCTGCTTGGTGGCGTCGGCCTCAACAATCACCCTGACCTCGTTGCCCCGCTCCTTCAGGTCGAGGGCATTGAGAAGCACATGGGCAAAGACCGCCGGCTCCGAACTGAATGCAAACAGGGCGAATCGCCGCATAGTATCTCCTTTTCTGATAGCCTTATCTTACCCTAAATGAGCCCGGGCCAAATGTCCAGCAGCTTCGGCCCCGGCACATTCTTGCATCATCGTCCTTTTTCCGGTCTAATTACACGGATGCTTGCCCTGCAACTCGAAAGGCCTGCACCTGTCCAGACCGGGCCCCTGCGACCGGTTGAACTACCCCTGCCTGAGCCCGGGCCCAATGAGGTCCGCATCAGGGTTCTGGCCTGCGGTG
>JBDRUJ010000156.1:0-3751 GCA_039801285.1 Caldifarciminota bacterium
GACCCAGGACATCAGGCAGGTCAACCACAATCTGCCGGTCAAACCGGCCCGGCCGCAAAAGCGCCTTATCCAGGATAGCAGGCCGATTGGTTGCGGCCATCATTATCACACCATCCTGAGTCTCAAATCCGTCCATCTCCACCAGCAGCTGATTCAAAGTCTGCTCCCTTTCGTCATGGCCGCCGCCCAGTCCGGCCCCACGCTGCCTTCCCACCGCATCAATCTCGTCAATGAAGATGATGCAGGGTGGATTGCGCTTGCCCAGCTCGAACAAATCCCGCACCCGGGCCGCGCCAACGCCGACAAACATCTCGACAAAGTCCGAACCGGAGATGGAGAAGAATGGCACACCGGCCTCGCCCGCCACCGCCTTGGCAAGAAGGGTCTTGCCCGTGCCGGTCGGCCCAACCAAGAGAACACCCTTGGGAATCCTGCCCCCCAGTTTCTGAAACTTCTGCGGCGCCTTGAGAAAGGCGATGATTTCCTTCAACTCCTCCTTCGCCTCATCAACACCGGCGACATCGGCAAAGGTCACCTTGGGCCGGTCCGATGTTGCCGCCCGGGCCCGCGACTTGCCGAAGGAGAAAGCCCGGTCCTGACCCGATGACATCCGCCTCATGAACAGAATCCAGACCCCGAGCACCAGGACCCAGGGCAGGATACTGACGAGAATCGTCGGCCACTGGGAACGTTCCCGGGCATCAACATAGACATTGTGGCGCAGAAGCCTGGAGACCAGCTTCGGGTCATCAACCGGCGCGGTGGTCTTGAACTCACTGAAACTCTTGCCGGTGGTGGTCTGGGCCGGCTGTTTCAGGCTGCCGGTGATGTCCCGCTCAACCAGCGTTACCCGCTCCACATTGCCGGCATCAACCTGGTTGATGAACTCGGTATAGCTGATGCGCACCGCACCGGCTCGACGGGAGCTGAAGAGGCTCCATGCCAGCCAGGCTGCCAAAAAGACCAGAAGCCACACCAGCAAAGGCCCGAAGATTCTCGCCCGCGCCCGGTCAGCCACGCTTACCTCCCCTCCTGGGTCGGCTGAGCCGAAGCAGGCCATTTTCTAACCGGGCCTCAATCCCGGCTCTGAGCACCAGACGACCTGAGCTTCGATTCTGAGTCAGAGAGATTATTCGTTCCACATCGTTAGAATTGAGTTCCGGAAAAAGCTGCCGGAGTATCCTGCGTTTCAAGGAGATATTATATTGAGCAAACTCTCGGGTGTCAATTGAGATAGCGGGGCGGCGGGACACAACCACTTTTCCAACCTCCGAAGCCGCGATTGTCTCAAGTAACCGGTCGTCGTCAGCCAGAAGCGTTGCAGCTCGCCGGGCATTCTGAACCGCTGCCGGGCTGAGCCGCTTCAGGAGCGGGACAAGCTCCTGCCGCACCAGATTCCGCCGAAACCTCGGGTCTTTATTCGACTCATCCTCAACCCATTCTATCCCCCGTGCCCTGAGATGGCTCAGAATCTCGTTTCGCTCCAGGTCAAGCAGCGGCCGGATGAAGTTGTCGCGCACCACCGGGATGCCCGAAAGACCGCGCAGACCGGCACCCCGCGCCAGGTTCAATATGATTGTCTCCAGATTGTCATCGGCCGTGTGCCCCAGGGCAATCCGGTCGCAGCCGAGCCTTTTGGCAATCCGCGCCAGATGGTGGTACCTCAGTTCCCGGCCCGCCTCCTCCAGGCCCAGACGGTGCCGCCGGGCATAGGCAGCAACATCTGACCTGACGACGGTCAACGGCACATCCCAGTCCGCACACAATTTTCTGACAAAGCCTTCATCCCGCTCTGCGGTCGGTCTGAGCCTGTGGTTCATATGAAAGGCACAAAGCTTCAGCTCAAACCTCCGGGCAACGGCCCTGAGCAAGTCCAATAAACAAACCGAATCCGGCCCGCCCGAAACCGCGACCAGCACCCGGCAGCCTCTGGGTAACAGTTCCCACCGGTTGACCGTCTCAAGAAATCGCCCCAGAACCGAAACCGGCTTCATCTTATGCCTTCTGCAGAACCGACACGCCTTTCATACCAGAATGGATAGCCCGCCTTCGGCAAAAGTCAAGCCCAGCAACCGGGAAAAAATTGACACCACCTCAAACCCAGCTACGATTTTATGATGACCCGCTGGGCAATTGGCACGGCTCTGCTGCTGACGCTACTCTTCTGCGTTCCCAGCACACCGCCAGATGGCACGCCACCACCGGCTAACGACTCCCTTGTCAACGGCGGTTTTACACTGCCCCTCACCACCGGTTGGCACGAAACGGCTCAAGACTTTGATGGCAGCCACGAAATCGTCCTTCTGCCGGACAGTGGTGTTCGTATTTCCAAACTATTCTGTGGCACTGCCGCCATCTATCAGGATGTGAAGCTCGTTGACCTGAATCAGCAGTTCGCCACTCGCTGCCGATTTTCTGCCACATCAAACAATCCGGACTACTTCAGTTCCGCCTATCTCCAGCTCCAGTTCCAGGACGGCGCGGCCCGAATCCTGGGCGAGACCCGGTTCGGCTGGAGCACCAACAATTCCGAGCTGCGCAGCAAACCGGATTTGCACGTCATCCCCGCCGTTTCCGATACCTGGGTTGACCTGAGCCTGAATCTTGCCGATGAGGTCCGAGCGAACCTGCCCGCGGTCGCCCCCGACAGTATCAAGCGGGTGCGCATCCAGCTCCGGGCATTCGGCTCAGGTCGCAGTGCCTGCTGAGGGCTTGAGCTTGCGGCGGAGGTCTTCGCCCGATTTGTCAAGCTGAAACCGGCGGTGTCCCAAGACCGGTAAAAGGCCAAAGAGAGCGAGCCAGCGGCTAGAACAACCTCAACCGGATATAACGTTCGGGCCGGGCCTTGAAGTCGGTAATCAGCGCCTGAAGCTGTCGGTTGGTCTCCCGCACCTCGTCGTAGAGCTCGGCCGAACCGATAAGCCGGCGCAGTGTCGGCGAACTGTCGAGCCTGGCGCTCAACTGGTCAAAACCGTCGCCCAGCCGTCTGAGCTCGGAACACATTGTCGTAATGCCGGTGTCAAGACTGGTGAACTGGCGCCGGACTATCTTCAGCAGTTCATCGCGGGTGGCGCGCAACTCGTCGCCAAGTGCCGTGGGGTCAAGCGACTGAAGAATCTTATCCACTTTTAGAAATGTCGCCTCGAGGTCCAGTGCCTGATTCTCGCCGTTGAAAACTGCTCCCCGGCCCACCGGCGCACCGGTCCCGGGCGTGACCATCAGGAACCGGTCACTTCCCAGATAGCTCACCGACCTGATGGCAAACCTCGTGTCAGCGGTCAGGACCACATCCTGGTCAATCGCCGCATCCACCCGGACGCGGTTACCCTCAAGTGTTATTGCCTTCACCTTGCCTTTGGTGATGCCCAGGACATCAACCGGGTCTCCGAGCCTCAATCCGGTCACATCGTCAAAATAGACCCGGACAATCTGGCGCCGACCGGCGACCAGCCTTCCAGAAAACCAGAAGTAGGCGAAGACCGCCAGTCCAATTCCTGCCAGAACAAACAGGGTAACAACCACCTCAGTAAGTCGTCGGCTCATAGTCCTCCCTTCGAACCTGGTCGGCAGGAACCAGTCGGCCCTCTTTGAGCATATAAAGCCGGTCGGCAACCGCCCGGGCCATCTCCAAATCATGGGTGACAATAACGCCGGTCTTGCCATCACCGTCCCTGAGCGACCGAATCAGGTTGCCTATCCGGCTACGCAGCGCCGGGTCCAGACCGGTTGTCGGCTCGTCAAAGAAGAGGTA
>JBDRUJ010000157.1:0-3729 GCA_039801285.1 Caldifarciminota bacterium
GCCCAGCGCCGCGTAACGGCGGCTCAGGCCAATGCCGCGCGACTGAATCTTTCCAATGTAACCGTGCACCAGATGGATGCAATGAAGCTTGAGTTCGATGACGGAAGTTTTGATGGCGTCGTGGCGGCAAATGCTGTTGAGCAGGCCCCGGACCCGTTCCAGGTCCTGCGCGAGGTCTTCCGGGTGCTCAGGCCGGGCGGTTCGTTCCGGGTCTATTTTGAGTCCTACGATGGCAGGAATAAAGGGTTCTCCGAGGAGGTCTTCATAACCGAGACCGCCGACTCCCTGGGGTATCACTATCTACTTCGGCATGGCCAGCCCCCATGGGAGCGGAGCTATCTTGTGAAGTTTGCCAATACACCGGAAATGAAGGAGGAGTTCCGGAAGCTGGCCGATTACATCCAGCGGCTCGGGGCTAATCCTGCCCAGGCACGGGAGATTGGCCAGCAGTTTCTGGAGCGGAACCGGACCGGAATAATCGGCTCGAGCTGGTTCGAACTGGAGCACTTTACCAGCCAGAGTTTGAAGGAGACACTGGAGGAGATTGGCTTTGTCAATGTCCGGATTGCCTATTCGGCAGCGACGCTGGCCCGGGCGGTCTGGCCCAGGATTCAGAACAGCGGACTGACCGAACAGCAGTTTCAGGACCTGTGTCAGGGACTGGCCGACATGGCGGTTGATCTCGATGCCCCGGCCGGCCAGGGCGAACCACTGGTTGCAACCAAACCGAAGTGAGGATCTATTAAGATGCGAAAGACAGGATGGAAAATGGCCACTAGGCCTCTTATTTTAGCAGTCACGGTCTCGCTTCTACTGCTGGTAGACTGCGCTAAGCAGGAGCGGAGAAGGCCTTTGGGTTCTAACTATGAACGGGTGGGCCGAGCCGAGGTATGGCGCGTCCTGCCCAATAGCCCGGCCGAGGCTCTCGGTTTGCAGCCGGGCGATGTCATCATCTCCTACAACGAAGAGCCTGTCCAGAATTTCGACGCTTTGGAGAAGGCAATAGCGTCCGGCCCGGAGTCCCAGGCTAATGCGCCAATTTCAATAGTGCTCCTACGCGGTGAACAGGAGCTGACATTTCAGGCTCGACCAGGTTCTTTAGGTCTCATCCCCATCGGTCGGAAGTTCTCGGGCAGCTTGGCACTGGCGCTCAAAGACATTGTCGAGCACTTCAACGGAATCGTCTCCTATGACTGGCTGGCTGCCCTGACCGGTGAATCGTTTGCCTTATCGGGCCGGCCCGGTGACTGCTGGTCGTGGTGGCCAGGAACAAAGGACGGTGCATATCTTGAGGAGATTGGTTCGCTCCTCGGCCTCACCTTCCGGCCGGTCTTTATCAGCAATGGCCCTGACCCTGCGACCGCTCAAAAGCAAACGGTGAATGAGGCCCTGCCCGCAATCCGTAAGGGGTTGGAGGCCGGGCAGGTACTCCTCGTCAAAGGGGGCTGGCCTGACGAGAAATGCCATCTCTGGGGTATCGCCCTTTCGACCACGGGTTCAGATACCGGCATAGGCGGTGGTCCAGCCGTCTTGGGCTACACCCTTGATGCTGGTCAGAAACTCCCCCTGAGCGGAATTGTCGAGGCGGTCTTTGAGGTGAAGCCAAAGCCTGTCTCCGAGCCGGACCCGGCCGACATTATGGCAGTGGCGCTCGACCATGCCTTGGAGCTGGGCCTGGCCTATGCCGACACCGGCTGGAAATCGGGCCTTGATGCCTACGACATGGTCATCAAATCTATGGAGAGTGTACCGTTCTGTCCGGACCGTCCAGAAGAAAGCCGCCGCTGTTTTCACCGGCTAATCTGGGCCCTGATTGCTGCCAAGGAGAGCGCCAATCGGTTCTGGATAGATATGAAAGAGGCGTTGCCCGACCACACCGAAATAATTGATGAAATCATCGGTGAAAACCGGGCAATCATCGGAAAACTTGAGGCATTGGCCTTCAGCAAACTACCATTTGGCAACCTGGAGAGTCAGCGGAAGCTGGCCCTGACTGTCAACGAGATTCAGCTTCTGGAAAACGAACTGTTCGGATTCTACGAGGAGCTGCTCGGAGAATTGTAACCGTTAGGGAAAAGGGCCTTACGGACCGCCCTCGTAGATGTCCTCGTAGGGCTCAGGACCCCAGTCGTGGAGCCAGTTAGCACTCCTTAGACTCTCCGCTTCAATATTCGTATTGAAGAGGGCTATGCAATAGTTAGCCGACCAGCCAATCTCGCAGTTTCTGACCCTTGGGACACAGCTGTTGATACAGAGGATTCCCGGCCCCTCGCCACCGCCATAGAGCAGCCGGCAGAACTCAAATGCCGTCGAACTGGTTGTGGTGAAGAGCAGCTCGATGCCGCGCCAAGCACCAGGGGTCGGAGGCTGGCGACTGGTAGTAAAGGTAATCGAGTCCTCTCTTGTCCCGACGGCAACAATCGTTCCCGGTCCGGTCCGACCGGAGCGGAGCATGGTGCGGTCGGCAAAAATGAGCCTTGTGCCCGGAGCAATAACGAGCGTCGGGCCCGAGGCCGAGCCGACATCAACATCTCCGGTTATCAGGTAAGGGACTCCCTGGTTATGCCATTCGGCGTCACGGGCGATTGTGCCGCCGACAACCTCAATCATGTCGTTGCTATTGCCCGTCAGACGGTTATTCACACCCATTGTTCCGACAAACGGTGCCTCGATATGGACGGGATAGCCGGCACAGCCGGTAATAGTAGTATTGAGAAAGCGATTGAAGCCGCAACCGGAACAGTAAACACCAGCGGCGAAGCTTGACTCAATCCGGATGCTGTTGAGTGTTACCGGTGCATGATAGCAGAAGATTGCGGCCGGGCTGTTGAATCCGGCGTTGCGGATGAGACAGCTTTTGAGAATCGTCCGGTTCTGGTCGGTCCACTCCCAGAACTCAATCCCCGGCCATCTACCACTTGCACCGGAGAGGCAAACAGCGCCAAACGAACCGTCAACAAAGAGAGCCCCTGGTTTTCCAACTCCGACCCTGAGCTTGGCCGAGTCGGCAAAGAGCAACGAACAGCCGGCAGCGAGCGTCAGGACTGGAGTCGTCTCGCCAGCCACCGTTACCGTCCCGGCAAGCTCGTAGGGGCAGCAAAGATTGGCCCAAGTGGCACTCCTTTTCACCGTGCCCGGATTTATCAGGACGCGGTCACGGTTATTACCGGAAAAAACGCTGCCGGGTTGCAGGGTGCCGGCATACTCCGGGTCAATGCGAATCGGAAAGTCAGCACAGTTCCGGATGGAATTGGTGCGAAAGATTGTGAAACCGCCTTCATTTGCCACGACGCCGGCGCTTGAGCTGAACCTCAAGGAGCAGCCCTCAAGCGCAAGATTGGTGTTCTCAAGATAAACCAGACCCTTGCCGCCAGCACCGCCAAACTCAAGAATGCAGTGGCGCATGATGTTACTGTCACAAGTCGCATTACCCAACAGCTCTATGCTCCTCCAGAAGCCTGGTGTCGGGCCAGCGGTAAACGGTAAGAAGGATATGACGGAGTCTGGCTTCCCCACCACTTTCAGTGCCGCCCTGGTCCGGGCACCAACTACAATGCCGGCACCCTGGCCCATAAGAACGGTTGCGCCTGGGCCAATCGTCAGAACCGCATCAACCATCAGAACTCCATCAATCACATGGGGGTTATCGGCCGCCTGCCAGGTCTCATCGTTGGTGACCGCGCCCGAGTGATGGGTCCCGCTTCCCGGGTGAATCACGACTCGAACCGG
>JBDRUJ010000158.1:0-2186 GCA_039801285.1 Caldifarciminota bacterium
GAACATTGCCCAGCTTGTTCACCCGTCGGAACAGACCGAGGCGCTGCAACGGCACAGACTGCGACTCCGGGGCGAAGACATTCCCAAACAGTACGAGACCGTTTTCGTCCGCAAGGACGGCAGGGCGATTCCGGTTGAGGTGACCGGTGCGCGGACGGTCTGGCGCGGAGAACTTGCCAACCTGACCATCATCCGCGATATAACCAAGCGCAAGGAGACCGAGGCGGCACTACGTGCCTCCGAGGCATTTTCCCGGACACTGATTGAAAGCACACGCGACGGCATCTTCTGCGTTGACCGGCAGGGCCGTTTCACCTTTGTCAACGATGTGATTGTCCGCCGGTCAGGCCGTCCCAGAGAGTGGTGGCTCGGTCGCGACCATATTGCGGTCCTGCGGCCCCAGGACCAGGCCTTGGTGCGGCGGATGTTCGAATCGGTCCTGACCGGAGAGGTTGTGCCACCGGTTGCGGCCGCCTACGAGACCGCCAGAGGCCAGTTGCTTCATATCGAACTCAACGAAGCGCCGCTGTTTGATGACCAGGGTTCTGTTATTGGTGCGATGGGCATCTCCCGGGACATCACCGAACGGCAGAAGACCCTTGAGGCGCTCAAGGAGAGCGAAGAGCGTTTCCGGGCGCTGGTTCAGCTTTCGCCCGACGGGATTGGCGTTCACCAGGATGGCAAGATTGTCATGGTCAACCCGGCCGGTGCGAAACTTTTGGGCTATGACGACCCCAGTGAGCTGATAGGCCAGCCGGTCATGGAAATCGTCCATCCCGACGACCGGGAGCTGGTCCTCAGCCGGATAAGGCAGGTCCTGGAGCAGGGTAAGACCGGCGAGCTGGTAGAGGAGCGGTTTCGGACGAAAAGCGGCAGCTATGTCTGGGTCGAGGTGATAAACGGCCCGATTATCTGGAACAACCGGCCCGCAGTTCAGGTTGTCGTCCGGGACATTACCGAAAAGAAAGAGCTCTTGCAGAGGCTGGCCGAGGATGCGGCCCAGACCAGAACCATCATTGAGAGCGCACCCCATGCGGTCGGAGCCGAGTGTGAAGGCAGGATTGCCTACGCCAACCGCATCTTTGCCGAACTGTTTGGCTACACTCTGAAAGAGATTATTGGAATGCCGGTTGAGCAACTCATTGCGCCCCAGGACCGTGAGCGCCTGGCCGGATACACCAGAGAAAGGCTTGCCGGTCGGCCGGCGCCTACGCATTACACCTTCCAGGGGCTGCGCCGCGACGGTAGCACAATTGACCTGGAAATCTATGCAGGTGAGTACCTCCTTCAAGGTAAAAAGTACACCGTAGGATTTCTGCGTAAAAGCGGGAAAGGGAGTCCTGAGTTGAAACCCTGACCCGGATTCAATAACGAGCCCTGCCGATACTCACTCAAGTCGGTGCTCTCTGAAAAATCAGCCCTCTTTGATAGAAGCGGGTAGCATTGGTCGGGTAGTCGTTAGTTATTTTGTGGCCTGGCTGGTATCAGCATAGCAGCTACCGCTTGAGATATTGTACTTCTACTTTACTCTTTGAGATAAACCTCCTGCCACCACCTTTGCCACTTATCCAGGTCGTCTCCAAAATCTTTGCCTGTTATTGTGGAAAGTGCGGCTGCTGCAAACGCCCGGACAAATTCGTCTTCATCTGCAAGGGCTTCGATAAGGGGTCCTACGGCCTCATAAGCCTTCAGGTTTCCGAGCGATATGGCAGCCGTGGTCCTCACATGGGCATCAGTATCCTTAAGGGCAGCGATTAGCGGCTCTACCGCACGCCAATCGCCGATTTCTCCCAAGGCGCAGGCAGCACCGTCGCGGACATTATTATTAGGGTCGTTGAGGGCTTCTATCAACGGCAGTACTGCCGGTTTGCCGATTTCCTCCAATGCAAGGCAGGCCCGGGAGCAAATTTCCTCACTTTTGCTGCGCAGGCTGTCAATCAGCCTGCGGACTGTCCCGGCATCTCCCATTTCGCCAAGCAATCGGGCTGCTGCCCGGCGAACCTCCTCCGCATCGTCTTTCAGCGCGGCAGTGACCAGTGGGTCACCGCCTCGGAGCGTGCCGACCATTCTGAGCAAGGCGGGGAGAAAGGCTTCGTTGAAGACCGCACAAAACGGCGCATCGGCTGGTGACCTGCAGGGAACCTTGGTTAGGTAGGGAATAGCCTCTGGGGGGTCTCTCTCCCCCG
>JBDRUJ010000158.1:2196-3728 GCA_039801285.1 Caldifarciminota bacterium
CGAGAACGGCTGCCGAAAAAGCAAAGAATCAGCCAGGATAAGGGTTATCTCCCCTCTGAGGGTTGCGCCGGTGTAAAGCAAGTAGCTGGAATCCACCACCTGGGGCTTGGGTCGGGGAGCAGGAACGTAACCGGCATGGAGCGGATTGCCGGCAGCCTTGATAATCAGAGTTGCATCATAGTGACTGTTGACAGTTGAGCTGACGACCTTTATTCCGGCGTAGCCCAGAACCCGTCTGGAAACTTCATAGAACGGCAGTTGAGCAAGGCCATCCGCTCCGGACGACTCCGCCGCTACCACGAGGCGCACAATTTTAATATCCCCGCGGGTCTGATTTGTTGCTTTGTCCGCCGGGCTGGTTTCACCTCCACTGCCCTGTGAAGAACCCGCTGTCAGGACCGCGCAGAAAAGTGCCCAGTGTTTCATTATTGCGCAGCAATAATACGCTAAACTCCGGGCCCTCTTGATTCGATGCGAGCCACTGGTTCTCAAGTCCATCATTTGGCCATTATCCATAATATATAGCAAACATCCGACATCAGTCAAGCCACTTTTCGGTGTTATCCAAAACCACAGCGGAAACTTTATGTCGCAAGCACAGTGGAAGCGTCACGGGGTGAAAGCCGTGTTTGGTGAAGTGCCGGAGTTTGTTTTGTTCGCCAAGGAGGTGCTCTGGCTGAAGACACAAGAACTTGTGTCTTAGCTATCTGAACACCACAATCTATTGAGGAGGGGCAGGCCCCGGGCAGGCCCTTGGGCTGCTCTCGGGCTCGCCCAACTCACTCATCCAAGATTCTCCAGACCTGAAGCTCCTCCAGCCTGTAGCCACTCCAAAGAGTGAGACCCTCCTTAGGTCTAACTCGGCCTTCTGCCTGAACTTCCTCGGAAGCACCGGCCTTAGAGGAGGTCAGCCCAGGGCAAACCTTGGCGTCACCTCCGGCACGGACACCGGCAAGAACTTGTCACTGCCTCAGCTTTCATCGCAACCCCGGGTGCACATTATCCATCTCAATCCATCACACTAAAGATTCTGCTTGTCGAACCGATTGCCTTCAGGCGGGGTCAGCCAAGGCACATCGTGACCCCCTACCTGACGCCTGCGTGCTTCGAATGATGCCCGCAGAGCCAGCAATTCGTCAAGATCGAGAGCAGGCAGCAAAAGAACGCCTTGGGCCACCTGTGGCGCAAACTCGGCCAGTATCTCGCGGGGACTTCGGTTCTCTCGGTTACAGTTCTTCCGCTCCCAGTTGTACCAGAGCTGATACCCGCTCGCCTTTCGGAAAAAGTCACGCCGAGCACGGAATCGGTCCACCTCGAAGAACTCGAACTCGACGGTGTTGTGAATCGACTCCACCTCGGCATTCCAAGTCGTCTTGGGTATCTCCAGACCCCTGATTCCGGCTCCTGCCAGCACTCGCTGAAAAGCACTCGGCTCCTGCGCCTGCCAACTGCCGATGTACTCGCTCCCACCGTCGTGCAGCCAGACGCCGTCCCGCAGGCGCACGCCGTGCAACCGATACCAGGCAACCAGC
>JBDRUJ010000159.1:0-3706 GCA_039801285.1 Caldifarciminota bacterium
GACCGACCCTTTTCAGCCCGCCGCTCAGCCCGGACGATATAAAGGTCTATGAAACCAGAAACACCATTGCGGTGACCGTCTCCCGTGACTTCTAGACTCTAGACATCGGCACCATGGACCTTAGACCCCGAACCCCGCCAATCCCAACATGTGTCTTGCTGATTGCGCTTTCCACAGTTGCCCTGGCCGGTATCCAGCACCTCTACATCGTCCACACCAACGACATCCACGGCGCGCTCCTGCCCGGTGAGGCCTACTGGCTGAGCAGCCACTTCCCGCCACCTTTGGCAAATGCCCCTGGTGCCCTGACGGTCATCAACGAGCTGCGCTCAAAGGCCCAAAGAAATGGGTATGGTTTTCTCCTCCTCGATGGCGGCGATGTGTTCAAAGGGACGCCTTTGGGCGACTTCACCCGGGGCCAGGCGGTTGTTGACTTCTATCGCCGGGCCGGCTACGACGCAATTGCCGTCGGCAATCACGACTTCGACTTCGGCTGGCGCGTTCTCAAGGAGATGGTGGACAGCTCCCGCATCCCCTGGCTTGCGACCAACATCCACGTTGCCGGAACCGACACCTGTCCCGGCTTTCTCAAATCCGGCCTGATATTCGAGCGGGGCGGAATCAAGGTCGGCCTATTTGGTCTGGTCACCAAGTATCTGACCGGCATGGTCAGCGATTCGGCGCTTGAGGGATTGACCGTTCTCCCCTATCACGACCTTGCCCGTCAGGAGATTGAGAGACTCCGACGTCAGGGTGCCGACATCATCATCGCCCTGGACCACATCGGCTACACCCATGACCAGCGTTTGGCCGACTCTGTTCCGGGAATTGATGTCATCATCGGCGCCCACAGCCATACCGGTGTTGAACCGCCCTTCGAGACACCCCGTTACCACACAATCATCCAGCAGGCCTACAGCAAGCTGAGCGCAATCGGACTACTGGACCTTGAAATTGACACCGCTACCCGCAGAATTGTCGGCTACCAGGGAAGACTTATTGACCTCTTAGGAGAGGAGACCCCCAAGGACAAGGCATATCTCGGATACCTCGAGTCACTCCGCACGATTGCCGAAAAGGGATTTGATGAAATCGTTGGCTACAGCCGGCGCGAGCTGACCAGGGGCGGTCATGAGGAGACCCCTATAGGCAATCTGATTACCGATGCCATGCGTGAGGTGTTCTCCACCGACATTGCCCTCCACAACTCGGCTGGCATCAGAGCCAACATCCCGGAAGGCGCGGTCACCTACCGCGACATCTACAAGGTTGAAATCTTCGGTAATACCGTCGTAACCGGCGAATACACCGGCCGGCAGGTCAAGGAGCTGCTCGAGGTTTCGGTAAACGGCCATCACGCCATCTTTCAGGTCTCGGGCATCAAGATGGTCTATGACCCGGCACGGCCCATCGGCCAGCGGGTCCTCTCCGTTCTGGTCAACGATGTGCCGCTCGACTCCAACCGCCTCTACCGGCTTGCCACCAACTCATTTCTTGCCGCCGGCACTGGTGAGTATCGGGTCTTTGCCGAAGGCCAGAACATCGAGGACAGCTTTCTCCCCCTGCGGGATGTGATTGTCCAGTTCATCAGACGCCACTCGCCAGTTGATGCGCGCATCGAAGGTCGGATTGTCCGCAAGCGATAAACGGCCCATGACCTACGAATCCCCGGTCTCAAGCCCCTGGCCCCTGGCCGAGGTTGATGAGTCGGCAGTGAAAAGACTTGCCCAAGAGGCAGGAGTTTCCGAAATACTTGCCCGGCTGCTCTGGCGGCGCGGGATAACCGACGCCACCGAAGCCCGGCACTGGCTTCATCCAACAATTGACCACCTCCATCCTCCTGAACTGCTGCCCGACTTCCATCTGGCAGTAGCTCGGTTGCGCCAGGCGCTTGCCGGCCAGGAGCCGATTCTTCTCTGGGGCCATGACGACCTCGATGGGGTTACCGCAACCGCAGTCCTCTATCGGATTCTCTCCGACCTGCAGGCTAAGGTCCGCTACCACATTCCCGAAAAGGGCAAAGAAAGGCACGGGCTTACTGCCGGCTCGGTCCTTTCTCAGGACGGGGTTCGGCTGGTGGTGACCGTTGACTGTGGCGTCACCAACCGCCAGGCGGTTGAGGTCCTCAAACGCCGGGGGGTTGATGTTGTTGTTACCGACCACCACGAGGTTATCGAACCGCTACCCGAGGCCGTCGCCAATGTTGACCCAAAACGGCCCGACTCCCGATACCCATATCGGGGTCTTGCCGGTGTTGGGGTAGCCCTCAAGCTGGGCATGGGCCTGGTCCAGGAGCTGCTCGGCATCAGCCCCAGAGAGTTTCTCACGGTCCAGCCTGATGCCACTGCCTTGGCCGTCTTGGGAACGATTGCCGACCGGGTGCCGCTGACCGGTGAGAATCGAACCCTGGTTGTCATCGGACTGCGGGCTCTTGAACAAAGCCGGCTGCCGGCTCTGCGCGCAGTCCTGGAAACCCTGAATCCGGAAAATAGCCAACTCACTATCCAGCGGTTTGTTGCCGACCTGTTGCCCCTCTTTGCCGCAGCCAACGGCAATGAAGGAGTCAGACATTTTCTCAACGCCGAATTGGACGAGGCCCGGTCCTGGGTCAGTCAGCTTGCCGCCAAAAGCCGGGAGTGGCGCGCCGATGCCGAACGGACATTTGAGCTTGCCCAAGAGGTCCTGCGCAAGGGTGACGGAATACTCTTTGCCCAAAGCAAGGAGTTCTCCCTGCGGGCCCTGGGCTCAACTGCGGCCCGGCTCAAGGAGCGCTACCAGGTTCCGGCGGTGGTCATGGGCTGGCGCGGTGACGCCTGGGTTGGCGAATGTCGCGGAACGGACAGCGTCAACATGCTTGAGCTCCTCAGGGCACACCGCCACTACTTTCTCGACTACGGCGGCCACAAGAGGGCCTGCGGCTTTTCCATTGCCGATGACAAGGTTGAGGAGTTCATCCTGAAGGCCGAGCGGTTCGCCCACGAGAACTTTGTCGGCCGCCTCCTCCCCGAAAGACCTCCTGAGGCCGATGCCTTCCTGCCCATCAGCCGGTTCAGTTCCGACCTTCTCAGGCTAGCGCCATTCGGTGAGGGCAATCCCCAGCCGATGCTCGTCTCCGGCCCAAACACCTTTCTCCCTTCTGGCTCGGGCTGGGTCTGTGATGAAAGACCCGACCTGATTCTCCAGTCAGCTGACCGGAAGCTAGAGCCGGGCGTCCCTGCCTGGGCTCTCTGGACCTTTGACGACCTTGGCCGGCTGACCATCCTTGACTTCCGGCCGGCTCCCAAGAATCGGCCCTGAGCCTGAAGGTGACCGATAAAGTCTGCCACATCATCCGCAAGCCCAGCCGGCGCCAGCACCTCTGGGTATTCTCCAATGAGATTCTCCGCACCGAAGGTGACCCTGGCCCGGGCGAAACCGTCCTCGTCTATGAGCGGGGCAGACTGGTCGGCTCCGGCATCTATAACCCGAAATCGCTCATCGCCATAAGGCTTTACTCCGCAAAGGCCGAAGAGCTGTCCAGAGAGCTCATCCGCGACAGAATCAAGGCTGCCTGGAACTACCGCCGGGAAAAACTGCCCGAAGAAACAGACCTCAGGCTCGTCTATGGCGAAAGCGACCGACTGCCAGGACTGGTGATTGATAAATACGGCAATCACTTCGTCCTTCAGGTCTATTCTGCCGGATTCGACAACCGGCTAGAGGAGGT
>JBDRUJ010000160.1:0-3645 GCA_039801285.1 Caldifarciminota bacterium
TGCTCCGCTAAATTGTCAGGGCGCGCCCGTAGCTCAGATGGATAGAGCGGCAGACTCCGGATCTGCAGGCCAGGAGTTCAACTCTCCTCGGGCGCTGTTTTTCTCTCGGACCGGTCTGAGTTGTCCGACCGGTCGGAATATCAGGAGGAGTGATGGACTTCTATGATGTTGTGCGCAAACGGGTGAGCGTCCGCGCCTACCGGCCCGACCCGGTTCCCGAAGATGTCCTGAACCGGATTCTTGAGGCGGGCCGGCTGGCACCCTCGGCCAAGAACTATCAGCCCTGGAAGTTTATCGTCGTCCGCGACCCGAAGGTGCGGGAGGCATTGGTGCCGGCATGCCGGGGTCAGGCGTTCATCGCTCAGGCTCCGGTTGTCATCTGCGCTTGTGCCCTTGAGGAAGAGGCCTGGAAGGGGATGGGTGGCTACTGGTCGGCAGCTCCGGTTGATGTGACGATTGCCCTGGAGCACATGATTCTTGCCGCGGCGGCTGAGGGGCTGGGCACCTGCTGGATTGGTGCGTTTGTTGAGGAGGAGGTGCGCAAGGTCCTGGGGATTCCGGCCGGTGTCAAGCCGATTGCCCTGACTCCCTTGGGCTATCCGGCGCAGGAGCCGAAGCCCAGGCCGCGCAAGCCGCTTGAGGAGATTGTCGCTTACGACCGCTGGGCCTAGTGGCCGAGGGCCAGCTCCATGATGACCGCATCCTCGCCATTCTCGTAGTAGCCCTTCCGGATATAGGTCGGAACAAAGCCGAGCCGGCTGTAGAAGTGCCGGGCGACCGCATTGGACTTGCGCACCTCAAGATAGATTGAGGCTGCGCCCTGCTCTTTGCTGAACTGGAAGAGCCGCTCCATCAGCAAGTGGCCGATGCCCTGGTTTCGTTTCTCCGGGGCAACTGCGAGATTGGCGAGGTGGACCTCATCCCGGCCCCAGGCGACAAGGTAGCCGACGACCTCCTGGTTCTCCTCGGCAACACAGCAGAGGCAGTCGGGCCGGTGGATGTCGGATAGAAAGAACAACCGGCGCCAGGGGTTGGGGAAGATGAGCTGCTCCAGCTTCATCACCCGGTCAAGGTCCTCTTCAACCATCGGTCGGATAACTGCCACGGTGAGAATATGGCACAGGGAGGGTTGGTTGTCAATCCTGCCGTTGGGCTAAAGAAAAAAGGCAGGGCGGGCAAAGACCCGCCCTGCAGTGGTAAAGCCGCGGTCCTAGCGCAGAAGCACCGCCTTGGTTGCCAGCCGCTTGCCGTCAGCCTCAAGCCTGAGGATGTAAATGCCCTGGCCAACCTTCCGGCCCGCCTCATCCCGGCCATCCCAATTGATGGTATAGGCACCGGGCTTCATCCTTGAGACGGCCAGGGTTCGAACCACCCGGCCGGAGAGGTCATAGACCGCCAGCTTGAGCTGAGTTTCGCCCGGGAGCGAGAAGTTGACCGTCGTTCCCTTCTGGAAGGGGTTGGGCCGGACCAGCAGCCGCAGTCCGGCGATTTCGGCTCCGGTAAGTTCATTCTCAGTCACACCCACCTGCGGGCTGCCGGTGACGAACTTGATTGCCCGGCCGGCAGCAATCGGTGCCGCGCCCCGGTGGTAGCTGCCGTCGAAGAGGCACTGGATGGCAACCGTCAGGCTCGGGTCCTGGAGCCCGACGGTGCTTGAGGAGTAGCCGCGGGCGGTCAGGTATTGGGCAATCATCAGATTGTCGCCGCTCGGGGTTGTGACGGTGGTGTCGTAGATGACAAGCTCAAACGATTCATAGGCGGTTCGGGAGGAGAAGTAGGGCACGCTGTCGAACTCGACGATGAAGCGGTGGTTGGCGGCATCGTGGTAGTACCAGACCCCGCCGTTTGAAGGCGCGCTCGGCGGATAGAGGTCGTCCCAGTTCATGCAGACCATCGGCGGCATCGCGCTGTTGGGCAGTGAGGTATTGGTATAGGTGGTGGTGGTGGTGTAACCGGCAGCAACCCAGCCGTTGGAGCAGATGGAAATCTGGCTGAAGCTCTGGCCGTAGTAGCGCCAGGGTCCGAAGCCGGAGGGCAGGTTGACCTGTCGGGTCTCGTCGTCCCCAAGTGAGAGCCTAGTGCCCAGGCCCCTGATTTCCACCCAGTTGAACTCGGGATGCTGGACATAATGGGAGTCAACATCGTCATATGCCCAGTAGAGCGGCGGCTGCCTCGGGCCATCAGGAATCGGGTCAATCGTGCGGATTTCGCCGACCACGATGGTGAAGGGAATGGTTCGAGCATAGCCGCCGTCCGCAGTCACGAGCAGGGTGCAGGAGATGACCGCCTCTCTGGGAATCGAGTCGTCGGCATGGAGGATAAACGGGTCGGCGGTATTGGTGCCGGTGGACTCTTTTGGGATGGTGCCGTAGCTGGCAAGCGAGTCAAGGGCATGGAGCCGGTGGTCGCCGGAGCGGAGCCGGGCCGCAACATTGTAGCCGTGGCCGAGCCCGATGTTGCGCAGGGTTACCAGGAGCTGGGCGGTCTCGCCCGGGTCGAGCTTGCCGTCGCCGTTCCCGCCGGGAGGCGGGTCGTTGACGGTCTTTGAGGCATAGTGCAGGACCGGCGTTCCGACAAAGAGGTTGATACTCGAGTTCCAGACCGAGTCCAGGGCATCACGGCATCGGAGGGTAAAGCGGAGAACATAGCCGTTGGTGCAGGCGGCGGCGACCGAAAACCGGTAGCCGGCAGGGCCGGTGAATGCCGAGTCACCGGCCGGAATGTTGCCGAAGGATTTGACCGAGTCGAGAATTGTGATATTCGGGTCAGTGGCCCTAAGTGTGCCCGTCACCGAGTTGGCAGTCACCGCACCCCAGTTCTTCACCCAGGTCGGCAGTTTGATTGTCTCACCCGGATTGATGATGAGGTCGCCGTTGCCGCCCGGTGCCGAGTCGTTGATGAGATGCTTGAGATAGGTCACATAGGCGGCATTGGGTGCCATCGTCCGGACCGAGGCGAGATAGGGCCTCAGGTTACGACCGGTCACGGTAACGAGCAGGGTATCACCGGGCAGCGTGGTCTGGAGGTTGAACTGAATCTGGCCGCTCGCATTGGTGTGTCCAACATGGAAGACCGTCGTGTCCACGGTTGACATCACACAGACCTGGGCATCGGCAACCGGATTGCCGCTGGCCATGACCGTCACCGGAAACAGGAATGAGCCAATCAGCACCGTTGCTGGATGGCTGACGGTCAACTCCCTCGGGGTTGCGGACCAGACATTGAGCTCCGGCTCGCCGAAGTTGTTGAACATGTAGATTTCCTCTTCGGAGATTTCGTCGGGCAAGGGGTAGGCCTGAAGCATGAAGAGTTTGCCCCACTGGGTGCACTGGGCATAGGTGTAGGTGAGGCTGTCAACATAGGAGAAGAAGGTTCCGGCGGCCAGCGAGTCGTTGTAGCCGGAGTAGCTCACCTCCGAAGAACCGAAATAGGCACATCCGCCCTTCTCCTCGGTCGGGGTGCCGGCCTTGAGCCAGGCCTCGGCATGGCAGTCAGTCGCCTCATCAAAGTTGCCCGAGAGGCAGGTCGGCGCAACCACCGCCGGAACCATCCTGCCGTTGGTGAGTGTGTAAACATTGGAGTTGGTCCAACTGGGGCTGACATTGGCCCAGGCCGCAACATCACCATGACCCCGATAAAGCATCC
>JBDRUJ010000161.1:0-3618 GCA_039801285.1 Caldifarciminota bacterium
TCCAGGTCGGCAAGCTCCACCCTTTTCCCCTCGGCCGCCAGATGCAGGGCAAAGTTCACCGCCACCTCGGTCTTGCCCGAGCCGAACCCACCGAGAAAGATGTTCACCCGTTTCAGCCCGGAGAGGAACTCCTGGGCATTGAGCCACCGCTCCGGGACCACCCGGGCCGGCTCCAAAAGGCTCATCTGTCCGTTCATAAGTCCTAAGCATACCATCCCTTTCCCGATAGTCAACAAACACCTGCGCATATGTGGATGCCCGACGATAATCTCATAAGACCTTGGCACAGCGGAGATGTCATGCTTGCCAGTAGGAATCGGACCTGAAACTCGACTCCTCCCATAAGGGATTCATCAAAGCGGTCATTCTGACTGAGCCCGACCAACCCATGTCATTTCTCGACCGAGCGAAGCGAGTGGAGAAATCCATCTATCCTGAGACTAGGTTGGGCCTTGCACCGGTTGACAATGGTAGGGGTCGGTATATGATAACACTGGCTGGCTTAGCTAATTGGGCCTGTGCCGAAAGGAGCAGTTGAGATGCCGTGCACCGTCTATCTGGATACCAAGACCGGGAAGGCCTTTGTGGTTATGGAAGAGGTTGACCGTGTTGAAGTTGACGGGCCGTTCTTCAAGTTTTTTGCCGGAGACCGGGAGGTGGCTGTATTCAACCGGGAGAAGGTCTTTGGCTACGAACTCTCCAGCGCCACTCCTGGGATGGGCTAGCGTTCCCGGCTGATGGCGGCTACGCTGGCAATCATTGCCGCACCAATAACCGTTGTTACCGAAAAGAAGGTAACGACTGCGGCGACCGACTCCTGACGATAGCTGCGGCTAACCTGGGCCCGGGAGAGTCGCACCCGACTGGTATCATCAGGGCTGACCGAAAGCCAAACGGTCCCGGCCTGAACCGGCCCCCGCTCATATGCGGCCATCAGTCCCGTCCGGTCGGGCAGCGAATAAACCGGCCGCAGCCTCTCCCAGAAGGATGCCGGGACTTCATCCCGGAAGGCAAGAAGAACCTTATCGGCCGGAAACAGGCTGAGGAAGTGGCGGCCCTGTCGCACTGGAAGGAGATAGCCACAAGACTCGATTGACAGCTTCTGACCGTCCAGATAGACCACCGCGGGAAGCGAATCAACTTCCACCGCTACATAGCCCTGACCCAGGCCGGCCTCCTCTGTCTCCCAGTCAATCTTGGGTTCTGTTTTGGATTCGGTCTTCTTCTCATCTGTATGAGGTAGGGGCATGGCACCAGGCGGCAGTTCCCAGCCGGAGCCCTCCTCTTCAATGCCAGAACCGCTACCGGTTCCTGCGGCCCACAGCGGCTCAATAATCATTATCACGAGTAACAGGGCAAGAAACCGGAAATGTGTTTTCTCACGAAGTTCAGCAATAATCATTACCTGACAATCTACCGAGACCGGGCCTGAAGTCAATTACGCGCAACCGCGGCATATGGTGTTCTTGACAACCGGCCACCATTCAATATAGTAATCACAGCTTGATTGATATTTCTATGACAACCGGGCGATTAGCTCAGCTTTGGTTAGAGCGCTTGCTTGACATGCAAGAGGTCACCTGTTCAAGTCAGGTATCGCCCATGACTTTTCTTAGCGGGCGGCCCCGTTGAAGGAAGAGCTTCAGCGACTGTGGGCACTTCAGCAGATTGACAATGAACTCAAAACCCTCACGACTCGGGCCAACGACATCCCCGCCCGCATTCAGGATGTCAAAAACACTGCAGCAAAATTGCAGGCCGGCCTTGAAGCAACCAAACAGGCAATCATAGAGCATAAGAAACAGTACAAGCTCGCTGAGGTAGAGCTGAAGGCAGCCGAGGACAAGATTGCCACCTATTCGGTCCAGCTCTACTCCGCCAAGACCAACGAACAGTACAAGGCCTTTCTAAAGGAGATTGAAACGGAGAAACGGCGCAAGGCGGAAATTGAAGACCGGATGATTCAACTGATGGAAGAGCTTGAGCAGCTCGAGAGGAATGTCCGGCAGGATGAGAAACGTGCCGCCGAGGTAACGGCCGAAACCGCTCAGATGGTCAAGACACTTGAAGCTGAAGCCTGTGAATTGGCGACGGCAATTGCGGAGCGCCAGCGACAACGTGCTGCCATTGCAGCGGAGTTACCCCCCGAACTCCTCAAGCGCTACGAACGCATCCGGCAGAGCAAAGGAGGTGTTGCTGTCGCCTGCACCAAGGATGAACGCTGCAACGGCTGTCTAAGTCCGATACCCCCGCAGCGCCTTCTGGAAGTAGCACGTCAGGACCGCCTCTATCTATGTGAGGCCTGCGGTCGAATCCTTATTCCAGAACAGGAGTAAACCGGACGGTAACCAATTGGCCGAATATCTCGTCAGTATTGACGGCTCCTCCAAGTTCAACCCCGGTCCAGCCGGAATCGGTGTTCTTATCACTCGGCTTGACGGCAGCCCGGTCAAAGAGATAAGTTACTCCATCGGTATCCGGACCAACAACCAGGCTGAGTATGAGGCGTTGCTCTGTGCCCTGCGGGAGCTAAAAAAACTATCAGCCGACCGGGCGGTCATTCAAACCGACTCCCAACTTCTCTATTGTCAGGTGACCGGTCGCTATCGGGTAAAAGACCCGGACCTGAAGAAACTCCACACCCGGGCGGTCCAAATGCTTGCCCAGCTCCCTGGAGTTTCGCTGCAGCTCGTTTCCAGAGACGAAAACAAGACAACCGATAAACTGGCCAAGGCCGCCGCCCAGATAATGGCACGCACCCAGGAAGATGGCCAGCGGTAGTACCCGCTCTTCCAAGACACGAAGGTTTCGGTCTTCGCCCTTGACCTGGCTGATGCCCTTGGGGACTCTGATTCAGTTCATGCTGCCCCGTTGGTTCGTAATCCGTCTGGCGCCGCTGATTGGCCGCATCTTCTACTGGGCAAGCCCCAGGAGTCGTCAACAGTTGCTCGAGAACTGCCGCCATATCCTCGGTCAGGAGGTTTCCAGTGCCGAACTGCATCGCGTGGTTCTCTTCACCATGGTCAACTTTGTCCGCAACTATCTTGACCTGCTGCGTGTTCCAGTGATGAAGCACCGGGTTGCTGGTATCGCTCAATTTGACCCGGCAAACCTCGACCGCGTTATGGCCTCGGGCCGTGGTGCCATACTGGTCACTGCCCATCTCGGCAACTGGGACCTGGGAGGAGTTTTCCTCACAGCACTCGGCTATCCAGTCTCGGCAGTAGTCGAGCCGATTCCCCGAGGCTGGACACGCACCTTCAACCGGTATCGTAGTGCCCTGGCGATGGAGACAATCGAAATCCCCGACCATCAGGCTATCGCCCGTGCATTGGAAGCCGGTCGGCTACTCGCACTGGTTGCCGACCGCGACCTCACCAACCGCGGCATCCTCTGTCCGGCGTTTGACGCCCAGCGTTCATTCCCCAGGGGACCGGCAGCCTATGCCCTGCGCTACAATCTTCCAGTGGTGCTCGGCTACTTCGTGTTTCAGGACCGTCCCGGTCGCCCGCCCTATCTTGCCGTCGTTGAACCACCACTGAAGTTCCAACCGACTGGTAATCTGGACCAAGACATCATTGATTTCACGCGGCTGATAGCGGCCCGGCTCAATGAAAT
>JBDRUJ010000162.1:0-3564 GCA_039801285.1 Caldifarciminota bacterium
CGCGAGGTGTCGGTGGTGATGACCCCTGAAGTCAAGGTTAATGACTATGTTATTGTCCATGCCGGTTTCGCAATTCAGATTCTCGACCAGGCCGAGGCTGAGGAGAACCTGAAGACTCTTCAGCGGATGGCTGAGGCGGTGGAGGGTGTCCGGTCCAGGGTGCGTCAGACCAAGGCGGTTCAGGAGCGGAGGAAACACGGCGCCAGACGAAACCCCGGGCCTAAAGTTTGATAACGCATTTGCGACCCTAGGGTAGGCACTCAGCCCTGTAATTCTTGGGCTGAAGCTGCGATAACCTCGGCGGCCCGGACCGGTGTCTCTGCCAGAAGCGCCTGATTGCGCACCGTCTCTTCGTGGAGGGCGCGGGCGAGGACCGCGAGGACCTTCAGATAAAGGGCGCAGAGATTAGGAGGCGAGACGATGGCGACAACCAGTCTCACTGGCTCGCCATCGCGGGACTGCCAGTTGAGCGGGTGCCTGAGCCGGCAGACCACAACCACGATGCGGTCAACAGCCTCGGTCTGAGCATGGGGTAGGGCGACGCCATGGCCGACACCGGTCGAGCACAACTGCTCCCGCTTTTCAAACTGTTGGACAAGGGCGGACTGGTTGCTGACGATATGATGCCGGGCCAGATGCTCGGCAATGACCTCAAAAAGCCGGTGCTGGCTGCGGACCGCCGGCACATCAAAGGCCAGCTCCGGACGGACAAAAGGGGCAAGGCTAATCATTTCCGGAAAAAGAAGCTCTCGATGGCATTGATGATGGTTGCCTGCTCGTCGTCTGTCAAGCTTGGCCGAATCGGCAGGCAGAGCACTTCCTGGCAGGCACGCTCCGCCACCGGCAAACGGTTGACACTATGCCATCCTCTCCTTTCACCTATCGGCCACTCCTGATACACCGGCTTCGGATAATAGACCCCGGTTTCGATGCCTAGTGCCCCGAGGGACTTGCGCAGCCCATCCCGTTGCTCCGTAAGGATCGCATATTGATGGTGGTTCGATAGGCAGCCAGCAGCACCGCGCACCAGCCGGACCATTCCTGATAACGCCGTATCGTAACGCCGCGCCAGCTCGCGCCTGCGCTCAAGCTCCTGCTCTAACCGGGTGAGCTTCGACCGAAGGAATGCGGCCTGAAGCTCATCCAGGCGCAGGCTGGAGGCTGAAAGCAGCGGGGAGTGAGCAGTGAGGCGGAACTGATTGAGCCTCTCGGCAACCAGCGGGTCACTGGTAACTACCGCTCCTCCGTCTCCCAGAGCAGAAAGGTTTTTGGTCGGATAGAAGCTGAAGATGCCAACATTGCCAAGGCTTCCGAGCCTCCTGCCCCGCCAGCTTGCGCCGATAGCCTGGGCCGCATCCTCAATAATAGCGAGGTTGTGCTCTTGGCAGAACCTGCGGAATTGGTCAATGTCGGTACAGTGGCCGAAGATATGGACGAGAATGACCGCCTTGGTCCGACTGGTCAGGACCTTGGCACAGGATTCTAGGGAAAGGCAGAGTGTCTCGGGCTCAATGTCGGCAAAGACCGGTGTTGCCCCGACCCGGCTAATCGCCTCGACGGTGGCGCGGAAAGTGAAAGGGGTGGTGATGACCTCATCACCCGGGCCGATACCCAGCGCCTCAAGACCTAAAATCAGGGCGTCGGTCCCACTCTTCACCCCGACCGCATGAGCGACGCCGAGGTATTCGGCCAGCTCCTTCTCAAACGCCGCAAGCTCCGGCCCGAGCACAAACCGGCCGCTCGCCACGACCCGCTGGAACGCCTGAGTCAGCTCGGCCGACACCGCCTGGTTTTCCTGCTTCACGTCATAGAGCGTGATTCGCCTGGGCATTGGGCTGGATGATACCCCAGCCTTCCTGCAAGTCAATCGGCTGAAGTTCCCCCGTTCTTGATTGTCTCTTCTTGCCGATAGCACAGGCTGGAGACACACAACTCGTTGAGTTGAGATGTATCACTCCGACCGGCGGCGAGTCCTGGACTGTTTTGTCGTGATAGACCACCGCGGCAACGGCGGTTGCGCCCGAGGTGCTGCCTGAGTCGTCAACAATCTTGATGAACAGAAGGGGTTGTTCACGCCCGGCCGCAAGTTCCTGCCGAAGGTGGTTTGGTAGTGCTTGCACGGCAGCAGCAGCCGGCTATAATGCGTGCGATTTGACCAGGTGCAGTTTCCATCATAACCAAGGGGTCATCACGGCGTGAGCTATTCCAGTCGGTCCAGGGCAGTCCTGCAACTTTGAAGATGGCACGCAGTTCACCGGCACCGGTTTCGGCCGGGCCATTCCGGCAGCGGGTGAGGTGGTGTTCAATACCGGGATGGTGGGCTATGGTGAGAGCCTGACCGACCCCTCCTACCGGGGCCAGATTCTGGTGATGACCTATCCCTTGGTTGGGAACTATGGTGTGCCTCCTAAGGCCGATAGGGAGCGGTTCGAGTCGGACCGGATACAGGTGGCTGGACTGGTAGTAGCAACCGCGGTCGAGGACACCAGCCACATGGGTGCGGCACGGTCGCTTCCGGAGTGGCTTGCTGAAGAGGGGGTCCCGGGCGTGGAAGGGGTTGACACCAGGAGCCTGACCCTGCGGCTACGGGAGCGGGGAACGATGCTCGGCCGCATCCTGCAAGAGGGCATGGAGAGCGTGCCGATGTTCGACCCGAACCGGGTGGACATCGTATCCGAGGTGTGCATCAAAGAGCCGGTGATGCTGGGCCGGGGTAAAAAACGGGTCATCCTTGTTGACTGCGGGGTCAAGCGGTCAATTGTCAACGAGCTGGTGAGCCGCGGGCTCGAGGTGCTCCAGGTCCCGGCCGGCTGGGACTTCACGGGCGAGGCGTTTGACGGTGTCCTTGTCTCCAACGGGCCGGGCAACCCCGAGCAGTGTCCGAGAACGGTAGCAATTCTGCGCCGGGCCTTAGCCCTGGGCCGGCCGGTCTTCGGCATCTGCATGGGGTGTCTGTTGCTCGGCCTGGCTGCCGGCGGCCGCACCTACAAACTGCGCTACGGCCACCGGGACCACAACCAGCCCTGCCTAGAGGAGGGCACCAACCGGTGCCGGCTGACCAGCCAGAACCACGGCTACGCGGTTGACGCGCAGTCGCTTTCTGAGGAGTGGGAGGTCTGGTTCACCAACGCCAACGATGGCTCGGTTGAGGGAATTCGGCACCGGCGTCGGCCGTTCTGGGCGGTCCAGTTCCATCCTGAGGCCTCGCCCGGGCCACTGGATTGCCGCGACCTGTTCGACCAATTCGTGGCGCTGCTATGAAGCGACCAAACTCGGTTCTGATTCTCGGTTCAGGTGCACTCCAGGTGGGCCAGGCCGGCGAGTTCGACTACTCGGGCACCCAGGCAATCAAGGCGCTGCGAGAGGAGGGAATCCGCACGATTCTGGTGAATCCCAACATCGCGACAATCCAGACGACACCCGGACTGGCCGATGAGGTCTACCTTGTGCCGGTGCAGGCAGACTTCGTCGAGAAGGTCATCGAGCAGGAGAGGCCGGATGCGATTCTTCTGAATGTGGGAGGCCAGTTGGCTCTGAATGCCGGGGTCGAGCTGCATCGGACCG
>JBDRUJ010000163.1:0-3526 GCA_039801285.1 Caldifarciminota bacterium
CGGCCCTTGTAAATCCAGGCAATCCGGACGTTCCGCTGTCCGGCTGCCCAGTCAATGTCCGCCTTCTTAGTCGTGTCCGTGCCGATGAGATACGGCCACGTTGCGCCATCATCGGTCGAGCCCCGAATCTCAATCGTTTTATTGCTTCCATGCAGGAGGTTCGTTGTGCAGGATTGTATGAACACAACCGAGGTGCAACCCGCCATGTTTGCCCTCGGGCTTATAAGTGTATCCCACGTTGTGCCCCTGTTCTCGGTCCAGTTCAGACAGGCATAAGGCGTGGTGCGCGAGCTCCACGGCGCTTCGCCTGGCAGCTTCTCCTTCCAGCAGCAGACCCATTGATGCCGGACAGTAAACTGGTCGTCCGAGTCACCGCCAATGGTGCTGTCTGCTGACCAGAAGTCCTTAGGGTAATTGCACCTGTTGACGACGCCGTTATCATCGCAGACCCGGTAGAACTTGACCTCCGGCACCTGGAGCGCCCAGAGCGTGTTCCACAACCAGAGCCAACTCCCCATGTGTGTTTTCGGGTCTACACCGTCGTCGGAGAACGCCGCATAATCGCCGTTCGGGAACAGCTTGCCAGCGTGTGCGTGCCACTTGTTCTTGCTGTCACGCCACTTGTAAACAAAGAAATGCGGGTAGCCACCCAAGGCTTGCTTGACCTCGTCGATGTTCGTGGGCAAATTCGGATAGGACCATCTCCCAACCTTGAAGCCAAGCTGGTCGGCCAAGTTGATTGGAACCGAAAGGGAGGGAATGTCCGAAGCATACCGACACGCCGCCGACAACTTGCTTACGTCTTCGGACGGAAACCGCAGTCCTGCATTCATCAGGTTGTGCATCACGAACCGACCGCATAAACGGTCCTTCACATCCTTACCGAAGAGCCCTTCGGGGCCTTTCTTTGCCTCTTTTTGGCTCTCTATGTAGAAATTAAGTTCGTCGAAATGCATTCCCGTGGCTGTGAGAATGAGCAAGCTGAGCAGCACGGAAACTCTGAACCGTGACGATGACATCACTTCCTCCTATTCCTGCTCGGGCGCGAGCTTCCAGATATGGTTATAGCCCTGCGTGAGAATGTACCCACCGTCAGAGGTTTGCTGGCAACTCCTTACCACGGTGCGCGGTTCCAGGCTCTTTGTCCAAACCGCCGTTCCCTGCGAATCGGTCTTGACGAGACGGCCGTGCGAAAGGTCGCCCTGGACAATGTCTCCGCAGACCAGATACCCGCCGTCAGCGGTCTGTATCGCGCAGAGGCCGCCGGATTCCTGGCCTTCGGTGAACACCTTCTTCCACTGCAGGTTCCCCTGCGAATCAGTCTTCAGAAGGACCATATTGAACCGCTTGAGCGACTCCGCTGGGGCGGGCGACGGCCCGTGCCCGGCGGCAATGTATCCGCCGTCGCTCGTCTGGTCCACGGAGAACATCACATTCACTCCCGAGTATCTCCGCCTCCATTGCTCGTTGCCCAGGGAGTCGGTCTTCAGCAGAACTTCGGCCACCAGTATGTATCCGCCGTCGCTTGTTTGCCGGACTCGACATCGCCTGTCGGTCCAGTCGCCATAGGACTCTTCGTAGCTCCTTGCCCATTCGAAGGTGCCCAACGGACTCAACTTCAGGAGATAGAGGCCATAGTTAATCCTCATCCCGCTGACAACATACCCTCCGTCTGCCGTCTGCTGCACGTCATAGATGGTGACGAACGTCCGCAGATTGAACCGCCATTGCTGGTTCCCCAGCGAGTCGGTTTTGATGACATTGATGCCGCAGAGGCCGAGCGAATCATCATTGCCTGCAAGGACGTATCCGCCATCGCTCGTCTGCTCAACTGCGACAGCGACGTTCATCAACGTATCGCAGCCGAAGAACCTTACCCATTGGGTATTCCCGACAGAATCCATCTTCAGAAGGTTTATCTTCGAACCCGGTCTTCCGGGCCGCGAAAGCACTCGTCCGGCGCCAACATATCCGCCGTCGCGTGTCTGCCGAACCTGCCAGATAATCGTGTCACACGATGACGGGAACGTCCTTGTCCATTGGACCACCGGCGGGTTGGTGGCGTGCGCCGTGAGCGGTCAGCAGCATCACGGCAATCAGCCAGGTTGTGTTTCTCTTCATTTTTGCTCCTTTCTGACCATCGGACTATCCTAAAAAACACCTTCTGTCAAGCTTTTTCTGCACCCTGCACCGGCCCCTTATATATCACGCGATTCCGACAATGCTCAGGTTGATTGTTTACGCAGGTTATTTACGATAAGACCTCACAAGTCAAGGGTTACAAGTCCCAATCGAGCTGTCTGTTGAGAAGAAGCGAATTCGCAATGTAAGTTGAGTTATGCCCTGCTTGACTTGATACCGCGGGAGCGGATAATTTCTCGCAATTATAAGGAGGCAATATGCCCGAAAGGAAACTCATGTGCCCGAAATACTGCGGCGTGTCCCTACAAAAGGTCAGGGTTGGTCGCGTCGTGGTTGACCGGTGTCCGAGATGTCAGGGTGTCTGGTTTGATTTGAGAGGTGAGGAACTGCTTGAGGTGTTACGCATCGGACCCGATGGAGCACCTCCAGCAATTCAGGATAGCTGGGTGGCCGGGGGCGGCGAGATAAGAGAGGACGCACCACGACATTACAACTGTCCCTACTGTGGTCTGGAGCTGAGAAGCTATTCATATCTGGGCGGAGACACATTCAAGATTGACGGCTGTCCGATTGGTCATGGCGTCTGGCTGGATGACGGTGAGCTCACTGCCGCCTACAGGGCATTGAGCGCAGTCGCACCCGATGTGCTCAAAGGTCCTGAGGGTAAGCCGAACCTGTTCGGCAGGCTCTTAGAGTTTTTGTTGAAAGGGAGCCAAGGCTAACCATTCCGGCTTGAATCGGCCGCCCCTACAGCCCAGCAGAGATTTCTGTCAGCTTGAAACCGAGCATCCAGCGGAAGGCGAAGCTCGGCTTCCCCGGCTCAGGCTGGCTTACCCAGATGGGGAAGTCGGCATAGAGCGGGCCGAGGCGGAGACGGATTCCTGCATCAAGCCGCGGAGGCAAAAGCCCCGAGCCGGTGTCGGCGACATTACCGATGTCAAGGAAAGGTTGAATGGCAGGAAGCGGAAAGCGGCTGGCAGGCTGCGGTATCAGGAGGTAAAGGTTCAGGCCGTAGCCGAGTCTGCCATGAAGGTATCTTCCGGCATAGCCCCGGCAGTTGGCATCACCGTCGTAGTGCCAGTGGTCCTGACCCGATGCCATTCCTTGATAGGCCCAGCTAACCGGCTCTGCCGCATTGTAGGTGAGCCCGCCCGATAGATAGAACTCTTCCCTTCTGGGCACAGAGCCCAGGATGAGACCGCCGAAGCCGCGCAGAGTCAGAAGTGGTCTCGGGCCAATGGTTATGGTGTGGAGCTGTTCCAGGCTGGCGCGGCGATAGTTGAACCCTGACCATTGAGCAAACCCGTTGCCGAGACGGAGCCGAATATGGGACTTGAGTCTCGGAATCTGGAAGGAGTGAAGCAGCCGGAGTTCCAGCTCGTCG
>JBDRUJ010000164.1:0-3075 GCA_039801285.1 Caldifarciminota bacterium
GAATCGGCCTCTCAAGTCGTTGTGCGAGGCTCTACGTGGTAAGCAGGGACGGTTTCGAAGACATCTCTTGGGTAAGAGAGTTGACTATTCGGGACGGTCGGTAATCGTTGTTGACCCGGCCCTGAAGCTCCATCAATGCAGCCTGCCGAAGGAGATGGCGCTTGAGCTGTTCAAGCCCCTTATTCTTCAACGGCTTGAGGAGCGGAGGTTGGCCGATAGCGACCGGGGGGCAAAGACGATGTACCGGAGGGAGGCACCTGAGGTGTGGGAGGTGCTGGAGGAGGTGACGCGGGAGCATCCGGTGCTGTTGAACCGGGCGCCGACGCTCCATCGGGTCTCAATGGAGGCGTTCTTCCCGATTTTGTCCGAGAACCGGGCAATTGGCATCCATCCGCTGGTCTGTCCGCCTTTCAATGCCGATTTTGATGGTGATACGATGTCGGTGCATGTGCCCCTGACGCCGGAGGCGATTCTGGAGTCGTCGGTGCTGATGTTAGCTTCCCATAACCTGTTGTCCCCGGCGCATGGCCGGCCCCTGATGGTTCCAACCCAGGATATTGTCGCCGGTGTTTATTACATTACCAAAGAAAGGGACCGGGAGAGCGGCAAGAGGTCGGAGGAGAAAGGGCTGCGGGCGTTTGACAGTTTCGCCACCGTGCGCACCGCCTACGAGCTGGGAGAGCTGAAGATTCACGAGCCGATTAGGTTTCAGTATCAAGGGGAGATGCTGCTAACGACTACCGGCCGGGTGCTGTTCAATGACGTGCTTCCTGAGGAGTTGAGGTTTGTAAACGATGTCTGTCCGAAGGATAGGCTGGTGGCGCTGATTGAGCGGTGCGCCCGTCTGCTGGGGATGGATGCGACCGCTGAGTTGCTGGACCGGCTGAAGGAGTTGGGGTTTGAGATGGCGACGGTGTCCGGGCTTTCGCTGGGGATTGACGATTTCGTGGTGCCGGAGGAGAAGGGGGAGGTCGTGGCGCGGAGCGAGCGGGAAATCAGGAAGGTGCAGCGGGCGTTTGAGCGGGGGTTGATGACCGATTCGGAGAAGTACAACAAAGTGGTGAATACCTGGACTCTGGCGACGGCGGAGGTTGAGGAGGCGCTGATGGCGCGGTTGAGCCGGGACCGGGGCGGGTTCAATCCGCTGTTTGTGTTGATTGATTCGGGGGCGCGGGGGAGCAGGACGCAGGCGGCGCAGATTGCCGGGATGCGTGGGCTGATGGCGAAGCCGCAGCGCCGGGCGATGGGCGAGGAGGTGATTGAGACGCCAATCAAGAGTTCGTTCCGGGAGGGGCTGTCGGTGTGGGAGTATTTTATCTCGACTCACGGGGCGCGGAAGGGGCTGACCGATACCGCCTTGAAGACGGCCGAGGCAGGCTATCTGACCCGGCGACTGGTGGATGTCGCGCAGGACGTGGTAATTACGATGGAGGATTGCGGGACGATTGTCGGTCAGGAGGTGACGGCGCTGCGGGAGGGCGGGGATGTGGTGGAGCCACTCTCGGAGCGCATCAGCGGCCGGTTCGCGCTTGATGATATTACCAATCCGGTGACGGGCGAGGTGATTGTCCATGCTGGCGAGGAGATTACCGATGAGGCGGCCGAGGAGATTGAGGAAGTAGGTATTGAGATGGTGCGGGTGCGGTCGGTTTTGACGTGTGAAGCGCCGAACGGATTGTGCGTGAAGTGTTATGGCCGGAATATGGCGACTGGTGATGTTGTAGAGATTGGTGAAGCAGTGGGTATTGTCGCGGCGCAGTCAATTGGTGAACCTGGAACGCAGTTGACGCTCAAGACCTTCCATGTCGGTGGGGCTGCGGCGCGGGTGGCGGAGCAGACCAAGGCGACGGCCCGTTCTGCCGGCCGGGTGAGGTTCGAAGGACTGCAGACGGCGAAGAACAGTGAGGGGTTGGTAGTAGCTTTGGAGCAGGGGCGGATGGCACTGGTGGGAGCAGACCGGGTGGTGCCATTCGTGGTGCCGACCGGCGCGGTGGTTGACGTGGCAGACGGTCAGGAGGTTCAACCGGGTGATGTTCTGTTTGAGTGGGAGCCGTATTCGATTTCTCTGATTGCCAAGGAGCGGGGCCGGGTGGTGTTTGAGGATATTGAGGTTGGGGTGACTTTGCGGGAGGATATTGACGAGCGGACCGAGCGGATGCAACGTATCATCATGGAGGACCGGGACCGGAAGTTGCACCCGAGAATTGTGATAGTGGCAGAATCACCCGAGAGCCGAACACGGAGGGTGCTGGAGACCCATGCGTTGCCTT
Organism: Caldifarciminota bacterium; assembly: GCA_039801285.1. GTDB lineage: Bacteria > Hydrothermota > Tepidihabitantia > Tepidihabitantales > Tepidihabitantaceae > JBDRUJ01. The sequence continues at coordinate 2,271 of JBDRUJ010000164.1, forward strand.
CCGGGGCATACCTGGTGACTGAAAACGGAAAGGAGGTTTTGCCCGGGGACACGTTGGCACGGTTGGTGCGTGAGATGGCCCGGACGAAGGATATCACTGGTGGTCTGCCGAAGGTGGCGGAGCTTTTCGAGGCAAAGCGGGTGAAGGACCCGGCGGTAATTTCGGAGATTGACGGAACGGTTGAGGTGGGCGAGCCGAAGGAGGGCGTGAGGCTGGTTCAGGTGGTTTCGGATGGTGGCGCGGCAAAGGAGTACGAGATTCCTTACGGGAAGTTCCTCTTGGTGCGGACCGGAGACCGGGTGCGGGCGGGTGATAAGTTGTGTGAGGGTTCGGTTGACCCGCATGACGTCTTGAGGGTGAAGGGGTGGCTGGCGGTCCAGGAGTTTCTGACGAATCAGATTCAGGCGGTGTATCGTCTCCAGAAGGTGAAGATCAACGACAAGCACATCTCGGTGATTGTGCGGCAGATGCTGCGGAAGGTGCGGATTGAAGAGGCCGGCGACTCCGGCTGGACCGAGGGCGAGATTGTGGAGCGGCGCCGGGTGCTTGTCGAAAACGAGCGGCTGTTGGCCGAAGGGTTGAGACCGGCGAGTTACCAGCCGATTCTTCTGGGCATTACCCGGGCGGCACTTTTGACCGAGAGTTTTCTGTCGGCAGCATCTTTCCAGGAGACGACGCGGGTCCTGTCCGAGGCGGCAATCCAGGGCCGGGAAGATAAGTTGCGGGGTTTGAAGGAGAATGTGATTGTCGGACGGCTGATTCCGGCAGGAACCGGCTTCCGGGAGTTCAGCCGGATAAGGCTGGT
>JBDRUJ010000164.1:3212-3497 GCA_039801285.1 Caldifarciminota bacterium
GGAGGAGAAGGAGCGGAAGGCAGCGGAAGGTGAAGAGTAGGAGGTCAGTATGCCAACAATAAATCAGCTGGTGCGCCGGCCACGACGGCCGGTGCGGGCACGCTCGAAGACGCCAGCACTAAAGCAGAATCCCCAGAAGCGGGGTGTCTGCACTCGGGTTTACACCACTACACCGAAGAAACCGAATTCGGCACTCAGAAAGGTTTGCAAGGTGCGTCTGACATCGGGCTATGAGGTGACGGCATATATTCCGGGCGAGGGGCATAATCTTCAGGAGCACTCGAT
>JBDRUJ010000165.1:0-3479 GCA_039801285.1 Caldifarciminota bacterium
TCATAAGGCGGTGGCACGCTGGACCTATTATGAGTATGGGGTTCAGCTCCAGACCGTGCTCTAGAGATGAACCTATCGGACCCGGTGCAGTTCGGCATCGGTCGGCCGGAGATAACACGGGGTCAGTCGGGCAACATCATCCCCACCTTCAAGCTGAATGAGTCGTGCCGCCTCCTGAGCAACAACCGCAGGCCGGGGAAAACGGACATCGGTCGCTTCGATGGCGATGCCCGCTGCCTCAAGAACCGGCCGACATAACGGGATGCCGTTACCCACCAGCCGCAGCCGGCGGAGGTTGAGTCTGACTATCAATGACACGAGCTCCGCAGGTTCCAGCACCGCTGGCCGGATGAGCACTTCTTTTCCAAGATAGACCGCAGCATAAACCTGGTGCTTTCGGGCATCAATCAGTGCAAGGACCGGACAACCCCGGTTCTCAGACGATGCCGACTCCCAGTCCAGCGACCTGACCAGTGCCCAGAGGGTGCTTATTCCCTTGATGGGAATCGCATGGGCCAATGCCAGACCCTTGGCAACACTCAGCCCGACACGCAAAGCAGTAAACATTCCCGGACCAATTGTGACTCCGATACCACCGAGCTCGGCAACTGCAGCCTCAGTTTCAGATAGCGCCTCCTGAATAAGCGGCAAAAGTCGTTCGTTGTGGTTACTCTCTCCGGACTGGATAGCTTCGAACCGGATGTCAGTTGGTGTCGCCAAGGCCAGACCGGTGCCAGGGCCGCTGGTCTCGATGCCTAAGAAGAGCTGGCTGGTCCTGAAGACGGCTGCTCCCATTCTCGCTCCGGAAACGGCCCCTTGACTGCGCCTTCAATTTCATCAAGATTGATATACTCATCACAGGCGCGAATCAGCTCGACCGAGGTGTAGCCCCGTCCCAGTCCGATGATTATGACCCGCTTGCCCCGCTTGGAGAGCCAGTCCACCAGCGCCACAAAATCGCCGTCACCGGTAACCAGAACGACCTCCGACAGCATCTCGGCCATTGAGAGAATCTCGAGGGTAATCTCGATGTCCATATTGGCCTTGATGGTGCCGTCGGGTCGCTCCCGGACCGGCTTGGCCACAACCCGGTAGCCCTGGAACGAAAGGGCATCAATCAGCCGCTGCCTTCGCTCGTCGTCCCGCTTGTAGGGGACAAAGGCGATGAACTTGCACTCCTGCTTCTCATGGCGGCCGCTGATGAGGACATGCTGGATGATGGCGTCGTAGCGGACCTCCTTGCCCTGACGCTCAAAGGTCTCCTGGATATTCTGAACATCAACAAACACACCGACTCGATTCATCATTACCTCCGATTGATATAGAACAGTTCCACCAGGCCCCGACTGGCGAGGTCCTGGTCAACCACTCTGATTGCTTTTATTCGGCGGCGGAACCGGCGTGCATCGCCACCGGTTGCCACCACCAGATATTTCCGTCTGGTCTCCTCTTCTATTCTCCGAATGATGTGGCTCAGGCCGCCGCTCAGGATGGCAAACACTCCGCAGCGCAGCGCACCTTTGGTGTCATGTCCAAGAACGGACCTGGGCTGTGCTGGCGCAAAGGCCGGAAGCTGAGCTGTGCCTTGAGCCAGGGCGTTGAGCATCATTCCAAGCCCCGGCAGAATCAGTCCGCCCAGAAACTCACCCGAACCAGTAATCACATTCACCGTCACCGCAGTTCCGAAGTCGAGGACAATGGCATCCTTCTTATAGCGCCGGTGAGCCCCAACCGCCAGACAGACCCGGTCGGCACCCAGCTGCCTCCGGTTATAACGGAAGCCGAGACCGGTCTCAGTCTTGGGCCCGACCACGAGCGGCCTGAGACCCGATTGGACAAGGTCCCGACATACAATTGCGGTAGCCTCTGGAACCACCGATGCCAAGGCAACACCGGCGACCGGTTGGGCGGTCAGCGGTAAGGGGCGAGCAGCAAGCGACCTGGTGGCGAGAACCAGCCGGTGCCGGATGCGCCGGCCCTGAAACCAAGTAAGGCGGGTGTTGGTATTCCCGATGAGAATGGTGAGAATCATCTGAGCCGTGTGACCTGACCGGCGTGCAAGAGGATGAGCCGGCCCGAATCGGTGCGCAATAGCAACCGGCCTTCGGCATCAAGGTCAATCACCGTCCCGACATGACGGCGCAGAAAGCCCCGAATCTCAACTCGGCGGTGGAGGACGGCGGAGCGGTCCTTGACCTCGCTGACGAGCGGGCCGACATCACCCCGCTGCAACCGTTCAAGAATGGCAAACAGCTCCTCGAGAAAAGTCTCCAGAAGCTGGAACCGGTCGTGCTCAACACCGGTGGCCATCCGCAAGGAGCCGGCCTCAGGGAGTTCCTCGGGAAACATGGTCTGATTGACATTCACCCCGACGCCAATCACAACCGCCCGGTGGGCTTTAGCCCGCTTCGATTCGCAGAGAATCCCGGCAAGCTTCTTTCCTTGGAACAGAATGTCGTTGGGCCAGCGGAGGAGCGGTTTGATACCGGCAACCCTCTCAATTGCCCTGGAGAGGGCAAGACCGGCAAACTGGGTTAGACCGGCAAGCCAGGACGCGGTCTCTTCGGCAAAGAGTAAAACCGAGAAGGTCAGACTCTCTTCGGTTGCGAACCACTGCCGGCGGAACCGGCCCCGGCCCCTGGTCTGGGTCCGGGCGACAACAACCGCCGGTTCATTCTGGCTGGCAAGGGTGAAGCAGTAGTCGTTGGTTGAAGTAACGCTGTCCAGAAGATAGATACGGCCGAACCGGGCGAGTCGGCTGAGGGTTTCGCCCGATAGCTCCTGCCTCAACTCAGGCTCCGGTTAGCGGCCGCACTTGATAAGCTTCAAAGGAGGTGTCGGCTCCTGTGCAGTACTGATGGTGGCAAAGTAGATGCCCGGCGGCACTTCCTGGCCGGTTTTATCGGTGCCATCCCAAAATGCCCAGTAGCTTCCCGGTTCCCCTTCCCTCATCCCTAATGTCCTGACCAGCCTGCCATCTTGGGAGTAAATCTCCAGCGATGGTGGGTAATCGGCCAGCAGGCAGCGACAAAGTGTGATGTGCATCGGCCCGGAACCGGGATTGGGACAAGCGCGCACCAGACCACCGAACCCTTTGTCCGGCCGGGCGCTTTCTTCGGCCACTGCCTGACCGGTTGTATTCTTAAACAGATAGTTGCCGTGGGACGGGTCCCAGTTGGTCACCGCCAAGTCAGGATGGGTTGCCGAGCGGCAGAAGACCTGGATGCTGCTGCCGGCCGGAGGTGCTTGGGAAAAACTCACCCAGCCGAGGAGCGGGTCACAGCAGAAGTCGCTTCGCGGGACCCGGGCGTTATTGATGAGAATACTGTCAATAGCCTGTAACGGCCTTAGGTCAAGATTGAACAGCCGGCGTTCACCATCGCCGCTGGTGGTGAAGCAGTGGCTGACAAGATGGGTGTTGTCAACATCACAGAAGACCAGCGCCTCGCAGACCAGATAATCCGGATTCACCCCGCAGG
>JBDRUJ010000166.1:0-3389 GCA_039801285.1 Caldifarciminota bacterium
TCGAATGGCGCCACCGGTGTCTCATAGGTGAAAGGAAGGTTGCCGCAGTCAAAAATCGGAAGGTCCGAAACATCGCGTCGTTGATATGGGCTGAAAGACTCGATATTATCGGCACCGATGCGGGCGAAATCCGGTCCGAACCTGGTGCCGGGAGAGAAAGAGCTCGTGCGGTCGAGGGGCATTCCGACCAACACAAGTCTGGCATCAGTTATACTGGCGGTTGCGTAGTAGAACGCCATGCGTTCAACTGAGGATAATTCCGGCAGAACCGGATGTCAAGTTGGGCAACGTGATGCGACATGAAGATTCTAATATCGGCTGGTGAATCATCAGGTGAACTGATAGCCGAGTATTTCGAGCGGGTTGTCGAGAAAACTTGCCCTTCGACCGTTTGTGTACGACTCGGTACCACGGGGAAAATCGGACCGGTCCTGGGATTTTGGGAGGGGTTGCGTTCGGCGGTTCGGTTCCGTTGCTGGCTGAAAATGGCGAACGTCGAGGTTTCAGAACTGAAACCTGACTTAGTTGTTTTAATAGGTTTCCCGGAATTCCATCTGGTCATAGGGCGATTGTGCCGGAGAAGAGACCTGCCGGTTTTTGTTATTGGATCGCCACAGGTCTGGGCCTGGGGTGGGTTTCGACTTACCCAACTCAGGAAGGCAGCTGACAAGGTAATATGTCTTTTTCGATTCGAAGAACAGTTGCTCAAGCGAGCCGGAATTGATGCTCAATATCTCGGTTATCCTATCTACGACCATGTTGTGGCCCAGCGCTCGCGAGACGAAACCTTAAAACTCCTTGGCTTCAATAAGGATGACCGTTACATAGTGTTTATGCCCGGTTCCCGACCTGTTGAGATTGAATTCCATGAACCGCTGTTTGTGCGGCTGTTTGAGCGGTTGCGGGTGAGGAGACAGGGATTGAAGGGAGTGCTGGTGCGAGCGCCGGGGACATTCCTTCCTCTGGGCATGACCTGGAATGTTAATCAACGGTATGATGTAATCCGTCATGCCGAATGTGCGGTTGTTGTTTCCGGCACAGCAACAGCCGAATGCGCCCTTCTTGGAACTCCGGAGGTTGTCTGCTATCATCTTAGTCAACCAACACGAATTCTGGCAAGGCTTTTTGTCCGAACCCCATTCTTTGCAATTCCTAATCTGTTAGCAGGCAGAAGGGTAGTTTCCGAGTTTCTTGAGCCTACTGTAGAATCTCTGGAGCAAGAGGTTGAAAGGCTTCTTGATGACCGTAGTTATCATCAACAGGTAGTCAGTGAACTTGCGATTGTAAGAAGGCTGCTGGGTCCGAGTGGTGCAATGGAACGCATCGTCCAACTAGCGTTGAATCAAACTGATAGGCGTTGATTCATGGCATTCATACTCCACAAGGTTCAATAACCTATGCATTCAATATAGCCGTCGCCCAAGTAGGCTGCCGATTTTGCAAATGTTACACTTCTTGGACCATCGGGATGGCAACTTGTCGCCCAACCATTCTTTTGGTCTTAGGCTTAAAATTCTTAGGATTAAAAATTGCACTTCTATATCCGAAGCGATTCCTGTCTATCGCCATAAATAAATAATTGGGAAAGAAACTCTCAGTAAAAAGCGAGGAGAAGAGTTGCCTAAATGAGTCTTGTCCGCAATTCAAAAACAATCTTTGCGGCGCCGGTCAAATTCAGGAACGGACAGTTTTCTCGATGCCGTTATGCGAAAGCTTGCCTAGTTCCATGTGGTCTCGGCTTGGAGGCCGCTTACTTAGGCAGGGGCGGCGAGCTTTTTGTGCTAGATATGGGTGAGCCGGTGTGCATCTGGAACTTAGCACATCGAAAGGTTGAGCTTGCCAGCCTGACATCCAATCGTGACATTCCGATTTTGACTGGTAAACCGACTGGTAAACCCCGCCCTGGCGAAAAGCTGTTTGAAGAGTTACTGACTGCTGAAGAGGTCACTATAGCTACCCAAAATGACTGCATCTATCAGGCGCATATCGCAAGACAACACTGTTATCTCGACCTTCTCAGCGCCATTCAGGAACTGGAAAGACAGATGGAGATTAGCGAAAATCTGCAGGGGCTGAAGCAGAGTTGCAGGTACTCGTCGGACATATCCAGCCTGCTACTTGTTAGGAGCCCAGTTCTGCAAACCGTCATTCCGCTTTACCGTCACCCTTGACCATCAACTGTTGACCGCACACGGCGCACTGCCCGAATTATCAGCCAGACAAGCAAACCGCTGAGAATTGTTATGACAAGTACCATACCCAGTCCGGTGTTCCTCCGGAATAGAACGCAGGGAATACTTACTGCACCTGCTGCCATCACGACACCGGTAAAGATGGCCAGCAGTGCCCGCCAGTAGGGGAGACCCAGCAGCACGGCTGCTACTGCTCCGGTCCAGGCGCCAGTCCCGGGCAAAGGAATCCCGACAAAGAGCGTCAGTCCCCAGAACTCATCCTGCTCGAGTCCTTTAGTCCGGGCCCGGGTGCGCCGAAAAAGCCAGTTGAAGAAACGGTAAAACAGCCCGAGACGGCTGAGCCAAGTAACTGCCTTTTCAAGGAAGAGCAGCACAAAGAAGATGGGAATCATATTTCCCGCGATGGAAAGGAGAAGAACCTTGCCTAGAGGGAGACCAAGGAGATTGTAGCCTATCGGCAGGGCACCCCGGAGCTCGACTACCGGCAACATTGTCACCAACACAACAATCAGTTCCGGCGGTATGTGGCGGGCCCGAAGTTGCTCGGCGATGCGCTGGCCAGTTCCGGCACAGGCGCTCTCAAAAAGGAACAATATCAGCAGCAGAATTAGTCCCAGTCGTCGTAACTGGCAGGCAGCGCCGGTATTTAATATCCGTTTCATAAAAGTCCCCTTCGTCGTCTTAGGACAATCTCAGCACTACAGATCAGCGCGATAAGGCCGTAGAGCCACCAAGTTCGTCTCGCGTCAAGGGAAAACCGATGCTGGTAAGATGTCAGTTTCATAGCCGATAAATCGGCATGCAGGGTTTCATCAGCAGTAAAAAACCTGCCACCGGTGGCCTCGGCTATTTCTTGGAGCAGCCTACGGTTGAGGCCGATATCGGTCCGCTCAATGGTCTGTTCTTCGATGTGAAAAGTAGCAGTAACCCGGCCAACCGGCGCGGAGCCAAGTTTTATCTCAGCCGTTGCCTGATGTTCACCCGGGCGTGGTGCCGGGATGATCACCTGATATCTCCCTTGGTCAAGCTCGGTCATGGGAATCCGTGTCTGCTCCGAATCAACCCAGAGTGACACCGTCAAGCCACTCCAAGGCCCTCCATCGGGAGTGTGAGCGGTAAGCAGAAATCTCACATCTTCGCCACTGAGATATCCTGGTTTATCCGGTTCGAGCCGAAACCGGATAGTATCAACATCGG
>JBDRUJ010000167.1:0-3377 GCA_039801285.1 Caldifarciminota bacterium
AAACAACCCCTGTCAGCTTGCAGTTTGTCCGATTGGCGAGCGTGAATGTGGTTAGCTGAATATTGGGTGGCACAATCTGGGTGAGCTTGGCCATTACCGGAACTGTTGGCAGCTCCTCACCGACCACATCCTTGAGACCGCGTTGCCTGGCCTCGAGTTCCTTGATGTCCTTTTCCAAGGCGAAGTACTCTTGATTGGCGTCTTCTAAGGCCTTGATCTGCTTCTTGAGCGAGCCCACCTGCGTCCCGGAAACCGCCGCCCACCCAGCAAGCAGGATGTAAATAACCACGAGAATGGCAACCCACAATATCCCGCCGATGGTCACCAGCCGAACGTCCCGGGCAACAAACTTGCCGGTCTTCATCTCTACCGGAAGCAGGTCAATCGCTGTGTGGTCGTATAACAAACCGAGCGCCGTTACCAGCCGATAGCCCTGTTCCTCTTCAGTCGCGCCCTTCTTGTAAAGACCGTGCTCACGGAACGGGTCAAACAGTTCGGTCGGGATACCAAGACTCGTCTGGAGATACTCCCGCAGGCCCTTCATTGCCGCTGTCCCGCCGCAGATGAGCAGTCGGTCGATCTTCTGCTCGCCGAACTCGCGGCGATAGTAGTCAATCGACCGGTTCACCTCGGCGACAAACCGCTCTAGTGCCGGTCGCTGCAGTGTCGCCAGCCGCTTGACCAATATCCCGGAAGGCAGTCGCTCGGTGCTGTCCTCAGGTGGGATTCCGTACTTCCGCTTCAGATTTTCGGCATCGTAGGCATCGAGGGCGAGCTGGCCCTCTTCGGTTGTAATCGCTACCGTCATCGCCTCGGTTATCGCATTCCCGGCGGTCGTGATGGTGCGCGACAGGTCCAGCCTTTCGCCCTTCATAAAGACGATATCGGTAAACTCCGCACCGATATCCAAAAGGCACACCGTTTCGTCCGGTCGGACGCGCGCAAACTTCTTCACGGCTGCCTGCAGGGCGAACGGAATGGCGCTGATTGCCGTCGGCTCCAGTCCCGCCTTGCGCAGGGTGGAAATGTGGTCTGAGACGATGTCCTTCCGTGCCGCAACAACCATGACATTGTCCTTGATTGCGCCCGCCTCCCGCACCGGCCCCAGGGTCTTGAAGTCGAATATCGCCTCATCAAGGGTGAAGGGCGAGTACTTCTCGAGCCGCAATAGAATCGCGTCCTTCAGCTCCCGCCGGTTCATCTTGGGAAAGGGTGCCTGGCGGACGCTCACCGACGGACCGGAAACAAAGGTGTAGACCTCGCGGGGCTTGTAGTCTTTGATTAGCTCCCGGAGGATGGAAGGAACGTCAAAGGCCTCGCCGATCTCCTTCAGGCCGTAATCAACAACCCGTCCACCCTCCATCTTGACGAACTTGACGGAATTGGAGCCGATATCAATACACAGGGTTCCTCGACCACCACCTAATCCTTTAGCTGGCAATACTCCTCCTTATGTTCGCCGTCACGGGCTGACGGTAAATCTGAGTTCCGAACCATCGCTGAACCGAATGTGAAACTCCCGGTGTAACAAGGTGTCCGGGATAAGACCGAGTGAGTCTTTTTTGAAATCCAGCAGGCTGAACTTGACCGGGTCGGAGCGGTTCGGGCCGACCACCACCGTATTCCGGAATGGCACGTCTTCTCCCACGGTCCGCCCTCTCGGGTAGAAGACAGTATCCAGCACATCCCTTATCGCAAGCATCCGCATATAGGTGGTCTCAGAGATGTGTACAAACTTGAAGTAGTCAACCGTGTCGTCGGCCGGCCCCTCGTTTACCACCACGATGTCAAATCCATCGCCCCCGGGCTTAAGCTCCGGCTCACCAATCATGACCAGTTGATTGCGGAAGGGTCTGGTGAAACGGAAGTCAACCACTGTCCGGCTGCGCGGCACAACTGTGACCCAGCGGGTAATGGTATCGGCAGTCCCGCGCAAGGCTCTTATCATGTGATGGCCAATGGTGACCGGTCTGCCATTCTGCGGTGAAAACTCGAAGTATCCGCCCGGGTCGGGCCGCACCCAGTATTCAAGGGAACCATCGGTATCAAAAAGCTGGATGGTAACGGAGTTATGCATCTCTCCCGGCGGACTGTTGTTGTTGTCGGTGACGCTGCCGAAAATGGTATTCTGAGACAGATGGGCAGTATCTTCAACGACGCGCATCGTCATCGGATACCGGCCCTTTCCCAGACTCGCAATGGTGCCGGTGACTCGGTCATAGGTATAGGGGTGTCCCCAGGCATCATAGAGGAAACCTGCCGTGTCACTGGTAAACGGTCGGCGGAGATAGGGACCGTGCCAGCGGTTCGAACCCGTGGTGTTCTCCACCAGTTCCCGAAGCTCCAGCGGCATCCGCCCCATGTCGCCGTAAAACCCGAAGTCAACCCGACGGCCATTAGCAACCAAGTCAGGATTACCGGTGATTGCCTGCACCAGTTCCTTCATCTCTCTGGTGGTCTGGTCAAAGAGTGCCCGGTCTCTAGTGGCATCAATTGTCCGCAATGCCACCGTGCTCAAAACCCCGATAATGAGCAGAACCACCAACAGCTCCATCAGGGTGAATCCTTCTTCTCTTCTCATGGCACACCTCACGGACTGCTCCAGTCAACACCCATTCTGACCTCGATATCCTTTGCCCCAATCCGCGGGTAAACGGTGATGTATTTCAGGACGGTGTCACACACCGGCGGCATGATGGAACTCCAGTAGCTCACCGTCAAGAGGTGATTGCCTTGGGGGATGTCTCGGAACCAGAACTCGCCCTGGGGTCCGACGCCGACCGAGTCGCGGTATGCCTTGCCCGCGCGGGGATATTCGAGCTTGACCGAAATCCGCGGTCGTAGCGAGTCGGGCGGCGCCATTCCCCGGATGTCTAACACCCGGCCGAATACCGAATCCCGCAGAACCTCCCTTTCGGTCCAGCCGAAACTTCTGGTAATCCACTTCGTCGGGTCCATCAGCCCGACACCACCGTAACTGCGGACAAACATGCTATCCTTATTATAGACAATCGAATCTCCCCAGCCATCAATCCGGTAGGCATCAGGTGCCTGGCTGAACAGCCCCTTCAGGTAAGGTCCGCGCCACCGGCTGCTCTCGGGAGGCGAGACCGGAGGCGGGACCGCCAAATCGGCCAGGGTGCGCGGCAGGCTGCCCATGTCGCCCACATAACCGAAATCCACCCTCCGCCCTTCCACGATGTTGTCAGGGTCACCAACAATCGCCTTGGCCAAGGCATCAAGCTTCTGCCGGGTCTGCTCGAAACGTGTACGTTGCAGGGTCACATCCCAGGTCTTTACCGCTGCCGTGAGAATCAGACTCAGTATCATCAGAACCACCAAGAGTTCAATCAGCGTCACACCGCGTGGCAAACTGG
>JBDRUJ010000168.1:0-3368 GCA_039801285.1 Caldifarciminota bacterium
CAGGCCGCGGCGGTAGAGATCCCACAGAAAGGCCTGCCACTCGGCCACGCTCTCACTTCTGGCCAGCTAGCGCCGGAAGAGGCGCGTCTTGATGCCGCCATGGCGTGGCCGGGGCACCTCCAGGCTCGGGATGAGCCCGAAGGTGGTCACCAGACTCCGGTCCTAGCTGCCGTTACGGTAGTCCTTACGTTTCGGGGTGCGCTCGTAGCGCCGGGCATAGAGCTGGCTGGCCAGGTCCAGCTGCAGGACCTCACCCAGAAACCGCCGCAGCGCATCCCGCATCGGCCGGCGTAGCGCCTCTGCCTCATCGTCCTGAAAGTATCTAACTTTCCATCTTCCCAGAGGATACACCATACCCCTTGCTTCTCAAATGGACACAAGATTTAGTATACTACCGCTCAGGCTAGAAAATGAGTTTGGGGCTTAGCGTTCCTTCACACCAGCTTCGAGCCGGTGGTGTTTTCGAGGGAATTGCAAAGGGTGGCTAAATCGTTTTGGTTATTTATTTGACTTCTCCTGCTTGCTAACTATATTAGCACTATGAAGATTGCGATGATAGGCGCAGGCTATGTCGGGCTGACTTCCGGGGCGTGCCTTGCAAAGATTGGCCACGATGTCATCTGCGTCGACAATGATGCCGAGAAGATAGCCATCCTACAGAAGGGCGAGATGCCCATCTACGAGCCGGGACTGGATGAAATAATAGAAGAGACGGTCCGGGCCGGTCGGCTCCATTTTACTACTGACATCAGGCGGGCGGTTGCCGAAAGTGATGTCTGTTTCATCGCCGTCGGCACACCACCCCGTGATACGGGCGAACCTGACCTGACCTATGTTGAGAATGTGGCTCGGGATATTGCCAAAAGCATGAGTCAGTATCATCTGATTGTCGAGAAGTCAACTGTGCCGGTGCAGACCGGCAAGTGGATTAGGATGACAATTGAGCGTTATAACAAGGAGAAGATTCCCTTCGATGTCGCCAGTAACCCGGAATTCCTGCGAGAAGGTTCGGCGGTTGAGGACTTTCTCCATCCGGACCGGATTGTGATTGGCGTTGAGACCGAACGGGCGCGCGACCTTCTGGTCGAAATCTACCGGCCGCTCAATGCGCCGATGGTCATTACCGACATCGCCAGTGCCGAGCTTATCAAACATGCCTCCAACGCCTTCCTGGCGATGAAGATTTCCTTTGCCAATGCCCTGTCAATTATCTGCGAGGCTTCGGGTGCCGATGTGCGGAAGGTGGCTGAAGGGATGGGCATGGACCGAAGGATTGGTCGTGCCTTCCTCGACGCCGGGGTCGGGTATGGCGGTTTCTGTTTTCCCAAGGACCTCCGTGCCTTCATCAGGATTGCCGAGGAACTGGGTTATGACTTCCGGCTTTTGCGCGAGGTGGAGAATATCAATGAGGAAATGAAGCACCGTTTCGTGCGCAAGATTCGGAATGTCCTCTGGAATTTGCGCGGTAAGAACATCGGTGTCTTGGGGCTGGCATTCAAACCGAACACCGACGACATGAGATTCGCCCCCTCGATTGACATCATCGGTGCACTGGTTGCCGAGGGTGCCCGAGTCCGGGCCTATGACCCCAAGGCGATGGAGCGGGCAAAGAGGCTCATCCCGGGAATTGAATTCTGCCAGCGGGCCGAAGATGTTGCTGAAGGAGCCGACCTGCTGGCAATCATCACCGAATGGCCCCAGTTCCGCAAGCTCGACCTGAATGCGCTGAAGGAAAGGATGCGCCTGCCCATCATCTGCGATGGCCGGAATCTCTTTGAACGTGCCGAGGTAGAGAGCCTGGGCTTCACCTATATCGGTGTCGGCCGATGAGGTCAAAGATAAGGAAGGTTGCGCTGGTTGCCGGCGGTGCCGGTTTCATTGGCAGTCATCTCTGCGATCTGCTCCTTGCCCGCGGATTTGGTGTTGTCTGTGTGGACAACCTGCTCACCGGAAACAAAGAGAACATAGCCCATCTTCTTGCCAATCCCGGCTTTGAATTCGTCTGTGCCGACATCTGCCAGTCTCTCCCTGATGTTCCGAATGTCAGTGTTGTCTTCAACCTTGCATCACCGGCATCGCCCAAGGACTACCTGGCACTACCTCTTGAGACCCTGCGCGTCGGCGCTGATGGCACGCGCAATCTCCTTGACTTTTCGCTAGACCGCCGTGCCCGTTTCATCATGGCTTCCACATCCGAGGTCTACGGTGACCCGGAAAAACACCCCCAGAAAGAGTCCTACTGGGGTAATGTCAATCCGGTGGGCGTCCGCTCAGTATATGACGAAGCCAAACGTTATGCCGAAGCGCTGGTCATGGCCTACCATCGCCAGTTCGGCATGAAAACCGCTATTGCCCGCATCTTCAACACCTATGGCCCCCGGATGAAGCTTGACGATGGCCGGGTCGTCCCCAATCTGATTGCTCAGGCTTTGACCGGCAGACCATTGACCATTTACGGCACCGGCCGGCAGACCCGCAGTTTCTGCTACATTACCGACATGGTCGAAGGTCTCTATCGGATGATAACAGTCGATGACCCGTTCCCGGTCAATCTCGGAAACCCGAAGGAGTTTACCGTCCTCGAATTCGCGCGGCTGGTGAGGAGATTGACCGGCTCCCAAAGTCCGCTTCGGTTTCAGCCACTGCCTGAGGACGACCCTAGACAACGTCGACCAGACATCAGCCGCGCCCGCCGGCTGCTTGGCTGGCAACCCCGTTACTCATTACGGCAGGGGCTTTCTAAAACTATTGAATGGTTCAAGAGACGACTGGAAAATGGCTGAATTGACCATTGGGATTGCCGGCCTAGGCCGGTGGGGCAGAAACTATCTGGCAACGCTAACGCGAATTCCCGGTTGCCGGGTTGTTGCCGTGGCCGACCCAGCAATCCCGAAAGTCGGCGGTCTTGCGGTCTCTCGCACCGGCCAGGAAATGCTCAATCACGAACCACTTGATGCGGTGGTCATAGCAACTCCTGAGAGAACCCATTACGCACTTGCCCGGGCAGCTCTTGACTCTGGCAGGCATGTCTTGGTTGAGAAACCGATGGCCCTTGACCTTGCTGAAGCAATTCACCTCAGTGAACTCGCCGCCCGCTCGCATTTGGTCCTGGAAATCGGCCATACTGCCCTCTATTCACCGGGTTTCAACCGACTCCATAAAGCAGTTCGAAGGGGACAACTAGGGACCATCACGAAAATGAAGGCTTACAGAACTTCAACAGGCCCTTCAGGCAAACCGTCCGTTGTCGGCAATTCTTTTAATCCAATCTGGGATTTGGCAGTTCATGACCTTGCAATGGCCATTCTCTTGCTGGGCCAACCATTATCGGGTTCTGCCCGGAACCGCTCAAACCAGGATATCAGCTA
>JBDRUJ010000169.1:0-3366 GCA_039801285.1 Caldifarciminota bacterium
TACCCCTCATCTGATTTCAGCCGTGACCTCTCAGTCAAGTTTGTTGGTAATCTGACTGCTAAGTTCTGGTTTCATAAGGCATTAAAGTTCGGGCGCTGCTCCTGTTCTTGCCCCACTGCTCAAATCGGTCCTGAGCTGTTGGCTAACTGTTTGAGTCAAAACTGCTTACAGCTCGGAGGCTACCTGTGTGGTCAGGGTTCGGGTCAGGCGGGTTCTGAGCAGGCTTGCCACCCCTTGTCTCAATTCGCGGATTTGGTGAGCGTTCGAATGCCGGCTCAAACAAGGGCTGAGTAGACCATTCGGCCCGGAGTTGAATTCAGAACTCGCGCCATCTCCCAGGGAAATACCGCTACTTGACATCGGGTAGAAATAAGGAATAATCCTAAAAAAGTAATAAAGGAGTGCTGGTATGCTGAGATTCATCCTGCGATTGACAGCCGCTGGCCTCTTGCTGATGGTTGGGGTCGGCTGCACTGCCAGCCAGCTGCGGGCAATGCAACAGGCGGCAGTGCCATATTCCATTTCGCCGAAGTTCGACCTCTCCCGGCCCTGGACGATTGCGGTCCTGCCGCCGACTCAAACCAGGCCGGCATCGGATGTTGAAGATGCCGGCATGTTTGCGGCGCTTGTTGACCACGCCGGGCTGCAGCTCATGAAGGTCGTGACCTTTACCGTTGTTGACCGGTCCGAGGTGAGCCGGGTGCTTCAGGAGCAGCAGTTCGGGACATCCGGTGTTGTTGACCCGGCGACCGCGGCCCGACTGGGAAAGCTCCTTGGCGCCAGCGCGGTGATGACCATCAGGATAGGGAAGCTGAAGCACGACCCGTTCTGGAGCGATAGCCCGAATCAGCGGGATGCCGAGGTCGGTGTTCGAATCATCTCTGTTGAGACAGGAGAGGTGCTCTATTCAGCCCAGGGCCAGGGCTCAAGCTTTGAGGGGGCGGCCGAGGCGTTAGCGAACGCTGTTGATGGAGCACTTCTGCCTTTGCTTGAGAAGGGAGGAAGCGAGTGAAAGACGTTCGTCTATTGCCGTTTTGTCTCGTGGTGCTCTTTGCCTGTGCCACTACAACCCAGCCGGTGCGCACCCAGCAGGCCGAGACCGGTGTAATGCCACCAATCCCAAAGGAGACTACCGGTTTTGTTGCACCGGTGCCGGTCGGCCCAATCAGCGCACCAGGTGAGGTGGTGGAGGAGGTTCCTGGTGGTGCAGTTGACTGGGGCGAGAGGGTTGTGCGGGCAAGGGGGACCGGCGTTGCCGACCCGGGCATCGAGAATAAGGCTCAGGCCCGGTTGATGGCTGAACGGGCGGCGATAGTGGTGGCGCAGCGGAATCTTCTGGAAATCATCAAGGGTGTCAGGATTGACTCGGACACAAAGGTTGAGAACTACCTGACCAGTTATGATGTTGTCTATTCCCATGTTGAGGGAATAATCAGAGGTGCCCGGCAGGTCGGCCCGACCCGGTTTGACTCCCTGACCGGTACCGCCGAGGTTGAGATGGAGGTGGCGCTTTCCGGACCGCAGAGTGTTGCGGAGGCGCTTGCGCCGGTTCTTGCCGGTTCCGGGGCAGGGGGAATGCGGAATGCGGAAGGCGGAAGGCGGAATGCGGAAGGCGGAGGGCGGAATGTGGAAGGCGGAATGCGGAATAATGTCACACCTCAGGTTCGGGACTTCTTCCGGCAGTATTCAGGACTGGTGCTTGATGCGGCCGGTTCCGGTCTGAAGCCGGCACTCTTTCCGAAAATCTACGACGAGAGCGGCAATCTGCTCCTTGACACCAAGGATTATGCCGGCCGGGCCGAAGGCCTGGTTCAGTTTGTCGCAAGACTGGACGAGGTCTTATCCCGGCCCGAGTTTGCCAATCAGCCCCTGGTTCTGAAGGTGAAGGAGATTCGGGGCAGGCTGGGGACTGACATTGTCCTTTCCCGGCAGGATGCCGAGAGGTTGAAGTGGCTGAAGCAGGCCGGGCGGTTGCTGTTTGATGCCGGTCGCTTCATCGTCAAGCTCATGATATAAGGGGGGTGTTGTGCTGCGAGCATCGGTTGTAGTCTTGGGATTGATTGGACTTGTCGGGCCGGCTTGTGTCAGCCCGCCACCGGCAACCATCGCACAGAATCGGCCCCAAGAACCAGAGAGTCCGGATGTTGTGGTGAGTGGTGACGAGGGGGTTGAGGTCTTGGCTGAAGGTGTGGCTGCAGTGGAAGGGAGCGTGGCGGTTGCCCGGGACCAGGCGCTGAAGGATGCCCTGCGCAAGGCGGTGGAGCAGGGCGTCGGAACCTTTCTCTCTGCCGAGAGCCGGGTGCAGAACTTTCAGCTCATCTCCGACCGCATCTATTCCCAGGCCTCAGGCTATGTCTCATCATATAAGGTTATTGCCGAGGGGATGCGCACCATCAATGCCCCATGGATGGACCCGGCCAAGGCAAACACCTATCGGGTCACGGTGCGGGCCAAGGTGAAGCTCGACCGGATTGAGGATGACCTGGCGGCAATCGGCCTTCTGGTTCAGGAGCAGGGCCGGCCGCGCATCATGGTTCTGGTCCGGGGCGGCGCCGAGGACGATGGGGCAACCGCCGTGACGACCAGAATCATGGCCCGGCTTCAGGAGAAGGGCTTTCCGGTAGTTGACCAGGCAACGATGGAAAAGAACCTGGAAAGGGAGCAGCTGAAAAAGATTCTCGAAGGCGACAATCAGGCGGCACTGCTGGCCGGCATGAGGTCAGGTGCGGAGATTGTCCTTGCCGGGGTGCTGGAGCGGTCGGTCAGCCGGAAGGTTGTGCCTTGGACCCAGAACGAGGCCGACTTCTACCGGGTGCGGCTGAGCTGCCGGGCAATAAGCGTCCAGTCGGCTGAGGTGCTGGGTGCAACCGTGGTGAACCGGGAGCTTCCCTTCAGTGAGGAGCAGGCACTCGAGCAGGCGGCAGATTCGGTCTCGGCCGAGCTGATGTCCAGGATTCTTGCGGGGTGGAAGCGCCGGATGAACGTGACCCAGGTCTATGCCGCCAATGCCGACTATGCCAAGGTTGAAAGGCTGAAGGCGGAGATACTCCATTCGGTGCGCGGTGTGCTCTCGGTAATCACCCGTGAGTTGGCGGGCAGCGATGCGGTGATTGAGATTGTCTCCGAGACCTCAACCCAGGAGATTTATCAGGAGCTGGGCTCGGGCAGGCTGGCAACAAAGTTTGCCGTCACCGGCATTGCCGGCAACCGGATAGACATCAGGTTTAGAGAGTAGCCGGGTCGAGTGCTCTTCGACTCAGAATCGGAATGCGGAATGCGGAAGGCGGAAGGCGGAAGGCGGAAGGCGGAATGCGGAAGGCGGAAGGCGGAAGGCGGAATGCGGAAGGCGGAAGGCGGAATGTGGAA
>JBDRUJ010000170.1:0-3303 GCA_039801285.1 Caldifarciminota bacterium
CGGACCGCCGCAACCTTCTGGACGTAGTTGACGGGCTCGGTGTCGGGCCGGGTCAGCGCCACATCCAGGACCGCCGCGCCCGTCTCCGGCACCACCACGCCGGTGAAACTCTTAGGATTGTAGCCGTTGGCTCTGACCCTGATGTTGTAGGCCCCAGGAGCAAGGATCTTGTGGAACACGCCGGTTGCGCGGTTGGTGTAGCAGTTCCAGCGCCAGGGTGCTGTGAACTCGACTCGGGCAAACAGGGGCGCACCGGTCAAAGAGTCATAAACATGGCCGCTTATTCCCCAGCCGGCGATGGTCGCCATGTCCAAGAGCGCCCGGCGGTTGGCAAGGCAGATGGAGTCAATGCCGGCCCGGGTTGAAGGCTGCCGGGTCTCTATCGTCCAGGCGAGGCCGCCACAGGCGCCAAAGGTGTAGTCCTGACAGGAGCCATGGACCTCGTACCAGTCCCAGCCGTTGATTGGGGTGAGCCGGGTGAGACTTGAGCCGTAGGTTGAGTCGCAGTAGCGCCGGGAGAGGGCGATTATCCAGGCCGAGTCTGGCGGGTCAACTGGTGTGTTGTCCCAGAGGTAGTTGCAGTAGCTGGCGCTGGAGTGATAGGCGAACTCCAGGGTCGGCGGGTGGAGCTCGGCATGATACAATAGCGCCCTGGTCTCAGGCTGGGTGAACGGGCTTGAATAGACCTCCCATTCGTAGCCGTAGTCCCGGTTCAGGTCAACAAGGGCATCGTTGGTCCGCCGGTTGGCAACATGGCCGTCCGGGTTGAGAATCGGGATAATCCAGAACTCCCGGGTGTCAACCAAAGCCCGCACCTGCTGATTCGTGGGGTAGCTGTCACCCAGAAGCTGCATGAACGCCAGCGTGATTTCGGTCGAAATCTTCTCGTTGCCATGATGGGCACCAATCAGCCTTATCACCGGCCGGCCCGACTCAATCCCCGGGCTTTCGGTGACCTTCAGCGCCGGAATCGGCCGGTTGCCGGCAGAAAACCCCAGCGTCTCCAAACGGCAGATTTCCGGGTGGACCAGGGCAAGGCCGTTCATGATGCTGCAGACCTGCGGATAGGTGTGATAGGCCTGAAGCTCAACTGTCGCCTGCTGCTGGTAGTCCTCAACCAGGACCGTCACCTTGTAGCCCAGAGCTTGAACCCGGCTAATCATCTCGTCATCCGCATAGGCGGTGACGAACCTGTCTTGGGCATCAATCACCGCCAGTCCGGTCTTGCGGAGAAGGGGATAGACAGCTTCGTGACTGGGCACATCAATCCTCACGATGCGCTCAACCGGCGCTGCCCAGAATAGTGCAAGGAGTAATCCCAGATGGCTCATAACCGATACTCAACCCAGTCCCAGCAAAGGGAGTCTGCCAGCACCGTGAAATAGAGAAAGCCCGGCCGGCCGTAGTCCAGCTTCTTCGGTGCCATCGAGCCGGCGATGAAATGGTCAAGGTTTTCAATCCTCGTCCGCCGGAAGCCGTGGGTGTGGCCGGCAATATAGGCACGGACACCAGAGCGCTCAAGGAGGGAGATAAGCTTATAGCGCTCGGCGGTGCTGGCCAGCCTGCCGGGAAGGGGCACCGCTCCTTCACAAATCGGAAAATGGGTTGCTACCACCTTGACAGCCTCCGCATTCTGAAGCTCATCCTCAAGCCACTCAAACTGGGTCTGACCCAGTCTCCCGTCACCGGTATCGAGAAAGATGAGCCGCAGCCGCTCTCCAATCACCACCGAGTAGCAGCTCGGGCCGAAATGGCTCAGGAAGGAGCTCCAGCCATCCCGTTGATACAGGTCGTGGTTGCCAATCGTCGCATAATAGGGGATGGCCAGGCTATCGAGCCGGTGTCGCGCCGCATCATATTCTTCGGCCCGGCCATTCTCGGTGATGTCACCAAGGACCAGAAAGAAGTCAACACCCAGCCGCACCGCCTCGCTTTTGAACCAGCCCAGCCTTGCGCTCTCCGGACAACCGAAGTGGAGGTCGGTCAGCACCGCAAACCGGAAGGAGTCGGGATTGACCAGGACCGGCCCGGGCCAGTGAGCCGAGTCGGCAAGAGACTCCCTGACCCGGACATCAACATCCTTCCGGCAGACCGCCTGGGTCTGGTCCCACTGGCAGGCGAGGTTGAAAAGAACCAGCAGACCAAGCGCCAGAATGCCAGCCCGCTTAGAAGTCACGGCTTACCCCGAGGTGAAGTTCCAGCTCACTGAGAGAAAGCAGCATTCCGGAGAGGCCGTTGACCGCCGAACCGATGCTCCCGGTAAAGGCTGTTCTCTTCAGGGTCAGCGCTCCTTGAACACCAAATGGCAACTGCTGCGGGTTGTGAAAGCTGAACCGGTCGGCGTTTGCCAGAAAGATGGCGGCATTTCCGCCCGACCGGCACAAGAACCGCCACCAGAGCCGATAGGCGAGATTCAGCTCCTCAATCTCACTCCGCCAGATGAAGGGCGAATGATAATTCTTCATGACCGGAGAGCGCCAGGCTCCGCCCAGTCCGAGACCGAATTTGGAAAGGGGTTGAAAATTGAGCATCGCCAGAAACCGGTTCTCGCCAATCTGCCATTCCGACCACTCCTCATGCATAAGCGCCAGCTCCAGGCTCAAGCCGGCTCGCTCAAGACGGTTTGGCTGGAATCGCAGGAATGTCCCGTAGCGGGCAAGGCCCGGGTTGTCAAGTCCGGCAAGCGTCACAACCGCGCCATAGAGAAGTGCCGGATTTGGCTCGCATCGGGCTGATGCCGAGAGAAGGAGTCTTGTCTGGACGCCCGGCTCATGGCAGAACTCCAGGTCGGCAGCGGCGGAAATCGGGCTGGCAAGAAGGCAAAGGACTATAGCCAGAGTCAACAAATCATGATAGGTTCTCCAGGGTTGGAGTCAAGGCCAAATGGACCTTCAGGCAGCCAACTCCAGAGAGCCCGAATGATGACCCGCTTTTCGGCAGTGGCGCGAGCCGGCCGGCCCGGTGCTGGAAAGGGGGCAGCCCTGGGCCGCGCCCCGGCCAGGAGGTCTGAAACCGGAGAAGTGTCCCAACTTCTGGAAGGCTATACTGTTAGGCGATTGGCCCAGGCCTTTCTTCAATTGGGCCGTTACTTTCCTGCCCTGGCTGTCTCTAATATATCTGAGAGGCAGAAAAAGAGAGAAAGGAGCAGTCTATGCCTAAAGATGTCACCAGAAGGATTGAGCGGTGGCTGGTCAAGACCGAGCCGGAGATGGTCTGCGAGCGGCTGAAGAAGATTCACGGCTCAATGGCCCGCCGGCACGAGCAGGAGCAGACGCTTCTCGTTCAGATTGAGACCAAGGCGAA
>JBDRUJ010000171.1:0-3294 GCA_039801285.1 Caldifarciminota bacterium
CCAACCACCTGCTCGATGATTGAGGCCTTAGTCTTTCGGTTCGTCCCAAGGAACCTTCGGGCCAGCTCATTGGTTAGGACCTGTTTCTCAGGCATTGTCAGTGCCATTTGGCCAACTCTTTTTGGGTAAAGGGATAGTCAAATCATGCCTCCGTTCTAGTAGATTTTTGATGAGGCAATGCGCCTGCTTGACTTTTGCCCTGGCCTGGGTAGCCTTGAATGGCATTGGATGAAATCAGACTCCGCTACGGTGTAAACCCCCATCAGACATTCGCCCGGCTCTTTGTGCCCGAGGGCAAGCTGCCCATCACCATTCTCAGTGCCACCCCGAGCTATGTCAACATCCTTGATGCCTTGAACTCCTGGCAACTGGTCAGAGAGCTCAAGGAGCTGACCGGTCAGCCCTCAGCCGCAAGCTTCAAGCACACCAGCCCCCTGGGTGCGGCGATTGGCCGGCCCCTGAGCCCGGAACTTGCCCAGTCCTGCTTCGTCTCCGGCATGGAACTTTCGCCCCTTTCCTGTGCCTATGCCCGGGCCCGGGGTGCCGACCGGATGTCCGCCTTTGGCGACTGGGCCGCATTCAGCGACATTGTTGACCTGCCGACTGCCCAGCTTCTCTCCCGCGAGATTTCTGACGGCTGCATCGCCCCCGGCTATGAGCCCGAGGCGCTCGAGCTTCTGAAAAAGAAGAAAAGCGGCTACTACCCAATCATTCAGATTGACCCGGACTACAACCCGCCGGAGCTTGAGACCCGGCAGCTCTTCGGCATCTTCCTCGAGCAGCAGCGCAACACCGCCAGGATAACCGAGACCCTGCTTGAAAGGATGGTCACGGTCAAACGCGCCATCTCCGAAGAGGCGAAACTCAACATGCTCATCGCCTTCCTCACCATGAAGTACACCCAGTCCAACTCGGTCTGCCTCGCCTATGACGGCCAGGTGATTGGCGTCGGTGCCGGCCAGCAGTCAAGGATTCACTGCACCCGGCTTGCCTGCCAGAAGGCCGACCGCTGGTTCCTCAGACTCCATCCCAAGGTCCTGAACCTGCCCTTCAAGAAGGGAATCAGCCGGGGCGAAAAGGCCAACGCCATTGACCTCTACCTGGAAGACGACGCCACCGAAGAGGAGCTTCAGGCCTGGCGCCTCAACTTCACCACCGTGCCTGAGCCATTGACCAAGGATGAGAAGCGGGCCTGGATTTCCCGGTTCCGGGATGTCGTCCTCGCCTCGGACGGCTTCATCCCCTTCCGCGACAACATTGACCGGGCGGCCCGCTCCGGTGTCAGCTACATCATCCAGCCCGGCGGCTCAAACCGCGACTCCGGAATAATCCGTGCCGCCGACGAGTACGGCATGGTCATGGTCTTCACCGGCCTGAGGCTCTTCTACCACTAGGCCGCGCCGCTTTTGCTCCTCAAAGGGACGTTCCCTATCGGAATGTCAAGCGTGAAGGATATGGCTATGAGCCTTCTCCAGTCTTTGTAGGAAGGCGTTAGCTTTCTGTGCGAGCAATTGTGCCCGCTTATTCAGGAAATTGTCGTATTGCTCCACACTCCACTGTTTTTCCAGAAGCGCATCGTCGTTCGCGACACTAGCAAAAGCTTCGGGAATCAAGTGCCTACGCAAATTTTGCTCTTCGATGCGGAAGTCCCGGATGTAGCGCGCCGGCTGCTTGGCAGCCAGTTTGTTGACATTGGTCCGCTCATTAAGCACGGTGATATTCGCCAAAGCGTGGATTTCATCATCTGAACGATTGGCCTCCCTAAGCACGCTGCGGGGGTAAATATGGTGCCATTGAGGCTCAAAGCCTTTGGTTAATGGAGCGCCGGTGTTATCATACCCGATGCGAGTGTTGTCCACCCAGTCCCGTGCCTCGCGGTGGAACAACACCAAGTAGAGCATGAGCCGTAGAAAACGCTGACCGGCGCGGTCATAGCGCTTCATAAACTCGTCCTCGGCAATTTTCGGGACTATCCGCAGGCGCTTCGAAAGATCTTGGATGGCTTGGTCGAAATTCTCTGCCTCTTCAATGGACCGCACGTCTTCATTGAGGCTGGTAATGGCCGAGCCACTGTAGCGCCCATCCCAATTTGCCAGAAGAAACCACCACAGGGCTTTGTCGAAGCGGTAACCCTGCGTGTCTTTCCACCGACGGTGCAGCACGAAGAGCGGAATCAGGCTGTTTGTGGAGGGGAGAAGATCAGCAGACATGATGCCAACCTCGGCCAGCCGCTTCAAGACGTCTGAGATAGTCTCCTTGGTGTAGTTCCAAACACAACGCAGATTTAGAGGGTCCCAGAAATCCTTCGGCACCTCAATAAGCCGAGCACGCCCCTTACCAATTCCAGTCATGGTGCGAACGAAGATGCCTGGGTCCAAGTCCCACCCGTCATCTTCCAGTTTATTGCGAAACGGCAGATACTCATTACGCACCCAGCCTCGATTGCGCACCGCGGCAAGGGCGAGTACTACATCAGCTTCTTTGACGCGTGTCCCCTCTTGATTCAGACGGGCAAAAATCACGGCCACATCTTCAACCTCATGGCTGATTTTGATGATGGAGATATCTCGCTCCCGAATTTGCCAGAGACGCTGGAGGTGGGCATGCACCTTACTGAATAGTTCCATCATTTGAACAGGGTCATTACTAATGCGGTTTGCGATTTCTCGAGCCAGTGGGGTCAAGTCCTCGACCTTTTCCATGCCAAGAACTCGGCGGATGCTAATCCAGTGGGGGTCATTACGGCGAACAGGGTTAGGCAAGGCAAACTCCAAGCGGTCATCGCCCTCCTCAGGGGGAAGATTGACCATCACGTCATAGCGTTCTAAGGCCTTGTTCCAGCTTTCTGCATCATCCCACCAATACGGCTTCTGGCCCAAAAGCAGGCAAAGTGCGGTTGTGCGCTGCTGACCATCCACAATCCAGAGCGACGCCTGAGTCCCTTGGGCTGTCTTGGCTTCGTGGTATTTTGAAGAGTCCCAGAGCAAGAACGAGCCAACCGGATAGTCACGGTAGAGCGATTCAGCCAGCTTCTTGACTTGCTCAGTGTCCCATACGAATTCCCGTTGGAACTCAGGGATGTCCACATTCTTACTTACCGCCTGCTTGACAATCTCCCAGACTTTCTTCTGCTCGAGAGCCATAGACATTCCCCCTCAACGAACTTCTAATGAACTCCACCGGTTTATTATATACCCAAGTTGCTAGTTACACTTTATAGAAAACGGAAACAAGAGTATAATCCTCCTGGGGGTAGCAACAATAAAAACAAACAATATATTAACCCAGGAGGAT
>JBDRUJ010000172.1:0-3258 GCA_039801285.1 Caldifarciminota bacterium
TTTATGCGCTGCTGCCCCAGCACGAGCGGTTTGATTTCAACCGATATCTTGAGACAATCACCATTGTGAGAGCGGAACCGTCCGATGCCAACTGTTATGACCAGGACTCCTTCGGTCTGGTTGCGGTTCTGAAGAAGGGAAAAAGATGAAGGGAGTCGGCAAAGACCTTCCTTCATTTCTCTTCCGGCCCGTTAGTTATCGCCAGCCGTTTCTGACCGTTCTCGACCAGACTCGCCTGCCAGCCAGAATCCGGTTCGTCCGGCTGAGGAGTGCTGAGGAGGTAGCCGAGGCAATCAGACGGTTGAAGGTGCGCGGCGCACCCTGGATTGGGGTTGCCGCCGGATACGGACTTGCCGTTGAGGCATGGCGTCTGACCGACCGCCAACTCAGAACCGGTATGAAACGGGCGGCCAGAATGCTTCTCGCATCCCGGCCAACCGCGGTGAACCTTGCCTGGGCGGTTGAACGGGTTATGCAGAGGCTGAAAGGAACATGCCTGAGTCCGGAAGCCTTGCGACTGTCAGTAGAAAAAGAAGCTAGAAAAATCGAGCAGGAGGAGATTGAACGGTCAATAGCGATGGCACGGCAAGGGGCAAGGCTGGTGCCAAAGGGTGCAACCATCCTGACCATCTGCAACAGCGGGGCTCTGGCCGGGCCCGGAATGGGGACTGCACTGGGGGTTATCTTTCAGGCGCATCTGGAAGGGAAGCGGCCCAGGGTCTTCGTGTGTGAGACAAGGCCGCTGTTTCAGGGTGCAAGGCTGACTACTCTGGAGCTTCTGCGTGCTCGGATTCCCTGCACACTGATTCCGGACAGCGCCGCTGCTTCGGTCATTGAGAAATGCGACCTTGTTCTTGTCGGCGCTGACAGAATCGCCCGGAACGGCGATACCGCCAATAAGGTCGGGACAAAGATGCTGGCTCTTCTGGCAAAGGAGGCGGGCAGGCCGTTCTATGTTGTTGCACCTTCATCCAGCTTTGACCCCAGGGCCCGGACCGGTGCGGACATCGAGATTGAGGAGCGGCCGGCAGATGAGGTCATAAGATGCGGTCGCTCTCGGGTAGCGCCCGACAAGGTCAGGGTGTTCAATCCCGCATTTGACATAACTCCGGCCCAGCTCATCACCGCCTTCATAACCGATAAGGGGGTTGTCAAAAGACTTTAGACCCTGGACTTTTGATATTGACACCAAGGCAGTCTGGTCTAGAATGGCACAAATGGATATCTTTGCCAAATGCCGGGAGTTTTTCCCGATTGTTGACCGCGCCAAGCGTCAGGGCTACTACCCTTATTTCATTCCGCTGAACTCGGAGCCGGACCGGAGGGTGGTAATTGACGGTCATGAAAAAATAATGCTCGGCTCCAATAACTATCTGGGGCTCACTACCCATCCCAAGGTGAAGGAGGCGGCACTTGAAGCCATAAGAAAGTACGGGACCGGCTGCACCGGCTCCCGGTTTCTGAACGGGACGCTCGACCTGCATGTCCGGCTTGAAGCGGCCCTTGCCGAGTTTCTGGGCAAGGAGGACTGCATCGTCTTTTCCACCGGCTATCAAACCAATCTCGGGACGGTTTCGGCCCTGGTGCGGAAGGGGGATGTTGCCATCTGCGACAAGCTGGACCACGCCTCAATCGTTGATGGCTGCCAGATGTCCTATGGCTCAGTGAAGCGGTTTCTCCACAACGACCCGGATTCCTTGGAGACCACCCTTGCCAAGCTGCCCAAGGATGCCGGCAAGTTGATTATCGTTGACGGACTCTTCTCAATGGAGGGGGACATCGCGCCCCTGGACCGGATTGTTCCGCTGGCCAAAAGATTCCACTGCCGGCTGATGGTTGATGATGCTCATGCAATCGGGGTTCTGGGGGAAAACGGCCGGGGGACTGCCGAGCACTTCGGCCTGGAGGATGATGTTGACCTTATCATGGGAACATTCTCCAAGTCGTTTGCCACGATTGGCGGATTTGTAGTCGGTGAGCGGAAGGTCATCACCTATATCAGGCATCAGGCCCGGCCCCTCATCTTTTCGGCAGCAATCCCGCCGACTGCAGCCGCCACGGTCCTTGCCGCTTTGGAAATCATCAAGACCGAGCCGGAGCGGCGTCAGAACCTCTGGCGCATCACCCGACGGATGCAGGCCGGGCTCAGGGAGCTGGGCTACGAGCTGGGCCGGACCGAGTCGCCGATAATCCCGATTCACATCGGTGATGACATGAAGACGCTGCTCTTCTGGCGCAAACTGTTCGATGCCGGAATCTTTGCCAATCCGGTTCTGCCGCCGGCGGTTCCGCCCAAGAGTTCGCTCATCCGCACCAGTTGCATGGCCACCCACACCGACCAGGATGTTGATGATGCCCTGGCAATCTTCAAAAAGGTGGGCCGAGAGGCCGGACTGATTCCATGAGCGGAGTAACAATCAGAAGGGTGGTGAGCGGCTCAGACCTTGAGAGGTTTATCCGGTTTCCCTTCCGACTCTATCAGGATGACCCCTATTGGATTCCGCCGCTGAGAAGCGACCTGGCTAACACCCTGACACCGGGCCGTAACCCATTCTGGGAGCATGCCGAGCGGGCACTCTATCTGGCCGAACGGGGCGGCGTTGAAGTAGGCAGGATTGCCGCCATCATCGACCACAATTATAACAAATATCACAAGACCGCAATCGGCTATTTCGGCTATTTCGAGTCGGTTGATGAGCCGCAGGTTGCAGAAATGCTTTTTGATGCCGTGGCCGAGTTCTGCCGGGCCCGAGGGATGGAGGTCATCTATGGCCCGGCCAACCCGTCAATGAATGATGAGGCCGGACTTCTGGTCGGCCCGTTTGACGGCCCGCCCTATATCAAGATGAGCTACAACTTTCCCTATTATCCCCGGCTCCTGGAGCATTGCGGATTTTCCAAGGTCAAGGACCTTTATGCCTATGACATTCCGATGACCCAGCCGGTGCCGAGAAAGCTCATCCATGTTATGGAGCGGCTGAAGCGGAAGCCGGGACTCGTGGTCCGGCCGGTTGACCTGAAACATCTGGCCCGTGACCTGAAGTTCATCAAAGAGGTCTATAACGACGCCTGGTCAGAGAACTGGGACTTTGCACCGATGACCGACGAGGAGATTGACAGTCTTGCCCGCCAGCTCAAGCCCATCATCCAGCCCGGAATCTGTCCCCTGGTCTTCTATCAGGGCGAACCGGCCGGAATGTGCATCGCCCTGCCCGACTACAATCAGGTCCTGAAACGGCTGAAAGGTTCGCTCTGGCC
>JBDRUJ010000173.1:0-309 GCA_039801285.1 Caldifarciminota bacterium
CACTAGGGGGAAACTCCCCGGGGAAAATCAGGTCAATGTAGCCATCCTTGTCCAGGTCGGCAGCGGTTATGGCCTCGGCGGTATTAGTCGGCAGAATTGTTGTATCGGCAATTGATGGGCCTGTATCTGAGCCCCAGTAGATAACGCCAATATCTGCGTGCCAAGCGGCATGGATTAGTTCAGCATTCCCATCTAGGTTGATGTCCGCCATGTCATAGCTGCCGCCCGATGTTACTGGTAGTCTTCGGCAACGGCTGGTTGAGAAACCACCGGAATCGCCAAAGTAAACGGTCAAATTCGGTCCGCCCA
>JBDRUJ010000173.1:319-3206 GCA_039801285.1 Caldifarciminota bacterium
GGGACAGGCGACATCAATGAAGCCGTCATTATTGAGGTCGAAGGGGTTGGTAAACTCGACAGCGCCACCAGCCCGGTAGGAGGCGTAGATGTGGCTTTCAAAAGAGCCATCGTTGAAGTCGCGTTGAGTCGTCTCAGTCCAGGTAAGGGCACAGGTAGGAACTGATATGCTCAAGATAGTCAGGGTGACGAGAAATAGCCTATCAGGCATAAAAAATTATTATGAAATATTGCACAAGGGTCAAGGGCTGTTGGGGCTCACTTTACTAACCGGTATAGAATGTTACTATCCGGGAAATGTCTGCTTTGAAGCGATTCAATAAGAACTTCACAGATTCTCTTCTAGGGCATGCCATTCGGATTGCTTTCCGCTTGTGCCATACCGCCGGCAGCGCCTTCAACGCATCGAAATATGCCTTGACTAAGGTTGCGATAACCGCTGTTTTAGAAACTTTTGCAAGGGCGCCAGCACCTTTGGCCGAAGGGAGTTTACTTAGCACTAAGTAGCGGCGGAGGGAAAACAACACAGATGTTACAATCATATCCACTGGTAGATATTTGAATATGTTCCAGATACGATTTCGTTCTCCATAATAGAGTTTGAACATGGAATAACCACCACCGCTGGCACGAGACCAATGGTGATAGGCAATAGCTTGAGGGACATAGATGCAAGACCAGCCTAAAAAATGACAGCGCCAAGCAAGGTCGTCCTCTTCCCGGTGCATAAAATAGCTGTCATCGAACCACCCTGCTACATCCAGCAAGCGCCGGCGCAGCATTGCGGCTGTTCCATGAAAGCCGAATACCTCCTCAATTGAGTCGTATTGATGACGATCCGCTTCGCGCATGCCCCTGTTGATGCAGGTGAGGTCGGGATAAATCAGTGTTCCGGCACTGTTGATGATCCCCTCGGTTCCCGCAAGATAAATCTTGGGAGCGAAAATCGCTGCTTGAGGATGAGCCATCGCTGCCTCAACCATGACCTCCGTCCAATTCGGTTCTAACACCACGTCACTGTTTACCAGAGCAACCAGTTCGCCGCTTACTTTGGCAAAACCTAGGTTACTCGCACCAGCGCAACCGATATTTCGCTTGCTGTGGACAAGAATGGCGTTGGGATACTCAGTCCTAACGATATCTGCCGAATTGTCAGTTGACCCGTTATCAACGGCAATCAACTCTCGAAATTCGTAGGTTTGTGTTCTAATAGAATCTAGACATTTCCTAATGTAGTCTGCACCATTATGGAAGACCACGATGAACGACACCGTGGGCGGACGCGATGGTGAGCGGTTTAGCATTGAGTAACCTCCCCGGCTGGCTGAATGCGCCGTATCCGGATGAGAAGCATAGTGAGTGCCGCAACGAAAACCAAGAGTCCAATTGCGGCACCAGTGATGATAAGGCCGAGGCGGAACCAACCAGATTTGTGATTGAATGTTACTTCGTGATTGCCAGGTTCAAGGGCGACGGCGCGGAGGGTGTGGTAGGCGCGAAGGAGGGGAGCCGGTTTGCCGTCAACCAGAACCCTCCAGTCCGGATGCCAGTTTTCGCCGAGGACAAGG
Organism: Caldifarciminota bacterium; assembly: GCA_039801285.1. Classification (GTDB taxonomy): domain Bacteria; phylum Hydrothermota; class Tepidihabitantia; order Tepidihabitantales; family Tepidihabitantaceae; genus JBDRUJ01. Next base: position 1,887 of record JBDRUJ010000173.1, read on the forward strand.
ATGCCGGGCGCGGTCAGGTTGGCACGCACCCTGATGCAGTTGGCGTCGTAGGAGAGAAGTTCCACGGTGCCGGCGGTTGTGTCGCCCGTAACTGTGAAGCCCGGATTTTCATAAAGGAGAGCCGTGCGTGACGGGTCGAAGTCGGGTTTCATCAGCCGGGAGATGACTGCATCTTTGTCCTTGACCACTTCGTAGAATGGGGTGATGAAGGCGCGGGGTAGGAAGCCCTTGTTGCGATAAACGGTGTATTGGGGACCGACATGGGCCGGCTCAAACCAGGGCTGGCTGAAGTAGGCCCGAAGCTGGGCAATGAACTGCCGGCTCTGTTCGTCATAGCGGGAAGCGTCTTCGGGCAGAGTGGGAGCGATGACATATTTGACATTCAAGAGGTTCATGAAGTTGGGGTTGAGGAGGTTACCGGCCTGGAACATGACGCTCTGACCGGCACCGATAAAATCCTGATAGCTCTGGAGGGGATTCGGAATCTGACCGCCGGTTGACTGGATACCATGAAGCCAGAGCAGTCCCTCGTCGGACCGGGCATAGTTGAGGGGCAGAACACGGTAGCGGGATGTATCCCGACTCAGGAAGCGAACAACATCGTCTTGTGCAAAGTACTCTTTGGGTGGCGGGACGCTGCGGATGTAGCCTTTGGATTCGTTCCAGAGGTTGAGCGAGATGCCGATATCAAGGACCATCAACACCAGTGCAGTGCTACCGAAGAGAATTGAACTAATGCGACCCCGGACCGCCCAAAGGGCAATCAAATAGCCAACCGCCCAGATGGCGACGGCAAACAGCAGCCCGCTGGTCAGGCGTGGATAGTTGGCTTCAAACTCGGCGAGGCGGCGGCCGGGATTGACCAGTCCAGCCACCGCATCACGGCCAACGAGCGCAAAGAGGAGAAGAAGCAGTAGCACCCCGCCAGCAAAAATCAGTCCGCGCAGCCCGTCGGTTTTTTTCTTTTCCTTAGGCTCGGTTAGAAGATAGTTGATACCATAACCGGCGAGGACGGAGAGCGAGAATGCAGCGAGGAAGAATATCATGCCCGGGCCGCGGAACTTTGCAATGCCGGGCAGGAGGTGATAGGGGATGCGGTAGAAGGGGGTGTTGCCGCCCCAGGCCATGATGAGTACAACGAGGAATGTGGAGAAGAAGAACTTGACCTGGGGCTTGCGCCAGGAGCGGAGAAGGGCGATGAGGGCAAACAAGAGCGGCAGGATGCCGAGGTATTCGCTGTGGAGCTTGAACGGGTTCTTGCCCCAGTAGTTTTCCAGTCCGCCCGAGAACTTCGGGGTGAGAAGGTCAAAGGTTTCGATG
>JBDRUJ010000174.1:0-3201 GCA_039801285.1 Caldifarciminota bacterium
CGCGGCCTGCGGGGCGAGCAGTTATGGCTGGTGACGGTGGACGGTGGCCGCGGGCTGATTGCTGCGGTGCGCGAGGTCTGGCCGCAAGTGCCGCTGCAGCGCTGCTGGGTCCACAAACTGCGCAACCTGGCCGGCAGACTGGCGGCGCGGCATCGTCAGGCGTGTCTGGCTGAGGCGAAAAGAATCTACCTGGCCGACAGTTACCGTGCGGCGCTGCAGCGCTGCCGGCGGTGGGCCGAGAGGTGGCGGAAGCTGGCTCCCGAGGCGGTGGCAGCGCTGGAGGCGGATATCGAAGAGCTCCTGGCCCATATGCGCGCGCTGCGCCAGCAGCCGCGGCTCTGGGTAAAGGTGAGAACGACCAATGTGATTGAGCGGCTGTTCCGAGAGCTGCGGAAGCGCATCCGCCCGATGTGTGGCTTCAGTGACGATGCCAGCTGCAACCGGATTGTCTATATGCTGTTTGTGAAGTACAACCGACAATGGCAGAAGCGCCCGCTATGGCCCAAATACCAATTGACACAAAATTCTTGACACTACTCTAGGCTGGGGGATAGTTGACTGGGCTTTAGGATAAGGCTAAAATTTCTATTAGTCAGACGCGGCAAACTGGCAGAGGAGGCTTGGTGCTGAGTCGGTATTGGCTGTGCTTGGCAGTTGCCGGTATGGCATTGAGCCAGACCGGAATCGATTATCTGGTAGTGACACCGGCAAGGTTTGCGCCGGCATTTGCAGATTTCGCCTTCTGGAAGACCCGTAAGGGGTTGAGGACAGAGGTTGTTCCGGTTGAGACCATAATGGCAAGGAGTTCTGGCCGGGACCGGGCAGAAAAGGTTCGTAATTATCTAAGGCTGCTGCATGACAGTCTCGGGACATCGTGGGTCCTTCTGGCCGGTGACACCGCCAGTGTCCCGACCCGGATGGTCTTCACCCCGGGAAACCTGACCGAATATTCACCCTCGGACATGTACTTCTCAGACCTTGACGGCACCTGGGACGAAGACCACGACAACCGGTTCGGCGAAGAGGAGGACTCGATTGATTTCTTTTCGGATGTATATGTTGGCCGGGTCGCGGCAGGCGATACTGAGACGGTTCGGAGCCTCGTGGAAAAGTGGCTGGAGTTTGAAAGAGTCCCAGGCCCGGGATTTCTCATGCGGCTTATCCGGGCCGGTGATACGACTCAGCTCGTTGTGCCCCCGGGCTGGTTTGAAGGGAGCATTTCCAGTCCGCCCACCACTCAGGAGCTGCGGGATTCACTGAACGTCGGGTATCAGTTAGCCTGGCACTTGGGCCACTCAGACGGACAGGCGCTAATCGTCGGCGGGCAGGTGGTTCTGGACATTCCGGGTGTCCAGGAATTGACCAATCGGGATAAGCAGTGCGTGCTTCTGACGGTGGGTTCCCAGGCCAGTGCGTTTGACCGGCAGTGCATCGGGAGCGCTTTGGTTCAGCACAATCAGGGTGGTGCGGTGGCGGTCCTTGCCAACTCCCGGGCGGGCTGGACCGGTATCAGTGAGATTCTCGGCTACCAGTTCTTTCACAACCTCTTTGGCAGTGAAACCTGCTACGAGGCGGGTCGTAACCAGGCACGGACCAAGGACCGGTTTGTGAACCTTGCCCGAACTCAGTGGCGCTGGCGCCAGGCGCTCTATCTCTGGAACCTGCTAGGTGAACCGAACCTGCCGCTATGGAAGGAGGAGCCCCGGGAACTCACCGTCACGCATCCGGCAACTCTTGACACGGGCCGGCAGTGGTTCCCGATTGAGGTGCGTTCTTCGGGTCAGCCGGTCCGGGCCCGGGTCTGTCTCTGGAAAGGGGAGGAGGTGTTCGAGCGGCGCTGGGTCTGGGACAAAGAGAGTATCCCGATTCAACCTCTGACACCAGGTCCGATGCTCGTGACGGTCACCGCCAATAACCACTTGCCTTATGAAGGGGTCTGCGGGATTGGGGTGGGTATCGGCCAGTTCCCAACTTCTGCTGACCGGGGTCCGGAAGTCTTGGTGAGGGGTGGCCGGGCAGTTCTCGTCAGTTCTTTTTGCGCCGTGACGGTTGAGCTGTTTGACCAGGTCGGCCGGAGGATTGACGGCCCTCTCCGGCTGATGCCAGGCGAGCAACAGCGGTTCGTTGTGCTCCCGGGCGTTGTGCTGGTCCTGGCTTCGCACCACGGCCAAGCCAAGGCCAACTGCCCCGCAGGAGACGGGGACCGGTCAGTAACCAAGGCTGTGGTGGTCCGATAATGCTCCGGTAAGGAGAACGAGCAATGGCTAGGCCGCAAGCCGATGACCTGCCGGTGGTGCTGGTAGTTGATGACCAGCGGGAGAAATTCGACAGGCTGGTGGCGGCCGCGAGCCGGTTTGCTGATGGCCGACTACTGCGCCAGTTCCGGTTTGAGTTCACCGGCTGTTTTGAGGAACTGAAGGAGTGGTACCGCAGACACCGGGGCACGTTCGTCTCTCTGATTGTCCAAGACATTGACTTCGCGACCACCGAGGAAAGAAAGCTGGTGGGGTTTCTCGGCGGCGTCCGTCCCGCGGGGACGGTGATTGACATCAGAGCGTTGCAGGGGCTGCTCATCTACAGTCATCTGCGCCATCTTGGAATTGACCGGGTCGTGCCGGTGCTGTTCACGGTCGGGTCTGCAGGCCACACCCAAGTTCAGGAGCTCACCCAGTTCATCATGTACCCGGGTTTTGGAAGTTGTTCCTTTATCGAGGAGGGGGCGGTTGATTCGGCCGCCGGACTGGAAGCGCTACTGGCGGCGGTTGATGTTCATGCCCTGCGGCCACTTGACAGTCAACAGCGTGGCCACTGGCGCAACTACCATCATATGGTCATCGGCCGCTCGCGCAAGATGGCCCGGCTGACCCATGAGATTGAACGCATCGGCCCGACGGACGGGATTGTGCTGATTCTTGGTGGTCCAGGCGTGGGCAAGGAGCTTGTTGCCAATGCCCTTCATCGGACGAGCTACCGGTTCAGTGCTACCGACCCGGGGCGGCAGTTTCCCCTTACCGTCAATATGGGTGCACTGGACCGCAACCTCGTCTGGGATGACCTCTTCGGTCACGAAAGCGGCGCCTATACCGGCGCCACCGGCGAGCGGGCCGGGATATTTGAAGCGGCGCGCGGCTCAACGGTCTTTCTTGACGAAATCGGAGAAATTGACCACGAGCTTCAGGTAAAGCTCTTACGGATCATTGA
>JBDRUJ010000175.1:0-3187 GCA_039801285.1 Caldifarciminota bacterium
GTGTTCTGGCTACAGAAGGGCTCACGATACATCATCGCGTTCGTTGACCCGAAGGGAACTGAGCACACGCAGATGACGCGCAAGCTCGACGGCTACCGGATGCTGTTTGAGGAAAATAGCGAGCCCAAGGTCATCAGGCACAACGGCCTGGACGTCTCGGTCATCGTCTTCATATATCCGAGAGACCGCGCGGCGGTCCCTGAGCGCTACCGAAAGTATAGTGTTGATTCCATCCCCGGCATGATCGAGAGACTTCAAGCTCTCTTATGATGAGAGACGGGGTTCCGTTTTGGTGCCGGCTACCCAACACCTGTCCACCTCCTGAGATACGCTGGCCCTCCGGGCATCAGTTACCTTTGGCATCCACTGAGTCAATCTCGCTCAGTTGTGAGGCTAAGGGATTCCTCGACTCCGCTTCGCTCCGCTCGGAATGACACACCCTCACCCCGCCCTCTCCCATCAAGGGAGAGGGAAAGGCCTGTCATTCCCGCGCCTTTCTCTTCCGGCGGAGGGTCTCCAGGCCGCGCTGAATCCGCATCTTCAGGGCCGGGACCGAGAGCCCGAGGACCTCAGCCCCTTCGTCAAGTTCCAGCCCTATCACCCGGCACAGGGTCACCGCCCATGCCTGCTCCGGTGTCAAGTGCTGGATGTCCTTCAGGAGCCTGATAAACTCCCGGTGGCTCTCAAACCGCTCCCGGGGCCCGGGTGCCGGGTCGGCAATCTCCTCATCAAGGCCTGCCAGCTCCACCCTCTGCCGGTTGCGGGCGTTGCGGCAAATCCGGTTGCGCAAGACCCGGTAGACCCAGGTTGAGAGCTTTGATTTGCCCTGGAAGCTGGGCAAGCCCTGGAATGCCTCCTCCAGCGCCTCAAGCGCCGCATCCTCTGCCTCGGCATCGTTCCCAAACCGGGCCCGGGCCAGCCTGAGCGCCATCGGAAAGAACCGGTCGAACATCTCCTGGTCTGCGCCAGCCTCACCGGCCCGGAGCCGGGCCAGAAGCCCGGCATCCGGGTCAGGGGTGTTGGCACTTGGAACAGGCTGGGCCATGACGCCACACGACATCCTGTTTATGGCTTTGGCTCCGCAGGCTCAGCCTCCGCAGCTGCCAGGACCGCGGCCTGAACCTGCTCAAGGAGCCAGGGCTCCAAGCTCCGGCAGGCCCACTTGTTTCGGGCTATTGCCAGCTCCCTCTCCAGGGTCACTCCGCTGTAGCGGCGCCAGAGGCCGTAGACCTCGCGGCCAAAAGCGAGATATGCCGGCCTTGTTATCTGAAGGACGCCATGCCGGTCAATCGTCTTGCGCACCGCAGCCTCAACCGCCTCAAGCATCCGTGCCTGAAAGGCGAACCTTGCCACCATCTCAGGCCGGAGCCGGTAGGCAACCCGTGCCAGCCGGCTCGGTCTCGTCTTCGCCAGGAACCGCTCAATCCGGCGCTCGACCCTTTCTTCAAACCCTGGACCAGACATTCGGTTTTTATCTTTCATTCTGTTCTCCTCAACCCTATTAGTGTAAAAAAATGGGCAAAACATAACGCTCAATTTTGCCGCCCGCCGGGAAAAAGTAATCTAACTTTCTTATTTGTAAGCAGTTATACCAAAACAGCGGACTGCCTACCCCACCACCTCGGGGCTTACCACCATCCTCAGTATCCTTTCTGGGAACCTGCCAAAAGCCATTCTGAGCCCTCCTCCTGGCAGGCCGGTCAGAACCGGCCCAGGCTCACAACCCGGGACCGGTCTCAGAGACCTGTTGAGCACCACCTTCAGTTTCGGGCAGGGTGCCGCTCAAAGCGGCTGAGAAGGGGTCTGGTTTAGAGCCGGGCTAAGCGGGAAACCCGGGTCGGCCCTTACAACCGGTCAAAGGGGCCTGGTCAGTTCGCTGCCTGAGAGCGGGCTGAGGCTAACGGCTCGTTTGCCAGCCGGCATCACTGCCCGGCCGGAAGACCTGGGCAGACCTCAGCCGAGAATCGCCTTCAGGTCCTCTTCCGGCGTGGTGATGGGCATGATGTTGAACCTGTCGGCAAGGAGCCGGAACTGTGCCGGTGTGACAAATGCGGGAAGTGACGGTCCGAGCCGGATGTCTCTCTTGCCGAGATAGAGGAGGGTCAGCAGGTCGGCAACCGCCTTCTGCTCGTACCAGGAGAGAATGATGGATAAGGGGAGGGAGTTCACATCAGTATTCAGGGCTTTGGCAAGCGCCAGGGCAATCTGGACCGCCGAGTAGGTGTCGTTGCACTGGCCGATGTCCAGAAGTCTCGGAATGCCTTCAATCGCGCCGAACTCAAGTTTATTGAAGCGGTATTTGCCGCAGGCAAGGGTGAGAATGAGACAGTCCCTGGGCACAAGCTCGGCAAACCTAGTGTAGTAGTCTCTTCCCGGCTTGGCGCCATCGCAGCCGCCAATGAGAAAGATGTGCCGGATTTTGCCCTTTTTGATAAGGTCAATCACCTTATCGGCAACTGAAAGCACCGCATTGTGGCCGAACCCGACCGTGATGAACTGCTCCGGCCCGTCCTCGGTAAAGCCGGGGGCTTGAAGTGCGGCCCTGATGACCGGTGAGAAGTCCTTTCTTGTCACATGGAGAACCCCGGGCCAGGCGACAAGACCGGTGGTGAAGATGCGGTCTTTATAGCTCGCCTGGGGCCGCTGGATGCAGTTGGTGGTCATGAGAATCGCACCGGGAAAGAGGGGAAACTCCCGCTGCTGGTTCTGCCAGGCCGAGCCGAAGTTGCCGACAAGGTGCGGGAACTTCTTCAGGCCGGGATAGCCGTGGCAGGGCAGCATCTCGCCATGGGTGTAGATGTTGATGCCTGTGCCCTCGGTCTGCCTGAGCAGCTCGCCGAGGTCCAATAGGTCGTGGCCCGAGACGAGGATTGCCTTGCCTTTGACCGGCGTGACCCTGACCCTGGTCGGCACCGGATTGCCATAGGCAGTGGTGTTTGCCGCATCCAATAGCTCAATGGCTCTCAGGTTGAGTTTGCCGACCTCAAGCGCGGCACCAAGCAGCCGGTCAACGGTGAAGTTTTCGCCCGCGATAAGCTCAAGCAGCCGGTGGAACTCGGCATAGACCTCATCATCTTCCTTACCCAGAATCTGGGCATGGTCGGTATAGGCGGCAGCACCCTTGAGCCCGAAGAGAACGAGGTCTAGGAGCGTGGCAATCTCGGTCCCGAAGAGCTCGTGCCGCCTG
>JBDRUJ010000176.1:0-3183 GCA_039801285.1 Caldifarciminota bacterium
AGTGCGCCATCAATCCGGACCAGTTTTCCCTGCTGCTCGTAGTAGTCAATCAACGGGCTTGTCTCCTTCTGATAGACCCGCAGCCGGTGCCGGATGGTCTTTTCGGAATCGTCGGTGCGCTGGTAAAGCTCGCCACCACAATCGTCACAGATTCCACCCCGCTGGGGCGGCATAAAGGTAAGATTGTAGATTTTCGAACATTTCCGGCACTGGCGCCGACTGGAGAGCCGACGGACAACCTCGTCATCCGACAGGTCAATCAGGACCGCCCGAAACAGCTCCAAGCCCTGCTCAGCCAGGACCCGGTCAAGCCCCCGGGCCTGGACAATAGTGCGAGGAAAGCCGTCAAAGACAATCGGCCGCTGGGCATGGTCATCAAGAAATGCCTTGACGACTTTCAGAACAATCTCATCTGGAATCAGCATGCCGGTGGTCACGTAGCGTTCGACCTCAAGTCCAAGCGGGGTCTTCTGGGCGATGTGGGTCCGGAAGGCCTCGCCGGTCGAGTAATGGACAAAGCCGAGCCGCTCGGCTAACAGCTCGGCCTGAGTTCCTTTACCCGAGCCCGGCGGGCCGAAGAGGACAATCTTCAATGGTGTCGTCATATTCGGCTTTTTCTCAAGAACAGCCTAGTCTAACTGACTTTTCGGGGAAGTCAAGCCGACTGTGTTCCGAAGTTGGGAAGACACACTGATAATGTCAGCGGAGCACTGAGCCAGTTCTTCTTTCCTGCTCAACGCACCATGCTCAATGCTGCTCTGGGTGAGGACTTGCCCTATCCCGGTCCCGATGTCTTGACGCAGAAATCGGGTTTCCTTGACTCCGGGACTTCTTCTGGTAGAGTGTTAGCGTTATGCTGGTGGCACTGACTCTTGTGCTGGTCAGCGGCCTTGATATTGGTGGCCATGTCGGTGCGGCATTCCCGACTGGCGGGCTGGAGCGTGCCCATGGGACCAGCGCCATTCTCGGTGCTTCACTGGGTTATTCTCTTGGGCGATTCCGTGGGGAGCTTGCCTACGACTACACCGGCCTGCCAGGACGACAGGCCAGTTCTTATCATTTGAGCCTCCATGAGGTCACCGCCAGTTTGGGCTACGAGTTTCTCCACCGGCCGGGCTGGGGCATTGAAGTTGCCGCCGGGGTTGCGTCGGGATTTGCCCAAAGGAGCCTCGGGACCGGCCAGGAGTCGGGATGGCCCAATGCCTTCCTTATCGGCCTGAAGTTTGTCCAGCGGGAGGGTCGCAGCCGGCTCGCGGCGGGCCTCGACAACCGGCTGTTTATTGCCAATCGGTCGGGTATGGGTCTGGCGGTGATTGCCGACCTGTTCTCAATCCAGGCCGGAGTTGGCTATGTCTTCTAGAAAAAAGGGGCTCGAGGGTTCAAAGGTTCGTGGGCTAATAGCCGCGGGCTGCTGGCTGCTGCTCTGCGCCTGCTCCGACACGACACTCTATCGGGCAGGCCGGGACTATTTTCCGCTCATCCCGGGCAGCGAGTGGCGCTATCAGTTCGGCACCGATACAACTTACCTGTCGGTTGACTCATCCCAGCAGGTAATTCAGGGACAGACCTGCACGGTCCTCTATCGCAACTTCGCCCCGGAATATTGGACCAAGGGGCTGACCGAGGTGCGGAAGTTCTTTGTTCTGGCCTCCGGCTATGGAGAGACGCTTGAGGCACGATTCGGCCTCGTCTATCAACTCCCTCTGGTGCTGGGTTCGGTCTGGCAGGATGAGTTTTTTGACACCCTGCTCGTCAGGGGCGACACCATCTACTTTTCACACAGCCTCGCGGGCCGGGTCGCCGCAATTGAGGCGGTGAGTACCCTGGCCGGCACATTCTACGACTGCTACCGGCTTGACTTCCAGGAGCAGGTCGTTGACCCGGAGACCACCACCACTCAGTTCACGGAGTGGCTTGCACCTGGAGTGGGTGTGGTGAAACGTCAGACGAGCGCGGGCGATGAGCTGCTGATAGAGTATAAACGCTGACCCAGATGTTGCCGCCATCCAGCCGGGACTATCTGCCGACCGCGCCGACCTGGGAGCGCAACCCCGAAGACCAGGACATCTGGCGCCGGGTGGTCACCATGCCCGCGCTTGCCCTGAACCGGGCCGAACTTGACTATCTCGGGCCGGTGGCCGGCAAGCGGGTCTGTGTCCTCGGGGTTGGTGACGGCATGGCACCGCTGGCCCTGGCTGCGCTTGGAGCAAAGGTAGTGGTCGTTGACCCGACACGCAGCGCCCTTGATATGCTGATGGTCCGGACCCAACTGGTCGGTGTCGAGCTGGAGTTCCGCGAGGCGGAACTTACTGACCTTTCCAGCCTTGGTGAAGGTTCATGTGAGCTCGCTTATGCCGCCCAGGTGGCCGGGACAATTTCCGACCTGGGTAAATTCTATGCTGAGGTCTTCCACCTGCTGCAGCCGGGCGGTCGCCTGGTAGTCAACGAGTACCATCCCTTCCGCCGCATCTGGAAACAGGAGCCGGGCCGGCCCAGGGTCGCCTTCTCCTACTTTGAGCGGCGCCGGCCCAGAAGCGAGGAGTATGACCCCGACCCCGTCTTTCCGGGCCAGGCCTTTGGCCGTTACAGCTATCACTGGACCGTTGCCGACCACTTCAACCTTCTGGCCGCGGCCGGATTTCGGGTTGTCGGGATGGAGGAGGTGGGCGACAGCCGTCAGAACTGGGAGCTGCCCAATCTCAGCGGCCTGCCGGAGCAGCTCGTCATCGCCGCGGACAGACCGCGATAGTCCGGCTGTTCAGCCCGAACAAATACTCTATTATCAAAGCTGTTCGTAATGTTGCCTAGTGCAGGGACCTTCTTGCTTAACAGCGGGGTGATTTTGTGCTAGAGATAATTGCGGTGACAGGAATGACCAAGAACAGGCCATTTAGGCTGAGCCTTATGGCTCTGGCAGCATTGTTGCACAGACAGACAGAAACTTTCCCTTTAGACAATTCTTCAGTTTTGCCTTGCCCGATTATGGGCAGCCTGCTCTTTGACAATCTGGAGTGCTATTGTACGACCAGAACCTTGCGGGTGACCGACTGACTGCCGAGGCTGACCCGGATAAAGTAGGCCCCGGGTGCGACAAAGGTGGTGTTCCAGGCCCCCTTTGGCACTGCGACAACCCGGCCGGCCGCATCCAGAACCGAGCACTGAGCACTGAGCAATACCCTATGA
>JBDRUJ010000177.1:0-3113 GCA_039801285.1 Caldifarciminota bacterium
TCCGGACCAGGCGGTGGACACCCATCTCCGACTTGAGCAGACCGTAGGCGTAGTCGCCGGTCACTTCTAGAGTGGCTTCCTTGATGCCGGCCTCCTCGTTGGGCTGGTAGTCAAGCACCCGGTAGGCGAGGCCCTGGAGTTCGATATAGCGGGTGTACATCCGGAAGAGCATCGCGGCCCAGTCACAGGATTCGACGCCGCCGGCGCCGGGGTGGATTGATAAAATTGCCGGCCGCATATCTTCGGGTGAGCGGAACATCGCCCGTTCCTCAAGGGCCTCAAGGTCCCGTTCGGTCTTGGCGATGTGTTCGGCTAGCTCCTTCTGGGCCGCCGGGTCGTCGCCCCTTCCGAAGAGCTGTTCGAGTTCGCCCAGTTCGGTGAGTTCCTTTTCCAGTTTTTCAAGCCGCTCAGTCTGGTCTTTGAGCGCGGCAAGCCGGCGCAGCACCGTCTGGGCATTCTGCGGGTCGTTCCAGAAGTCGGGCCGGGAGCTTTCCTCGGTCAGTTGGGCAAGTTCCGACTGGAGGCGGGGCCGGTCAAAGAAACTCCGCAAGCCGGTTGAGACGGCGGAGCAACTCTTCGACGCTCTGGGCCACGGGATTACTTCTTCTTGGCGGGTGTCGTTACCTGACCGTAGCGCCGGCGGAACCTCTCGACCCGGCCGGCGGTGTCAACAATCTTCTGCTTGCCCGTGAAGAAGGGATGACAGGCGGAGCAGATTTCGACATTTATCTTCGACTTGGTCGAACGGGTGTGGACGGTGTTGCCGCAGGCGCAGGTAATCACGCAGTCCACATACTTGGGATGAATCTTTTCTTTCATGTCAGCTCCGTTAGCTTTCGCTCATTGATTCCAGAAACTCCTTATTATTCCGGGTCAGGCGCATCTTGTCAAGGACGAACTCCATCATCTCCACCGGGTTGAGCTCGGCGAGCAGCTTGCGCATCACCCAGATGCGGTTGAGCTCAAACTCGGATAGGAGCAGTTCCTCCTTGCGCGTGCCGGAGCGCTGCAGGTCAATCGCCGGGAAGATGCGGCGGTCAGCCAGCTTCCGGTCGAGAATCAGCTCCATGTTGCCGGTCCCCTTGAACTCCTCAAAGATGACTTCATCCATCCGGCTGCCGGTCTCAATCAGGGCGGTGGCGATGATGGTGAGGCTGCCGCCCTCCTCAATGCACCGGGCAGAGCCGAAGAACTTCTTGGGCTTCTGCAGGGCGTTGGAGTCGAGGCCGCCGGAAAGGGTCCGGCCGGAGTGGGGGACGACCAGGTTGTGGGCGCGGGCGAGCCGGGTGATGGAATCCAGCAGAATCACGACATCGTGCTGGCTTTCGACCAGGCGCTTTGCCTTCTCCAGGACCATGTCGGCAACCTGGACATGACGCTCGGGCACCTCGTCAAAGGTGGAGCTGATGACCTCGGCCTGAACCGAACGCTCCATATCGGTCACTTCTTCGGGCCGCTCGTCAATCAAGAGGATAATCAGGGTAATCTCCGGATGGTTGGTGGTGATGCTGTTGGCAATCTTCTGCAAGAGCACGGTCTTGCCGGCGCGGGGTGGGGAGACGATGAGGCCGCGCTGACCCTTGCCAATCGGCGTGAACAGGTCAACGACGCGCATCGAAAGGTCATTTTTCTCGACCACCTCAAGCTGGATGCGCTGCTGGGGGTAGAGCGGGGTCAGGGCGTCGAAGGGAATCCGGGTGCGGCCTTCGCCAAGGGGCGTGCCGTTGACGGTGTCAATCCTGAGCAGGGCGAGGTAGCGCTCGCTGTTCTTGGGCGGCCGGGCAACACCCTTGATGGTGTCGCCGGTGCGCAGGCCGAAGCGCTTTATCTGGGAGGGCGAGACATAGATGTCGTCTGATGAGGGCAGGTAACTGTATTCCGGTGAGCGCAGGAACCCGAACCCTTCCTCAAGGATTTCCAGAACACCGCCGACCTGAATCCCCTCGCCCTCCTGCTGCTTCTGCCGGGCTTCGGTTTCCAGAATAGCGAGAATCAGACCTTCCTTCTTCTTTTCCCGGTAGTCGGGAATCTTCAAACCTTCGGCGATTTCGTATAGCTCACTGAGCTTTTTCTGTCTGAGTTCTTCTTGTGTCATTTCTGCTCCTTTGACGAGGATTTCTGATGCCGGGCTACCGGCGGTGCACGGGCACTCGGCTGACGTCTGCCGGATAGCCTCTGGTCACCGTGACTTCTCTATGGAACTAAAGAACCTCACGCTCAATATTATTTCTGAGTAAGCAAAGTATAATAGATTGAATTCGGTTGTCAAGTTCGTGTATAAGTCAAGGAGATTTTTCGCGGGCGGCCTGTCGCAAACCCGGACGAGTGATAGACCGGCTTTTCCGCTTCGTCTTCTTAGAGCGACTCCTGGGTCTGAACTGAGAACCTGTCTCGGGCCGTTGCTTGGGGTCGGGCTGAGCCTGGTTCTGAGCCTGGCTCTCACGGCGATTTCTGAAACCGGTCTTTGACCGGTTCCTGGCAGGAGACCAGAAGAGCTCCTGACGGCTCAGCCAAAGGCGCTTCTGGCAACTGGGTTTTGTCCGGCTCTAAATACCAGGCCTGGTGTTGAACTTGGCGCTGGGCTAAGAACATCCCTAAGGACACAACCAGGGAGAGTGGTAAGCCTCGAAGTGGTTCAGGGGTGAGCCGTCTGAATCTACTGTTTTCTCGCCAATCTCTTGAAAATGCGAAGCTTACTCAGAAGCCACAGCAACCTCGCGCCGGCATTTGGATGCTGGCATCAGCCGGTGCCGGTGGACGAAAGGTTGACCAGCTCAAAGAACTCAACATCGCCAGTTGGAAGCCCAACAACAAGACGGTTTCGGGAAAGAGATAGTGCTGAAACAGGGGCTACCAGGGCAAACCTCATGAGCGGTTTTCCGGTTGCAAGGTCCCAGACAATCAGGGTGTTGTCATCTGAGCCGCTGACCGCGGTTCTGCCGTCGGGCGCGATGGCAACGGCACGGACCGAGTCTGTATGTCCCTTCAGGGTTCTGAGTGGTTTTCCGGTTGCAAGGTCCCAGACAATCAGGGTGTTGTACTTGCCCCGCTGACCGCGGTTCTGCCGTCGGGCGCGATGGCAACGGCACGGACCGGGCTTGAATGACCCTTCA
>JBDRUJ010000178.1:0-3112 GCA_039801285.1 Caldifarciminota bacterium
CACCAGCGCTCGTCACCCGCCGAGCCTGCGGATGGCTGAGAAACCTCTTGACAATCGCCACAGCGTCGGAACCGGTTGCCAAGATGTCAATATCGCCAATCGTCTCTTTGCCTCTGCGGAGGGAACCGGCATAGGCAAGCCTTTTGATAGCCGGCTCCTGCTTCAAGAACCGGATGATTCTTTCGGCAAGTTCCAGCGCCTCATTCAAGAGCATCCGCTCACCCGAATGCTCGGTCAGGCCGATTCCCCTGAGGATATTCTCGGCTTTCTTGGCACCAAGACCGGGCAACTTCTCAAACGAGCCGTCGGCAATCACCCGCTTCAGTCCGGCTAGGTCTTTGACCCCCAGCCGGTCGTGGAGCAGCCTGATGGTCTTGGGTCCAAGGCCTGGTATGTCCAGAAGGGCAAAGAGCTCCCTGGGAAGGCCGCTCGTTGCCTCTTCAAACTTCTTCATCCGGCCGGTTGTCAGGTATTCATGAATCTTCTTGGCGATTCCCGAGCCGATGCCTGGTATTGTCTCGAGCCGGCCTTCCGAGTCCAGGGTCTCAACATCCTCAGCCAGGTCGGCAAGAACCCTTGCCGCCTTGCGATAGGCCAGGACCCGGAATCCGGTCTCGCCTTTGAGCTCAAGGGCATCGGCAATCCGGTTAAAGAGCTTTGCCAGCTCCTGGTTCTTCATCTCTGCTCCTCATAGATTTTTCTTCCCTGCCGATAGGTGGCGATGACCCGGCACTCTCCTTCGGTTCTCGGGTCGCCGCTGAGAATGGTCAGGTCGGCGTCCATGCCCGGCGCAACCCTTCCGGTCCTTTTTTCGAGAAAGAGGGAGTAGGCGGCATTCGTTGTGAACAGGGCTAGGGCCTGAGACGGGGCGACTCGTTCATGCTCATTGGGATGATTCACGGCGGCCCTGATTGCCCCCAGCGGCTCAAACTCGGTGATGGGCGAGTCGGAACTTCCGGCCAGTATCACCTGGGCACTAGTTAGGCTGCGATAGGGGTTGGTCATGCGCCATCGCTTATCCAGCCGCGACCAGTACATTCCTTCAGGACCGCCCCAAATAGCTTCAAATTCCGGCTGGACAGCGAGGACCAAGCCCAGCGCAGCAATTTCCTGAATAAGTTCTGATGAGAGCAGCTCGGCATGTTCAATCCGGTGCCTGAGGGGATTGCCAAGTTCGGTTTTCGCCTTCTTGTGACATCTTATGAGCTGTTCGATTGCCCGGTCACCAATTGCATGGAAGGCGGTCTGAAGCCCGAGTCGGTTTGCCTCACTGATGAAGCCAGTCAGCCTTTCATCACTCTGATAAAGAACCCCAAGGTTTCCCTTCTCGTCGGCGTAATCTGCGGTCAGGGCTGCGGTCCTTGAGCCGAAGGAACCGTCAATCAGAAGACAGCCGCCAACCCTGGGCTGACCGAAACTTTTGGCCCTTTCCGGTTCCCAGGTCTGCATAAACGGGATTGCGGTTACAGCCATCCTGGCCAGGCCGTCAAGAAGGACCGCCCATTCCCGGTCCTCATATTCCGGACTGCCGACCATCGCACCAATCGTTGTGATGCCCCTGGCTGCGGCCAGCCGGCCGGCAAGGATTAGGGCTTCAAGAACAACATCCGGACCGAGTCGGCGCTTGAAGGAGGCCGATGCCTGTTCATAGGCTCTGCCCCGGAGCAGCCCAGATTCAAGTTCCTCTTTAGACAGGTCTGAGCCACCCGACACCAAACTCAGGCCGGCGCTGTTCACCACTCCGGAATGGCCGTCAACGCGATAGACAAGAGACGGAATCTTGCCGGCTACCCGGTCGAGCTCCTGACGGGTAGGATAGCGTCGCTCAGCAAGAAGCTCCGGCTCAAGGTTGAATCCGAAGAGGAGGCCGGTGTCCATGACCCGGCTCATGCCGTCGGCAAGTCTTGCGAGGACTTCAGCAATCGTGCGGCAGCCCTTCAGGTCCGGAAAGAGGAGTGCAAGACCGGTTTCCAGAGGATGGCAGTGGCTGTCAATGAACCCAGGCACAATCACGATGTCGGATTTGTCCGGCCAGTCCGAACTTTTTCTTCTCAGAGTGCAGGCGAACGGTTCGGTCAGCGGTTTGACTTCGGCGATGCGGCCCTCTGATACTCTGACAAGGGCTGGCTGGGGCCGGGCATCAGGATCGGCTATTACCAGACCGGCAATCTCGCTTACGCCCATACCGGCATCACCAGAGCCACAGTCTCAACATGAAACGTCTGGGGAAACATGTCCACCGGCTCGACCTCACGGGTGGTGTAGTTCATCTGCTCAAGAAGTCCCAGGTCACGGCCCAGGGTTACCGGATTACAGGAGACATAGACTATCCGGCTTGGGGCAAGCTCGACAATCCGCTTGATGGTTTCCGGGCTAGAGCCTTTGCGTGGCGGGTCAAGGATAACAACATCCGGTTTGAGCTCAGGCCAGCTTGAGTCCACATCGCGGCACAGAAACTGGGCATTTTCGGCTCCGTGCTGACGCCGGTTCTCCTGGGCGTCCATGATTGCCACCTCATCCAGGTCGATACCAATTACCCGCTTCACAAACGGAGCAAGAATCAAAGAGAGCATCCCGACCCCGCAGTAGAGGTCAAGCACCGTTTCACTCCCTTCAGGGTTTACAAACTTCAGTACCTTTCGGCAAAGCTCCTCGGCCTGGGAGATATTCACCTGAAAGAAGGAATGGGCCGAGACGCGGAATCGTTTGTCCAGGACCGTCTGAAAGAGATGTTCCTGGCCTGAAAGAAGTCTGGTTCTGGTTCCAAGAATCCGGTTGGTCCGAACGGGGTTGATGCTCTGGACAACGCCGCTAACACCTTCGATTCCTGCAAGTGCCTCCCAGATCTTTGGGCTGAGGTGTGGGGTCCTGGTTACAACGGTCACCAGCAGCTTCCCATCCGGCTCAGCTCTTCGGATAATCAGATGCCGGACATTGCCGGTGTGGTGCCGCTCGTCGTATCCCCGCTCACCGGTCTTTAGCAGTGCTTCGGAGAAGGCGAGTCTGACCCGGTCGAAATCAACCGGATGAAGCAGGCACTCCGCTACCTCAAGGACGTCATGGCTGCGCCGGCGATAGAACCCGACCCGGGTGGAGACCGGAAACTGACTCT
>JBDRUJ010000179.1:0-3108 GCA_039801285.1 Caldifarciminota bacterium
CACTAGAGGCGGTATTTGAGAAGGTGTTGGCGGTTGGCACCGGACCCGACCGAGAATCTCGACAATCGCGGCTTCAAGCTGCCGGCGCCGCTCCGCCGGCTCACCGGCCATCCTGACCCTGCCAAGCAGAATCTGGGTCGCCTTCACTCCGACGTCGGCACCAAGGAGCACCTGCTCCAGCTCCGCCGGGTCAGAACCGGGTGAGAGCAGTGACCGGAAAACCGCCCGGGCCCGGGCCAACCCTTGCCTGAGTCCTGCCCATAGCTCCATCTGAGTGAACTGCTAAATCACATTCTAATCTTCCGATTCTGCAGCCCGTTTCAGCCTGGTATGATTGGCAAGGTTCACCGAAACCAGTTTGGAGATTCCGGGCTCTTCGGCCGTGACGCCGAAGAGGACATCGGCCCGCTCCACAGTTGCCCGGTTATGGGTGATGATTATCACCTGAGTCTTTTGCGCCAGCGCCTTGAGATAGTCGGCAAACCGGCCGACATTGGCATCGTCAAGCGGGGCATCCACCTCATCAAGAAAGCAGAACGGCGCCGGCTTCACTTGGTAAAAGGCAAAGAGGAGCGAGACCGCCAGAAGCGCCTTCTCGCCATCAGAGAGCTGCTCAAGACGCCGGGGATTCTTGCCCTTGGGCCGGGCAATGATGGCAATTTCTGACTCCAATGGATTCTGGTCGTTTATCAGGACAAGGTCGGCCTCACCTTCCAGAAAGAGCTGCCGGAAGACCTCCTGGAAATGGCTGCGCACCAGCTCATAGGTTGACCGGAACTGCTCTTGGGCGTGACTCTCAATCTCGTGCATCGTCATCTCCAGATTGGCCTTGGCCTGAATGACATCCTGGCGCTGCTGGAGCAGTCGCTCCAGGTCCTGTTTTTCCTCCCGGAACTCATCCTCAGCCAGAGGGTTGACCTGTCCCAGGGCTGCGAGTCGCTGCCGAACCTGGGCCAGCCTTTCGGTAAAGTCCTCAGGCATCTCTTCCTGAAAATTCGCGATGTCAATCCCGTAATCGCTCTGGGCGTCTGTGCAAATCGTCTGCACCTGCCGTTCCAGCTCATGGCACCGAATCTGCTGCTCCATCAGCAGGGCCTGATGCTGCTCCTGTGCCCGACGCAGCTCGGCCAGGTTCGCCTGCAGGGTCTCTTCGGTCTGGGCATCGAGCCCAAGTCCCTGTTGTGCCGCCGCCTCCGCCCGCTCAAGCTCGGCCTGTGCCGCCGCCTTCTCCTGCTCATAGCCTTCGATTTCCTCCCTGAGCGCCTGTGCCTCCTTCTCGGCCGCCGCCATCAGCGCCTCAAGCTCGGAGATTCGGCGCCGGGCATCATCCAGCTGCTGCTTCGTAAACCCCTTCTCCGTCTCCAGACGGGAAACCTGCTGCCGCAGCTCGGCCTTCTCGCTGAGCAACTGACTTGAGTTCGCCAAAAGCCCCTTGACAACTTTCTCCTGGCGGGCAATCTCCTCTTCGCAGCGGCGCAACCCGTTGAGCATTCCTTCCCGCCGTGCCTCACACTCACTGAGTCCGGTCCGCGCCCGTGCCTCAGCATCTGTTGCCCGTTCTTTTTCGGCCCGAACCCGTTCCAGCTCCGCCTTGAGCCGCTGCTCATCCCGGCTCAGCTCCGGGGCCAGGGGACAGCTGCCCTCTACCGGCCGGCACCCTTCCGCGGTCCTGCGCCGAAGCTCGAGACCCGCCAGCTCCGGTTCCAGCCGCTGCTCAAGCTCCTGGAATCTGTGCACCTCCGCCTCGGCCCGGACCAGCGCCGCCCGGAGCATTTGCTCTTCTTCGGCCAGACCGGCAAGCTGCTCCCGCAGTGTGCTCTCATGACTCTTCAGCTCAAACAGCCGGGCATCGGCCGTCCGCGTCACCTCCTGCGCCTCCTGAAGCCGCCGTTCCATCTGAGAGAGACGCTCATTCAGTTCACCAAGCCGCGCCACTGTCCGGTCAAAAACCTCCTGGAGCTGAGCCGCACTCTGAGTCAGCCGGCTGCGCTCCGTTGCCGCATCGCCAATCCGCCTGGTAAGGAAGTCAAGGCGTTGCCAGTCGAGCAGCCGCCGGGCCTCGAGCTCGGCCAGTGCCGTCTGCCGGCGCTGAACCTCAGCCCGGAGGACCTCCTTCCGCTCTTGCTCCTGACGGAGCCGGCTGTGCTGCTGGCGCAGCTCCTCCTCCAGCCGGTGAATCTCGGCGCGCCGGGCCTGTGCCGCCTGCTCCAGCGCCGCCAGGTCGGCCTGCGCCCGTTTCAGCTCCTCTCGGGCCGCCAGAAACTGAGCCCGCAGCTCCAGGAGCGTCAACTTCTTCTCCTCTTCCTTGAGCCGCTGATAGGCGCGCAGCCGGCCCGCCTGACGCTTGAGTTGCGCCACGACACGTTCCCGCTCGGCGATGATGTCTTCAAGCCGGGTCAAATCGGTGCCGGTCAATTCCAGCTTGCTCTGACACTCACTCTTCGCCTCCCGGAACTTTGCCAGATTGGCCGCCTCCTCGAACAGCCGACGGATGTTGCCGGCGATGATTTCCCGCATCTGGCGCAGGTCAAAGATGGAGTAGGCCTTGGTCCCGATTCCCGCAGCGAGAAACACCTCGGTAATGTCCCGCAGCCGGCAGGGCTGTCGGTTGAGATAGTACTCGCTCTCGCCCGAACGGTAGAACCGCCGCCGAATCTCCACCTCCGAGCCCAGATCGGGCAGGCCGTCGGTCGCCAGGACCAGCTTCACCTCGGCATAGTTCAAGGCCGGAACGGTTGCCGTCCCGGAGAATATCAGGTCCTCATTCCGGGCGCAGCGCAAGACCGAAAATGCCTGTTCTCCCAGCACCCATCTCAGCGCATCAAGGATGTTAGATTTGCCGCAGCCGTTCGGCCCGACGATGGCGTTCAGGCCGGGCGAAAACTGCAGCGTCGTCCGTTCCATGAACGACTTGAAACCGATGAGCTGAAGCTCTTTGATGAACACCGGCAGCTAATATAGAACGCTCCGGCTCCAAGTCAAGCGAACCGCCGCAGCAATCCTTGCATTGTCGGGTCAGGCGGCTATATTCCCGAATGGACAATCGAACCATCAGGCGGGCGACTCAGTTTCACGGCCATCTGGGACCGTGGCTGGTGCTCGGACTGC
>JBDRUJ010000180.1:0-794 GCA_039801285.1 Caldifarciminota bacterium
TCCACTTGTTACGATTGATGAGCTGATAAAGAGTCTGACGCGGCACGGCCCCTCGATTTCCCAGCAGCGTTCTCTAGAACTTCACCTTCGGTGCCTCCCGCTCCGTTTCCGGAACCGCGTAGAACTCGGCGGGCCGGAACCCGAAGATAGCGGCGACGATGCTCGAGGGAAACATCTGAATCCGGTTGTTGTAGTCCAGCACCACATCGTTGTAGAACTGCCGGGCATAGGCGATGTTGTTTTCGGTGTGGGAAAGCTCCTCCTGGAGCTTCAGAAAGTTCTCATTCGCCTTGAGCGTCGGGTAGTTCTCAACCACGGCAAAGAGGCTCTTCAGGGTCTCGCTAAGGGCACTGTTGGCGCGCGCCGCCTCAGCCGGACCCTGCGCCGCCATCGCCCGGGACCTTGCCTCGGTTATCCGCTCGAAGACCTCGCGCTCGTGCGCGGCATAGCCCTTCACCGTCTCAACCAGATTGGGAATCAGGTCAATCCTCCGCTTGAGCTGGACGTCAATCTGGTGCCAGCCGTTCTTCACCCGGTTCCGTCCGACAACCAGCGAGTTGTAGATGCCGATAAAGACAACGACCAGCAGAAAGACGGCAATGCCGATGACCAGCAGGACAATCATGAGTTCACTCCTTTGATATTAGACTACCGCTCAAACCTACCGTTGCTACGCTCAAGGATAAACCCTTGGTAGCGCCGTGTCAAATGCTCCAGAGCCGGCGGGCAGTGCTTGTCCCGGACATTCCGATTTTTCTGCCTTGACATCAGGGCAAATCTGTGGATGATGGACG
>JBDRUJ010000180.1:804-3088 GCA_039801285.1 Caldifarciminota bacterium
GGTTCCATTTCTGCTTCAGGGCCGACTTCTGAACCGGCTTCTGATTCGGCTTCCGAATCGGCTTCGGAGTTGACAGGGAAGGCTCTTTACAAAGGCGTGATTTGGGCATCAGGGCCCAGCGAAAATGGCATGGGTCTAGTCCAGCACAATCTTGACATAAGGCTGGCTATGGAGATGATGGGGCTGCGAATTTCAAGAGGAGAATTGCGTGAGTAACAGCTTCAGCACCTTACCTCGAGATGCCGCCCAAATCCTGGACTGGGATTGGCCCCGGTTCGAGCCGTACTATCAGGAGCTGGCGAGCCGGCGTCTGAGCAAGGAGAGTGTGGTGCAGTTCCTTAGTGACTGGACCCGGCTCCGGGACCTTCTGGATGAGATGTTTGCCCGGCTGAATGTCGCCAAGGACAGCAACACCGCCGATAAGCAGGCCGAGGCCCGTTACAACCGTTACCTTGACGAAATCTATCCCAAGATGATGCCTGAAGAGCAGCGGCTGAAGAAGAAGCTCCTGGAGAGCGGCTTGAGGCCTGAGGGGTTCGAGTTGCCGCTGCGCAGGATTGAGACTGAGGCATCCCTGTTCCGCGAGGCGAATCTGCCGCTGATTGTTGAGGTCAACAAGCTCTGCACCGAGTATTCCAAGATTGTCGGCGCTCAGACGGTTCAGTGGGAGGGCAAGGAGCTGACCATCGCCCAGCTCAGGCCGATTCTTGAGGAGCCGGACCGGGATAAGCGGGAAAAGGCCTGGCGGCTAGCGACGGAGCGGCAGCTTGCCGACCGCTCAGCAATCAACGACCTCTGGCAGAAACTTCTGAACCTGCGCCTGAAGATTGCGGCAAATGCCGGACTGCCTGATTACCGCTCCTATCGCTGGCTGGATTTGGCCCGGTTCGACTACACACCCAAGGACTGCTTTGAGTTCCACTGTTCTATTGAGAAGGTGGTTGTGCCCCTGGCCGCCGAGCTTCTGGAGCGGAGGCGCAAGCGGCTGGGCGTGGACCGGCTCCGTCCCTGGGACACCGCGGTTGACCCGCTGGGCAGGCCCAGGCTAAGACCCTTTGAAGATGTCAACGAGCTCATTGCCGGAACCAGGACAATCCTTCAACAGGTTGACGACCGGATTGGTCGGGCCTTCACGGTGCTGGTCGAAGAGCGGCTCCTCGACCTTGACAACCGGAAGAACAAGGCACCGGGCGGCTACTGCACATCATTTCCGGCAGTCAAGCGGCCCTTCATCTTCATGAACGCTGTCGGCACCCATCAGGATTTGATGACACTGATTCACGAGAGCGGCCATGCGGTTCATGATATTGAAGCTAGCCGGCTCCCCTATTTCCAGCAGCGGCAGATAAACCTGGAGTTTGCCGAGGTGGCATCAATGGGGATGGAACTCCTCTCCATGCCCTTCTGGACCAGAGACCAGGGCGGGTTCTATACCGAGGCTGAGGCGCAGCGGGCGCAGCAGGAGCATCTGGAAGGGCTGGTCCTGTTCTGGCCCTACATGTCGGTTGTTGACCTCTTCCAGCACTGGGTCTATGAGAATCCGGACCAGGCCCGTGACCCGGCACGCTGCGACGCCGAATGGGCGAGACTCTGGCAGCGGTTCATGCCGGTTGTTGACTGGAGCGGGTTCGAGGATGCCCTGGCCACCGGCTGGCATAGAAAGCTCCACATCCATCTTGAGCCATTCTACTATGTTGAGTATGGCCTTGCCCAGCTGGGTGCCTGCCAGGTATGGCTCAACGCCCAGAGAGACCGGACAAGCGCGGTGACCGCCTTCCTTGAGGCCCTTGGGCTTGGTGGGACAAGACCTCTGCCTGAGCTTTACGGAACTGCTGGTGCCAGGTTCGCCTTTGACGCCGAGACCCTGGCCGCAGTCATTGGCCCGATTCGCCGGTTGTGAACGAAGAGTTTGCCCAAACGGGGTGACAGGTGACACGAAGTCTCATTCCGAGCGAAGCGCAGCGGAGTCGAGGAATCCCTTGTCCTTAGGAGTCAGGAGAGGGATTTCTCCGCTCGCTCTTCAGGCTCGTCGAAATGAGAGGTCGGTCTGTCATTCCTGCCTCAGCTTCTCCTGTCATTCCTGCACCCCTCTGTCATTCCTGCCCCCCCTCTGTCATTCCTGCGGAAGCAGGAATCCAACCGCAGGCAGGGCCCGTCTGGAAGGTCCGTCAGACTGCCATGGGCCTTCGGCCCTCGCAGTGACAAGGGGGAAGGAGCGGCTTTTTTGTCATTGCGAGGAGCGGAGCGACGAAGCAATCCCTGTGGCGAGCGCAGGAATCCACGC
>JBDRUJ010000181.1:0-3035 GCA_039801285.1 Caldifarciminota bacterium
CGTCTCCTTCTTGTCGTCCCGCTCGTCAATCAGGTTGATGGTCAGATTACGGTTCAGATAGGCCAGCTCTTTGAGCCGGGTGGCGATGATGTCATAGTTGAACACCACCTTCTTGAAGACCTTAGGGTCCGGCTTGAACCAAACCCTGGTGCCACGCTTCTTAGTTTTACCAGTTACCTTGAGCCCCTCCTTCAACTCTCCCCGGGCAAACTCAATCCGGTAAATCTTGCCATCGCGATAGACCTCGGCCACCAGCCTTTCAGAAAGGGCATTGACCACCGAGACGCCGACGCCGTGCAGTCCGCCGGAGATCTGATAGACCTTGTGTTCGAACTTGGCGCCGCTGTGGAGCACCGAGAGCACAACCTCCAGTGCCGGGCGTTTTTCGGTCGGGTGGATGTCCACCGGTATGCCCCGGCCGTTGTCCTCGACCGAAACTTCGTCGTCGCTGTGAATCGTTACCGTAATCTGGTCGCAGGAACCGGCCAGTGCCTCATCAACGGCATTGTCCACCACCTCAAAGACCAGATGGTGCATGCCCCGGACGCCGACATCGCCGATGTACATTGCCGGCCGGTGCCGAACCGCCTCAAGCCCCTTCAGGACATGAATCTGTTCTGCGGTATAGGCGTCTGTCATCGTCTCTATCTTAGCGCACCAATTGGGAAAATCAAGATGGGAAAGCCCGCGCCATCCATCTTGTTGTGGTTAGCAGTAATAAAGATAGGCTCGGCTTCAACGCTTCAGGAGTATCCGGATATCCCGAACCAGTTCGGGGCCGACAATGCCCTTGACCTTCGTCATGAGCTTGGGTTTGAGGAAGATCAACTCCGTCATCCAGAGAGGGCTGTCGGCCTCGATGTAGAGGACTCCATCCTCAACACCCAGTGCCCGGGAGTGCCGGTTGAGCTTCTCACCGGCAATCTTCGGCCAGTCAAGCGCAGCCCGCTGGGCAGCCACCTGGCGGTCAATCCCCAGCCGGCGGAGCGTCTCGGGTATTGCAGCACCAAGTTGGCAGAATTGACTTCGCCTTCTTGACGAATGGCGACTCATGAAACCAATCTAACCGAAAGGGTGCCGAGGTCAAATCGGGCGTTCAGTCTTGAGCCCCGAGAGTTCAGCAGTTATACTTCACCGGTGCCGGTTCATCTCCCCTCCCGCAGCCGCTTCTTAAACCCTGAGGTGGTGGCCAAACTAAAGGCCATTGACCTCAAGGCCCGGCTTGTTGTTGAAGGATTCTTGGCCGGGCTCCACCGCTCGCCCTATAAGGGTTTCTCAGTGGAGTTTGCCGAACACCGCGCCTACATGCCGGGTGATGAGCTCAAAAGGATTGACTGGCGGGTCTATGGCCGGACCGACCGTTTCTATGTCCGTGAATATGAGGAGGAAACTAACCTCAGGGCCTATCTCCTTCTTGATGCCTCCGGGTCCATGGCCTATGGCGAGGGCAGGGTCACCAAACTTGAATACGCCGGTTCTCTGGCCGCAAGCCTGGCCTATCTCCTCTTGCGCCAGAAGGATTCTGCCGGACTCGTCATCTTCTCTGACCATATTCAGCACTACATCCCGCCACGCTCCTCGCCCCGGCATCTGAATGTTCTGCTCAGCGTCCTGGAACGGTTGCGGCCTGGTGGCGAGACAGATATCGCCAGTACCCTGCGCCAGCTTGCCGAGCGGCTGAAGCGGCGGGGCTTGGTGATTCTCCTCTCCGACCTCTGGGATGAGCCGGCTGCAGTGCTTGAGGCCCTCCGCCTTTTCCGGGCCCGCAAGCATGAAGTCTTGGTCTTCCACATCCTCGACCCGAACGAACGCACCCTTTCCTTCAGAACACCGGTTGTGCTCAGGGACCTTGAGACCGGCCAGGAGAAGACGATAGACCCCCGCATCATCCGCCGCGAGTACCAGGATGCATTCGACGATTTTGCCCGGGGACTGGAGCGGGGTTGTGCCCAAGGGCTGGTTGACTACCAGCGCATCTGGACCAACACCCCTTATGACCAGGCGCTCTTTTCCTATCTGGCTCGACGCCAGAGGATGCAGTAATGGGATTCGCTGTTCCCAACCTTCTGCCGTTGGTCGGCCTTGCGGCCCTGCCCGTGCTAATTCACCTTATCAGCCGGCTGCGCCTCCGCCGGGCTGACTTCCCTTCTTTGTTTCTTCTCCAGTCGGTCCGCCGGGAACGTTTCTCCTGGCTCCGTCTCAAAGAGCTTCTCCTTCTGATTCTGCGGACGCTGGCACTCACTGCCCTTCTCTTGTCGCTAACCCGCCCCTATCTCCGTCGTGCGCTGGTCGGTTTAGGCACCGGCCAGGACCTGATTGTCGTCATTGACGACTCCTACAGCATGACCTATGGCAGTCGCTGGGCCAGGGCCAAGGAGGCGCTGGACGCTATTTTCAACCACCTGGGCCGGGACCAGCGGGTCTGGATTTTGACCGGCTCCCAGCCGGACACCGCACGCCTCCTCTACCGCACTCAACGGTCAACCATTGATTCCATCAAGCCCTCCTACACAAGCGCAACCCTTGAAAGGTCTGTTGCGAAGGCAGTTCAACTGGCCCGGGCCGAGCGGGCAGCGGTCCTAGTCATCACCGACCTTCAGGAAAGGGCCCTGCCTGCGACAATCAAGACCCCTCAAGACCTGGCCGTTACTCTGATTGATGTTGGCGAGTCCGATTTCGCCAATGCCGGTATAGCGGGAGTGCGAGCCAACAACCGGCTCAATGCGCGGAACCTTGAGGTCACCATCGCCAATTACAGCCGCCATCCGGTGACCCGGGTTGTAAGTTGCGAGTGGCGGGCTGCCAGCCCTGGGGGAGAATGGCGGACGGGCGAGGAGAAAGTTGTCCCGTTGAAACCCCAGGACCGGAAACTGGTAGACTTTGCTGCCCCGGCTGAACCCGCAACCATCAGGTTTCAATTGGAAGAGGACTCTCTTGAACCGGACAACAGCCGCTACTGGGTCCTGCCGCAATCCAAAGAGACGCCAGTCCTCGTGGTCCAATCATCGGAAGAGGCCGCGGGCTTTTTAGCCGAC
>JBDRUJ010000182.1:0-3016 GCA_039801285.1 Caldifarciminota bacterium
TTCCGGTCGCATCTTGTCATCCGCTACACGCTTGACGCGGAACGCCTGACGCTGATTGAGGTCCATGACCTGACCGGCAGGGTTGTGCGGAGGCTGGTGAACTCGCGCCAGAAGCCCGGTCACTACACCTTGAGCTGGAACGGGACCGACATGCTTGGCCGCAGGGTTGCCAACGGCGTCTACTTCTGCCGGATGGTTGCTGGCGACTACCGGGCAACAAGAAAGGTGGTGCTGGAGCGGTAGAAGGGGTGTAGAGCGGCTTCATAGCCGCGAGCAGGCTGTCATTCCCGCCTTCCTCTCCGTCATTCCCGCGGACGCGGGAATCTATTCCTGGATTCCCCTGCTTTCGCGGGGGCGGAGCCTGCTGGAGTGGACCCCTGCGAAGGCAGGGGCAGGAATGACGGGCCCTTCTCTCATTTCGACCGAGGGAGTCCGACGACCGAGTGGAGAAATCCCTCTGCTTGCCAGCAAGTGGCGAACCCCTCTTTCTGTCATTCCTGCGCTCTCCTGTCATTCCTGCGCTCTCCTGTCATTCTTGCGGAAGCAGGAATCCATCCGATGGCATGGAGATTCCCGCCTACGCGGGAATGACAAACCAGAAAGGGATTCCTCGGCTTCGCTCTCGCCATTCGGGTCTGCTTCCGGCTCTCTTTCGGAAGTGGCTTCAGCTCTGGCCTCCAGGCCGGTCTGGAGTCCGGCGTGTCAGTGCTCCGGAGGCACTGAAGTCGAATCTTCTGAAAAACGTTATCCGAAAATATCCGCCTATTGACGAACCAGCCCAGGGGGGTATAATCGCTTGTTGCGGACAATCCTGAGCTATTAGTCAGGATGAAGTCAGGCAGTTGACGTGAGTCCAAAAAGGAGGTCGTATGAACAGCAAAATCGTCCTGCTGGCACTCGTTTTTATCGGCCTTGCCCTTGGCGGCTGGCTGTCAACCGGTGGCAGCCCTAATCAGCCGCCTCAGGTGCGACTGATAAAAGAAGGTGCCAGCGCAACCGTGATTGAGGTCACAATCCCGGGCCTTGAGACCGAGACCCGGAATGTTGACCAATCAGCCTACATCCAGCTCCGCCTGCCCGGCGAGCCGGCCGTGACCATGGATGTCGGCCGTCCCGAGCTGCCCCGCATCATCAGAACCCTGGGGATTCCTGAGAACGCCCGGGTTTCGGTCGAGGTGCTGGATGCCGAGGTTGCGACCATACCCAACATTCTGGTCTATCCGGCCCAGAAACCCCTGACCGACCTTGACCAGCCCGACTGGAGAATTGACCAGAGCTTCTATCTTCAGGATGTCACATTCCCTGGCGGGCTCTGGACGATTGAAAGGCAGGCCACCTGGCGCGGTCTTCCCTATGTGTCGATTGGTCTGAATCCGGTTCGCTACAATCCGGCGCGCAAGGAGCTTCTGGTCTGCTCGCGGCTGAGAGTGCGGGTGAACCACCCCGGACTCTCCCGACGATTCAAGGTTGAGCCCTGGATGGCAAAGGTCTACAAGTTCGCCATCGACAACTTCGACCAGCTCGACCTGGAGATTGCCTGGAACGACAATCCCGGTGTCCGGTATCTGGTGATTGCCCATTCCAACTATTCGGGCGGCTGGCTCGACAGTCTGGTTCACTGGCACCAGAAGCGGGGCATCGAGACCAGGGTGATTGCCAAGTCCTCCTGGACCGCAACCGAAATCAAGGACTCGGTCCGTGCCGAGTACAACCGGCACAGTCCGCCGGTCCTGCGCTGGGTGCTCCTGGTTGGCGAATATAACGAAGTTCCGGGCTATGCCTATCCTGGCGTCGGATTCTCCGATGTCTGGTACGGCGATGTTGAGCCGCCCGCCGGTGACGACTACTTTGATTTGGGTATCGGCCGGTTCAGCCCATCAAGTGTCGCCGACCTTGGAAACCAGATTCAGAAGACCCTCAAGTTCGCGAAGGCACCACCGGCTACCAACAACTGGTGTGCCAAGTCCGGACTGGCTGCCCATTCTGAGCAGTATCCCGGCAAGTATTCGGCCTGTATCCGTGGCATCTACCACTTCCCCTATGCCTACTACCATTACACCTTTGACACCATCATGGGCGGTCATGGCGGAACCAATGCGATGGTCTCGGCCGACATCAACGAGGGCCGGGTGGTGATGAACTACCGGGGCCACGGTTCGGAGCTCGACTGGTCGAGCTGGGACGCAAATGGCCAGAGCTGGACCGCGACCGAAATCAACGCCCTGACCAACGGCGATATGACACCGGTTGTCTTCAACTGCTGCTGCCTCAACCATGTCCTCTCCACCGCCACCTGCCTGGGTGAGGCATGGATGAGGAAGTTCCCGGGCGGTGCGGTGGCATCACTGGGCGCAACCGAGGCGTCTTACACCATTCCGAATCACGGCTGGGACTCGACCCTTTTCCGGGCTTTGGGCGACACCTACTCAATCGTCGTTCCCGGGGTCAGGACCTATCAGTGTCCGGTCTGGGACCTGGGCTGGATGCTCAACACCGCCGATGCCCATATCGTCAAATATCACGGCTCGATTGGCGTTGACAACGCCCGGATGTACCTCTGGCTTGGCGACCCGGCCCTGAATGTCTGGACCGGTCAGCCGCTCATGGCCGATGTGACCTATCCGCCGGCCGTGCCCCTGGGCAACTACGACCTGGATGTGACGGTGATGCGCCAGGGTTCGCCGGTCAATAACGCCCTGGTCTGCGCCTGGAAGCCGGGCGAGTTCTATGTCACCGGCTACACCGACAACTCAGGCAATGTGACACTAGCCATCAACGCCCAGACCCCGGGCGAGTTCTCACTCACCGTGACCGGCCACACCATCCTGCCGCATGAGGGGACAATCCTTGCCCGCACCACCGGCACACCCTATGTCACCTTCCTGAAGTGCACGGTCAACGACTCGCCCCCGCGCGGCAACGGCGACGGCTGCATCAATCCCGGTGAGGAAATCATCCTGCCCACCTGGGTGAAGAACCATGGCGACTCCACCGGCTACTCGGTAACCGGCAAGCT
>JBDRUJ010000183.1:0-2980 GCA_039801285.1 Caldifarciminota bacterium
AGCAGGTCCGAAACCCCGGGCCGCTCAATCTTGATGTTCACCTTGGTGCCCGGTTCCCCGCGCAAAAGTTTTACCGCCTGGTCGGTAGTGAACCCCTCGGTTGATTTTCCCTCGATTTCAACAATCCTGTCGCCACCTCTTATGCCGGCCCGCTCGGCGGGCGTCCCTTCAATCGGCGCAATCACCGTCAGCTTCCCGTCAACCAGGCCGATGTGGATGCCTATGCCGCCGAACTGGGCCTCGGTCTTGATGCGCAGTTCCTTGAAGTCGCTCTCATCCAGAAACTCTGAATAGGGGTCGAGCGATTCCAGCATCCCTCTTATCGCTTCACGAATCAGTTTGTCGCCATCAACCGGCTCAACATAGCCGGTTATCACCCAGCCCACAACCCGACTGAACATCCCAAGGCTCTCGGCCAGGGTCTGGGTTCGCTGGGCCAAGAGCCGACCCAGAAAACCGCCCAGGAATGCGGCCAGGAGAACCAACGAAACAAGTAGGACCCGTTTTCTTATCACCGTAAAATACCCTTTCTTACCAGTAACTCATCAACCAATTTGCGGATTGCCGCTGCGAGTCGGTCCGGCTCCAGTGTCCCGTCAACTTTCTTGAACCTACCGGCCGCCCTCCTTGCCAGTTGCAAATAACCCTGGCGCACCCGCTCATGAAATTCTACTGTCTCCTGTTCGAGTCTGTCAAGCTTACCATCGGGTTTTCTTTGTTTGCCGGTTGCGACCGGGAGGTCAACGAGAATCGTAAGGTGCGGCTTCAGCCCGGCAGTCGCCAGCCTGTTGAGCCGGCTCACCAGCCGGGCACCTAAACCCCGGCCATAACCCTGATATGCCACCGAAGAGTCGCTGAACCGGTCAAGTATTACTACCCTGCCCTTCTGGAGTGCCGGGAGCACCGTTTGCCGGACATGCTGATTCCGACTGGCGAGATAAAGCAGTAGCTCGGTCAGCGGGTCCATTTGATATTTCGGGTCGAGCAGGATTGTGCGAATCCGCTCGCCCAGCTCAGTCCCGCCGGGCTCCCTGGAGACGACACAGTCCAACCCCCGGCTCCGGAGATAGGTTGCCAGTCTTTCCACCTGGGTTGACTTCCCCGAGCCTTCAATCCCCTCAAAGGTGATGAGAATTCCGCGCACGGCTCCCCAGCCCGGCTACCTTGATTTCGGTTTTGCCGACTTGCGGCCATACCGTTTGATGAAGGCTTCGGTTTTGTCCCGGCAGACATCATCCGGAAACTGAACCGGCGGTGTCTTCATGAAATAGCTCGATGGCTCGATAATACTGCCGGAGAGGCCGGCATCCTGGGCCAGCTTCGCACAGCGGATGGCGTCAATCACCACGCCGGCCGAGTTCGGCGAATCCCAGACCTCAAGCTTCAGTTCCAGATTCAACGGCACATCGCCGAAGGTCTGTCCCTCCATCCTCAAATAGCACCATTTCCGGTCCTTGAGCCAAGGCACGTAGTCGGAAGGGCCGACATGGACATTCTCCTCGCCGATGTCGTATTTCAGAAGTGACGTCACCGCGCCGGTCTTGGAGATTTTCTTTGACTTCAGTCGTTCACGCTCGAGCATGTTCAGAAAGTCGGTATTGCCGCCGACGTTGAGTTGCATCGTCCGCAAGAGTCTCACCGCCCGGTCGTTGAAAAGCGATACGAGCGTCCGATGGACAATCGTCGCGCCAACCTGGGACTTGATGTCGTCGCCGATCACCGGCTGACCGGCCGCCTTGAACCGGTTGTGCCAGTACTTCTGAGAGGCGATGAAGACCGGTATGCAGTTGACAAAGGCGCACCTTGCCTCGAGAATTTGCTCCACATACCACTTGGTCGCCTCTTCACTGCCCACCGGCAGAAAGTTCACCACCACATCGGTCCGGGTCTCCCTGAGCGCCCGGACGATGTCGGCGGTCGGACCCGGCGCCTTCTCGATAACCTGGGAAAGATAGTAACCAAGCCCGTCGTGGGTCATTCCCCTCAGGACCTTGATGCCGGTCTTGGGCACCTCGCAAAACCGGTAGGTGTTGTTCGGGTAGGTGTAGATGGCCTCGGCCAGGTCTTTACCCACCTTCCGCTTGTCAATATCAATCGCCACCGAGAATTCAATATCGCCGATATGATAACCTCCCAGGTTCACATGCATGATACCTGGAATCGAATCCCCTTCTCTGGCGTTACGGTAGTAATGGACCCCCTGAACCAGACTGCTGGCACAGTTACCGATGCCAATAATGGCGACTCGCACTTTGGGCATTTTTCCTCCTAACAAATCATTTTGCTTCTGAAAGCCAGCTCAATGGCCTGCCGGAACTCCACTGCAGCCAGTGGATTAGTACACCGGTCTGCTGTCAGGCGGCTCGGACACTCCTTTACAATAGACATTTTCCTGCCCCAGTCAAGCAGGCCAGATGCTACCAAGAAACGGGTTTATCAATAGCGCACGGCCAAAACTGCCCGGTTCGCCATGGCCCGGATAGAGCTGGGTCTCACGATTCAGGGTTGCCTGCAAACGGGAAAGTGAGTGTTGCATCATACGCTCCGAACCGCCCGGAAGGTCGGTCCGGCCGATGGAATCGAGAAACAGGGTATCGCCGGTGAATGCGAATCCTTTGCCAACCAGGCAGATGCTGCCCGGGGTATGGCCTGGTGTATGGAGCACTGTCAGCTCCTCATCTCCAATCACCAGTCGGTCACCTTCGGCAAGAAACCGGCTGGCTTCCGGGGACCTGACTTCAACTTCCATCATGAACGCCAGATTCGCATCGGGTGCGGTGAGCATTCCGGCATCCAGTTCATGAATCAAAAGTTCTGCGCCGGTTCCGTCCACAACGGCGCCGTTAGCAAGAACATGGTCAATATGGCCATGGGTATCAATCACAAACAGCACTCGGCCGCCGACCTCTTTGAGCCTTTCCAGAATCAGCGGTCCGTCACCACCAGGGTCAATCACTGCACACTCCTCACCCGACTTCAG
>JBDRUJ010000184.1:0-2966 GCA_039801285.1 Caldifarciminota bacterium
CGGCAAGAATAACTGCCCGCTCTATCACATTCTGCAGCTCCCGAATGTTTCCCGGCCAATCGTATGCGAGGAAGATTGCCATAACCTCAGGGCTGACTCTGGTGACCGGCCTTTGGAACTCCCGGCTCGAACGGGTGATAAAGAACCTGACCAGCTCCGGGATGTCTTCCCTCCTCTCCCGGAGCGGGGGCAGGACCAGCTCGACCGCATTCAGCCGGTAGTAAAGGTCCTTACGGAACAGACCCTGGTCTATCATCCCTGCAAGGTCCTTGTTGGTGGCGGCGACAATTCTCACGTCAACCTTGATTGGCACCCTACCTCCAACCCGCTCAAACTCCTTCTCCTGCAGCACTCTGAGCAGCTTGGCCTGCAACGCCGGGCTCATATCACCAATCTCGTCCAGAAAGACCGTCCCGCCATCAGCAGACTCCAGCTTTCCCTTCCGTGCCACAACACCGGTGGCTGCTCCCTTCTCGACACCAAAGAACTCCGCCTCAAGCAGCTGTTCTGGCATCGCCGCACAGTTCACCGCAACAAAAGGCTTGCCCATCCGTGGACCCGACGCATGGAGCGCCCGGGCAATCAGTTCCTTGCCTGTCCCGCTTTCCCCGCGAATCAGGACGGGCACGGTCGCACCCGCCACCCGTTTCACTATTGCCAGATTTCTGAGCATCACCGGGTTACGGCCGATTACCCCGGCGTATTGCAGCCCGGCAATCTCCGGCGGCTCCGGCACGGTCTTGGCTGCTGCCAGCTCCTGTACCGCTCCAAAAAGCAAATTGCCCAGCGTCTGAAGCACGGCGCGCTTGTGCTCCTGTTCAAGATGCTCGGTCCGTTCCAGAAAGACACATCCGGCCACGATATTCCCGGCCCGCACCGGAAGGTAGAGGCTCGTGCCCGTGGCTTGAGGTTCCGGGCTAGCGGACAAGGCCCGCGCCTTGTCAATGTCCGGGCTTCCATGGACCAGCAAAGGACGACTGTCAACCATAAGGAGCGATTCGGTAAAAAGCAGTCCTTCCCGCAAAAGCCTCAGCGCCTGGTCAAGGAACTTTGCCGCATCCTGACCCAATGCAGCCAGTCCAGCAACCGCCTGGAGCAGTGCGGTTTCCTGGTCAACGGTGAGCTCCAGCCGGAACAGGTAGCGGTTTGCCTCCTCGGCCTCGGCAACCGTTGCCAGCATCCTGAACACCCGTGCCGCCTTCCGCAACTGCTCAACCGCCTCCTGGTTCATTCCGGCACGAAACAGGCATCGGCCAAACTGGAGACGGAGCCGTGCCAGCTCATAGCTCTCCTCGGTGTTCGCCAAGAGACCCAGCGCCTGCTCAAAACGCTGCCGAGCGGCGTTCATATCGCCCCTCTCTGCCAGCACCTGTGCCTGAACCCTCAGCGCCTCGGCCTCCTCCCGCTGCAATCCAAGAGCAGATGCCAACTCATAAGCCCGGAATGCCAACGATTCGGCCCGCTCAAGTTGACCATTAGCCAGCTCCAATTCCGCCATCCGCCAGTGGAGGGCCGCCTCTCCGAGCCGGTTTCCGCTCTCCGCACAGACTGCCAGCGCCTCTGCATATACCTTACTGGCACTGGCAAGGTCTCGCTTCCGAAAATAAGCCTCGCCGAGATTTGCGAGTGCATCTATGAAAAGGTCCGGGATTATCGCCTTCCTCCGGCCTGCGGCAATCACCGTCTGGAACATCTCAATTGCCCGGTCTGGCCGGTCGCGCTTGAGAAAAAGCTCACCCAGCGTGTTGAGGGCGTTACACCGCAGCCCTTCAAACCCATGTTGCTCGCTCAGGGCAATTGCCCGGTAAAGATGCTCTGCCGCCTCCTCCCATCTCCCCAAGAGAACCAGCGTCAGTCCGACGTTGTAGTTGTGAATCGCTACCGGGTAGGTCTCTTTCTTGGCCAGACTCCGTTTCAGACACTCCTGGTAGCAGGAAAGCGCCTTCCCCGGCTGGCCGCTGGTCACAAAAAGACCGCCGAGCTGGTTCAGGGCGGCAGTTACACCCTCGGGGAACTCCTCGGCCTCCCAGATGTGCAAAGCCTTTTCGTAATTTTCTCGAGCCTTGTCAAACCTGCCAGTGGCTCCATCTGCGACACCAAGAAGATAGTAACCACTTCCCTCCAGCCGTCGGTTGTTGATCGCTCGAGCCGCCTCCATAACCTGATTCGCGAACTTCTGGCCGAGCGCTATGTCACCCCGGAGAAATGCCAAATCGCCAAGCATCTTCGCCGCCCGCGCTAGACCGAAGAAGTCACGGCACTCCTCTGCCAGCCGCGCCGCCTCCGTCCCGAACGGCTCAGCCTCCTCCGGTGCAACCACCATCAGCTCCTCACAAAGTCTCAATAGCAAAGAGATTCTCTCTCCAGGCTCCCCTGCACCGGCCAGCTTATTCTTCAGCTCTTCCACCCGCTGTCGGACTTCAGCTGGTAGCTCCATTGCAGGCTTCAAGATACCCTTTGGTTGATTTCTGTCAAGCTTGTGCCGAGCCATCATTCCGGCCGTGCCAAGCTTATCTACCGCAAGCCACTCGGCGTCCAAAATGGTGGACCAGGAGAAGAGAGAAAGAGCTATGGAAGGCTCCGGGCGGCAATAGTTTACGGACAAAGTATAAATATATTTATACCTGATGCTGAGAGGGTGTTCCCCGATTATCTTCCGTAATTTCGTGACTTGGCTGAAATGTCAAATTTTCCCGGTAGCCATCTACCCCTTCGTCTGGGAGGCGGCATCCTGACCAATTTCTCTTTTGGCTCCGAAAGCGGCCTGAGCGCCAGTCTCGGAATTGACTTCGCAACCGGCCTGATGGTCTCACTCCAAGTCGGCTTTCAAGCCGGCCTCTGGTCCGGCTTCTGAGTCGGCATCGAAAGTCACCCCTGAGTCGGGTTGAGGCTCTGCTTCAGAAAGGGTTTGTCAGTCAGCCTCGGAGCGTCTCTCCAATTCTCTTTCTGAAGTGGCCTCACCGGGC
>JBDRUJ010000185.1:0-2950 GCA_039801285.1 Caldifarciminota bacterium
GATTCGCTTCACCGACGACCTGCTACTGACCGTCGAGGTCGGTTGGAGTCTCCTTCTGGAAAGCGACTTCACCTACTTCAATCTTTTCGGCACAGCCGGTGCGGCCCTGCTCAACCCGATTCAGATTCACAAGGAGATGCATGGCCATCTGGTGAACGTGACCCCCCAGATTCCCCAGAAAGGCATCCAGCGCGCCGCCTACAAGCTCCTGATAGACCTCTGGGTCAACTCGCTGGTCAAAAAGACCGAGCCAGCCATCCCGGCAACCGATGCATTGCTCATCAGCCAAGTGGCTGACGCCTTCTACCGTTCCAGCTCAGCCCGGGCTGAGGTTCAGGTTCCGCCATCAAAAGGTTCCTAGTTCTCTTTATCAGTGCGCTGGGTCTCAGCCTGGCGTTTGCCCCCTTCCCCTTCAGATTCCTTGCCTTTGGCGCCTTTGTGCCGCTCCTCCATCTCATTGAGCAGAGACCGAAAAGACTCTTCCTCTGGGCCTGGCTCTTCGGCACCCTGGCCGCAGCCTTTCACCTCTGGTGGATATGGTTTCTGCTTGTGCCGGTTGAGACGGTAACCAGGATTCTTCTGAACATCGGCGTTGCGGTCCTATTCGCCTATCTCGGTCTATATATTGGCATCTTCGCCATCCTGGTCCGGCGCACGGGCATCTGGTCGGCACCACTGCTCCTCCCCCTGCTTGAATTCCTCCGCAGCAAGTTCCAGATTGCCTTTCCCTGGGACCTTTTGGGCTACACCATGACACCTTGGGTTCCATTCATCCAGATTGCCGCTCTTGGTGGGGTCTATCTCCTCTCGGCCTGGGTCATGCTCATCAACCTTTTCTGCTACCGCCTGTTATTTCGGCCCGGACGGCTGTGGTCGGTCCTTGCGCTCCTCCTCGCATTTCTTCTGCCCCTGCTCTATGCCCGGCTCCACATCCGGCCCAACCGGCCCTGGTTTCTGGCAGGCATCATCCAGCCCAATGTCTCGCCTTTGGACAAGGGCGACTGGGCAGCCCGCGAGCGCATCCAGACCGACCTCATCCGGCTCACCCGCGCCGCCCGCTGCTCAACCGCTGTTGACCTCGTCATCTATCCTGAAACCGCAACACTGGTTGATGTCACCCGCTCCACCTCTATCGGCCCGGCCCTGCACAGGCTTGCCGACTCGCTGGACCTGGAAATCTTCACCGGCACCCCAATCTACGACGAAACTCATCACACCTGGCACAACGGCGCAGTCCTCATCCGGCCCGAAGAAGAGCCGATTGCCCAGCGTTACTACAAGATGCGGCTTGTCCCCTTCTCGGAAAAGATTCCCTATTCTGATGAGCTCCCATTCCTGCGCCGGCTCATCGGCACAAGCGACATGGGCAACTGGGACCGGGGCTGGCACCACACCGTCTTCAACTTCCGGCATGGCCGACTCTCCGGCCTCATCTGCTTTGAGGCAATCTTTCCCGACCTCACCAGGGAGTTTGTCCGCCGCGGCTCAGAGCTCTTGGTCGTTGTCACCAACGACGGCTGGTTTGGACGGCTGCCTGGAGCCTACCAGCATGCTGAGCTGGCAATCATGCGCACCGTGGAACTGGGCGTTCCGATGGTCCGCTCGGCAAACAACGGCATCTCATATGTTGTTGACCCCTTCGGCCGGGTCCTGAAGCGAACCGGCCTCTTCACCCAGGCGATTCTGACCGGCTCAGTTCCCCGGCCTCTGAGCTCAACCCCCTATCGCCGCTATGGCGACTGGTTCATTCTCTTCTGCCTCGCCGGCCTTGTCGTGATTATAGTGAAAAGGGCTGCTGCCCGCAGAAAAAAGGCGCCCGGCTAGCGTTATCTCAATCTCAGCCGGACACCAAGCACTACCGGCCTGGTGATTGTCTCGGTTCGGCCATCGCCCGTTGACGCCTTGACACTTACAAGATAAATCCCGGCAGCCTTGGGCCGGCCAATTCCATCAGTTCCGTCCCATTTCAGGTCGTAGTACCCCCCTGGCCCGTTGGCCAGAAGCTCCTTCACCAGCCTGCCCTCAAGGTCATAGATGGCAACCGTGAGCCGGTAGCCGCTTCTGGGCGAGTTCACCTGAATTGTCGCCACCTGTCCCTCACCGGGAACAAACGGGTTGGGCGTGATGCTGTCCAGAACGAGCCGCTCGGTCGGCCCGACCGGTGAAGTGGTATCCCGCACATCTTCGGCGAATCGCGGCAATAGCTGGTAGCCGGTTGTGTAGGGCGCTTCGTAGTCGTACTGGCCGCAGATTCCAATAAACCGTACCTTATGGCCGGCAACTATCCCTGTGACCGGAATGCCGGTATTGTCGCCTATCCTTATGTTGATTGCCGGGGTTCCGTTCTTTATGACAACATTATACCCGGAGCCGGAGCGGACCGGGCCGGAGATGACATCGCCGACAACCATTAAGAGATTACTCTCCATTCCTTCGGAAAGGCCGGTATTGAAGGGCAGAAGCCTGGGCTGCACATAATCCCGCACCGTGTCTGAAACCCACATCGTCCCTTCAACAAGTTCGGTCAGGCCGTTGTATTCGCTCACCCTTGCCACCACCTCCCATTCCACACCCAGACTTTCCAAGAACCGCTCCTGGCTGGTGCTGAACCGGCAGCCATAGATATTGATGCCTTGGGTTGAGTCCTGAATGTAAAGGCTCTTGGATGAGCCGGTCGTGAATACCCTTGCCGGGCCGGTGATGCGACCCCGCACCCGGACAATCGAATCTAGCAGCCTGGGTGTCACACCATCAGGCCCGGGCTCCTGAACCTTCCGGATGGTCAGCAGCGGCCGCTGGGGAACACCGAGGTCCGACAGCATCCTGGGCATGAGCTGATAGCCGCCGAAATGGGGCGGATTGGGCGCATACTGGCCGATGACACCGACGAGTGTTATATAACCATCCGGAATCAGCATTCCTACCAGGTCGGTCGCGTCCCGGTCAATCC
>JBDRUJ010000186.1:0-2424 GCA_039801285.1 Caldifarciminota bacterium
CAATCAGGATACAGTGGCCGCCGATACCCGGGCCGGGATAAAATGGCATAAAGCCGAAGGGCTTGGTTGCCGCGGCACTAATGACCTCCCAGATGTCAATGCCACCCAGCCGGTCACACATCCGGGCCAGCTCATTGACCAGAGCGATGTTGACACTGCGAAAGATGTTCTCCAGAAGCTTGGACATCTCGGCAACCCGGGGGGATGAGACGGTAACGACCTTTTCCACAAACTGGGCGTAGAAGAGTTCGGCGATGCGGGTGCAGGCCTTGGTTACGCCACCGACAACCACCGGTGTTGTTCGAGTGGTGAACTGACGGTTGCCCGGGTCAATCCGTTCCGGGACAAATGCCAGATGGAAGTCGGTCCCGACCTTCAGACCCGAGCCTTCAAGAATCGGCTGCAGGACCTTTTCGGTTGTCTCGGGATAAGTGGTGCTGCGCAGGACCACCAGTTGCCCGCGATGAAGGTAGCGGGCAATCTGCCGGCCGGCGGCAATTATGTAGGAAACATCAGGGTCTTTGGTAGGCGTGAATGGTGTCGGAACACAGATGTTGATGATATCGCACCGGCTGCAGACTCGATACGATGTGGTGGCGCGAAACAGACCCTTGCTGACAACCTCGGCGATTGCCCCGGATGGAACATCGCCGATAAAACTCCGTCCCTTGTTCACCGCCGTCACCTTATCCCGGTCAACATCAATGCCGAATACCCGGAAACCGGCCCGGCCGATTTCAACACACATCGGGAGTCCGACATAACCGATGCCAATCACCGCCACTTGGGCTGAACGTTCAAGAATTTTCTGTGCTAAATCCATCTTTCCTCCTTTTGATTTCTCAGTCACCAGATGTCCCGGTCAAAGCTGCGGTACTGCACCGCTTCGGTAATGTGGCTGGGCTGAATCTCGCCGGTTCCCTCAAGGTCGGCGATGGTTCGGGCAACCTTCAGAACCCGGTGATAGGCGCGGGCCGAAAGACCCAGCCGGTCGATCGCCTGTCGGAGAATCTCGTCACTCTGAGGGGTTATTGGACAGTAGCGTTTGATGAGCTGTGGCCCCATCTGGGCGTTGGCATAGACCGGCCGCCGCGTCCCGGCGCCGAGGAATCGCCGCACCTGAATCTCCCGGGCGTGGGCGACGCGCTGGGCAATGGCACCTGAGCTTTCGGCCGGACGTCGCGCCGCGATGTCGTCGTACTTCAGGGCCGGGACTTCGATGTGAATATCAATCCGGTCAAGGAGCGGACCGGAGATTCTCGACCGGTAGCGGCGGATCCGTTGGGGCGAACAGGAGCAGGGATGACGCGGGTCGCCATAGAAGCCGCAGGGGCAGGGGTTCATGGCACAGACCAGCATGAACCGGGCGGGAAAGGTCAGGGTTGACCTTGCCCGCCCAATCGTCACCTCCCCATCCTCCAGGGGCTGACGCAGTGCCTCAAGGACATCGCGGTGAAACTCCGGCAGCTCATCAAGAAACAGCACACCGTTGTGCGCCAATGAAACCTCACCCGGTTTCGGGACCGGGCCACCACCGCCAATCATCCCGGCATCGGAGATGGTGTGATGGGGGGCGCGAAACGGCCGCTGGGCAACAATCGGCTGGTCGGAGGAGAGCGTTCCAACTACCGAATGAATCTTGGTGGCTTCGAGCGCCTCCTCAAGGGTCAAGGGCGGCATGATTGTCGGCAGCCGCCGTGCCAGCATCGTCTTGCCGGCACCGGGTGGGCCGACCATCAGGACATTATGCCCACCGGCCGCGGCAATCTCTAGGGCACGTTTCGCATGGGCATGACCATGGACCTCGGAGAAGTCAACCTGGGGGACTGAAGCCTGCTGGAAAAGGAGATTGACATTCACACGAACCGGTTCGAGGCGGGCTGCCCCTTTGAAGTAGTTCACACATTCGGTCAGGGAGTGGACGCCATAGACCGGTAGTCCCTGAACCATTGCCGCCTCAGGGGCATTTTGCATGGGCACAACCAGACCACTGAGTCCGGCAGCCCGGGCCGCCAGGGCCATTGATACTACACCGCGACAGGGGCGAACGGTGCCATCAAGCGATAGCTCGCCGATAATGGCGTAGTTCCGGTAGGCGCTGGGACTGATGACCCCGGCAGCGGCAACAATGCCGAGGGCGATAGGCAGGTCAAAGGTGGCGCCTTCCTTTTTGATGTCGGCCGGAGCTAGATTCACTGTTATGCGCCGGTTAGGAAAGGTGAGGCCGGAGTTCTTGATGGCCGCCTGAACGCGATGCTGGGACTCCTTCACCGCCGCATCGGGCAAACCGACGATGTTGAAGGCCGGCAGTCCATGGGCGACATCGGTCTCTACTGAGACGATGAAACCATCAACACCGAAGACCGAGGTCGAGAGGATGGTTGCGAGCATCAAAAAACGCCTCTGAGGTGCTCAATCTCCGGT
>JBDRUJ010000186.1:2434-2933 GCA_039801285.1 Caldifarciminota bacterium
CTCACCACATCGAACCGGACATCCTGCCCTTCCCGGCGGTTGGCAATCAGATACTCCTCGGCAAGGCGGCGCAGCCGCATCTGTTTCTTAGGCCCGACCGCCTCAGCGGGAAGGCCGAACCGATTCGAGCGCCGCGTCTTGACCTCAACAAAGACAATCGTCGTCCTGTCCTGGCACACAAGGTCAATCTCGCCCAGTCGAGACCGGACATTGGAATCGAGGAGGCGATAGCCCTTTTTTTCTAAATAGTGGCGTGCCCAATCTTCCCCAACCCGGCCCAACTCCCGGATGTCTGACCGGTCGGACAGGTCCGACTTCCCGGATGTCTGACCGGTCGGACAGGTCCGACTCATATTCCGGCCTGCACTAGGATTAGGCGCACCGGTCCAAAGGAGCGGCGGTGGATGGGGGCAGGACCCAGCCGGGCCAGGGCCATCAGGTGTTCCCTGGTGGCATAGCCTTTGTGCCGGTTCAGCCCGTAACCGGGAAAGCGGCGCTC
>JBDRUJ010000187.1:0-2933 GCA_039801285.1 Caldifarciminota bacterium
TATTCTGCTCCCGAGACTCAGGAGTTGCCGGATGAGCCGGAAATCACCAGTCTCGACGACCTGCCGGTTGAGGAGGCGGCTGAAGGAACGGCCGCCGCGGCCGCAGCTGAGCAGGGGCTTGAGCCGCGCAAGCTTGAGGAGATGGCGAGCGAGGCGCCGGTGGTGCGCTGGGTCAATCAGATGATTATCCGGGCGGTGCGGGAACGGGCATCGGACATCCATATCGAGCCGACCCGGGAGGGTCTGCGGGTCCGGTTCCGGATTGACGGCATCCTCCATCCGATTGTCTCACCCAAGAAGGCACTTCAGCTTGCCGTTGTTTCCCGTATCAAAATCATGTCCCGGATGAACATCGCCGAGAAGCGGGTGCCGCAGGATGGCCGCTACGGAGCAATCGTTGACGGCCGGGAGATTGACTTCCGGGTCTCGACCTTCCCCACCACCTATGGTGAGACGGTGGTGATGCGTATTCTCGACCGGATGAGGCTGCTCTCGCTTGACGAGCTCGGGCTGATGGAGGAGAGCGCGGTCATCATGCGGGAGATGATTGCCAAGCCGCACGGAGTGATCCTCATCACCGGCCCGACCGGCTGCGGCAAGTCCACCACCCTTTACGCCATCCTTGCCGAGATTCGTTCCAGCGACAAGAACATCATCACGATTGAGGACCCGGTGGAGTACGACCTTGATGACATCTGCCAGTCCCAGGTGAACGAGCGGGCCGGTTACACCTATCTCGTCGGGCTTCGCCACATCCTGCGGCAGGACCCGGATGTGATAATGATTGGTGAGATTCGTGATGCCGAGACCGCGGGTGTGGCAATCCGGGCGGCACTGACCGGTCAGCTTGTCTTCTCGACGATTCACACGAACGACTCTCCGGGAACCGTTACCCGGTTGATTGATATGGGTATCGAGCCGTTCCTCGTGGCCTCCGGTCTGGAGGGCGTCGTTGCCCAGAGACTGGTGCGCCGCATCTGCTCCAAGTGTAAGGTGGCCTA
Organism: Caldifarciminota bacterium; assembly: GCA_039801285.1. Classification (GTDB taxonomy): domain Bacteria; phylum Hydrothermota; class Tepidihabitantia; order Tepidihabitantales; family Tepidihabitantaceae; genus JBDRUJ01. The sequence goes on from JBDRUJ010000187.1 coordinate 1,002, forward strand.
TGACCCGCCCCCGAAGATGCTCGAGGAACTGGGATTGCCGGCCGGCACCAAGTTCTACAAGGGCAAGGGCTGCGACCGGTGCCGCAACACTGGCTATCAGGGCCGAATCGGGATATTCGAAGTCCTCAAGATGAATGACCGCATCCGGGAGCTGGTGGTCACCCGGCCGCCCACTTCGGCAATCCGGGCCTTGGCACGGGAGTACGGCATGCGGACGCTCTGGGAGGATGGCATGCGCAAAGTGGTGAGCGGTGTCACCACGATTGAAGAGGTGATGGATGAGGCCGAGAGGGTTGAATAGCATGTCAGAGAGGTCGGACGCGTCCGACTCCGACCGTAAGGAGGAGTAATGCCGCTATTCCGATATAAGGTTCGCGACAAGGAAGGTAAAATCATTTCTGGGACTCTGGAAGGGACGGACATCAATACCGTTACCGAGCGCCTTGATACCCTGGGCTATGTTCCGATAAGCATCCGCGAGGAGAAGGTTGCGGCCGGCCCGGCGATTGACATCGGTCGGCTCTTTGAAAGGGTCAAGCCTGTTGACTTGATAAACTTCACCCGGCAGTTTGTCACCCTCCATCGCGCCGGTCTGCCGATGCTTTCGGCCATCGGTGCGCTTCAGGCCCAGACCAAATCCAAACCTTTGGCCCGGGCACTTGATGCCATCCGCAAGGACCTGATGGGTGGTGCATCGCTGTCGGTGGCCCTAGCCAAGTTTCCGCGCATCTTCAACGAGTTGTACGTGAACTCAATCTGGGCCGGTGAGACCGGTGGTGTGCTCGACGACATCCTTGACCGGCTGGTCCTGCTTCTGGACCACGAGCGAAAGCTAAAGTCGGATGTCGGCAGCGCGATGCGTTACCCCATTATCTTGATGTGCACCTTTGTGGTTGCCGTGGCGGTCCTAGCCACATTTGTTCTGCCCAAGTTCGTCCAGCTTCTCACCACCGTGGGCGGCAAGATGCCCCTGCCCACTCAGATTCTCATCTGGGGCACCGACTTCATGGCCAAGTACTGGTATCTGATTGTTCTGTTGCTTGCTGGGGTTGCGGTGCTGTTTTATATGTTCATCCGTACTGCTGCGGGACGGTTGTGGTGGGACCGGACAAAGCTGCGCATTCCGGTCTTTGGTCCAATCATCTACAAAATGGCGCTCTCCAGGTTCGCCCGGATGTTCGAGACCCTGGACCGCACCGGTCTGCCGATTCTGCGGAGCCTGAATCTGGTCGGCAAGACGGTGGGCAACGTCTATCTGGCTCAGGCGGTTGACCGGCTGGCGGAGAGTGTCCGGAGAGGCCGGGGACTGGCCGCACCGATGCGGGAGGTGGGCGTATTTCCGCCGATGGTCGTCCAGATGGTGGCAACCGGCGAGGAGTCCGGGGCGCTTGATGACATGCTCCGTCAGGTCTCCGACTACTACGACAGTGAAGTTGAGTATGCGGTCAAGAACCTGACCGGCATGATTGAGCCGATAATGATTCTCTTCATGGGCGTGGCGGCCGTCTTCCTGATTGTGGCTATCATCATGCCCTACATGGCAATACTCTCGAGCTTCGGTTCGGGCGGGGGCTACGGCGCTCAGTAGCTAGACGTCGAGGTTCTCGACCTGCCGGGCGTGCTTCTCAATAAACTCCCGGCGGGGTTCAACCGCTTCACCCATCGGAATCCGGAAGACTTCGTCGGCCTCGGTGGCGTCTTCCATCGTCACCCGCTTCAGGGTCCGACGCTCCGGGTTCATCGTCGTCTCCCAGAGCTGTTCCGGATTCATCTCGCCCAGGCCCTTGTAGCGGGCTACCTCGACCTGTCCCGACTTGGCCTTGCGCAGGAACTCGGCCAGCTCCTCGTCGGAGTAGAGATAGGCCTCGGTCTTGCCGTGGCGCACCCGGTAGAGGGGCGGCTGGGCGATGTATATATATCCGGCCTCAATCA
>JBDRUJ010000188.1:0-1437 GCA_039801285.1 Caldifarciminota bacterium
CGGAAAGGTGTTCAATCACTTCAAGTGTGGCCCGGCCGACAGAGCCGGTTGAGCCGAAGACGACAACCCGTTTTCTTTTCACAGGAGCGTCTCGCAGAGCCTCAGGTCTGCGCGGGTCGTCACCTTGAGATTGATTCCGGGTGAAAGTAAGAGACGCGGTCTGATGCCGAGCCTTTCCACCAGCGCGCACTCGTCGGTTGCCTTCGGAGCACTAACCATGGCGCGGCGCAGCAATGGCAGGGAGAAGAACTGTGGGGTCTGGATGGCAACGACTCCATTGCGGTCTATTGTCCTGATTAGCCAGCCATTTCGAACAAGTTTGAGGGTATCGGTGACGAATGTGCCGTAGGCGGCTGCCTGGTGGCGCTGGCAGACTTTGAACCCGTAGGACAACATTCGGGGCGTGACAAAGGGCCTGACACCGTCGTGAATCGCCACAAAGCCGGACTCGGGAAGGCAGGCCAGGCCGTTGGCTACCGATTCCTGTCGTTCGCTGCCTCCTGCCACAAGCGCCAGCACCTTTCTGAGCCGGAGGGTCTTGACCAGGGCTCTGGCCTCGCTAAGCTTGGAGCGATTCACCACCAGCACATAGCCGGTGACATCGGGGCAGAGTTCAAAGGCACGGAGGCTGAACTGGATGAGCGGCTTGCCCTGGACCAAGGCAAACTGCTTCAGGCCGCCAAACCTCCGGCCCTGACCGGCGGCAACGATGATACCAAATCGCGGCTGACGAATCGGAACCTGCCTCAGAGGTAGTTGACCTTCATCGCCTCGCGCACCAGTGCCATTGTCTTGGCGCCTTCGGTTCGGGCACGGGCCGTTCCTCTTTTCAGGATGTCCCAGACCAAATCGGGACGCTTTTCATACTGGGCGCGCCGTTCCCGAATCGGCTCAAGGAAACGGTTGAGAACATCGGTCAGGTGTTTCTTGCAGGGGACGCAGCCGATGGTGCCTTCCCGGCAGCGCTGTTCAATCTCTGTGGCACCTTCAGGATTGAAAGCCTTGTGATAGGCAAAGACTGCACAGACCTCTGGGTGGCCCTTGTCGGTGGGATGGATGCGGGCCGGGTCGGTGACGGCAAGTCCGACCTTCCGCCTCACCTCTTCGGCTGAGTCGGAGAGGTAGATGGCGTTGCCCAGCGACTTGGACATCTTAGTGTTGCCGTCGAGCCCGGGCAGGCGCGGGACGGTGCTGAGTTTTGCCTCAGGCTCGATGAGGACCGGTGCATAGAGGGTGTTGAACTTCCGGACAATCTTACGGGTGAGCTCGATGTGGGGAAGCTGGTCTTCGCCGACCGGCACGAGATGGGCGCGGCAGAAGGTGATGTCGGCCGCCTGGCTGACCGGATAACCGAGAAAGCCGTAGGGCATTGACCGGCCAAACTCATACTGGCGGGCTTCGGTCTTTATCGTGGGGTTGTGGGAAAGCTGCTGGACA
>JBDRUJ010000188.1:1447-2912 GCA_039801285.1 Caldifarciminota bacterium
GTGGCAGGCGAGATTGTCGAGCGCCACATTCAGTACATCGGCACGCAGTTTCTCAGGATGGTCGAAGTTCGTGGTGAGTGCCTGGATGTCGGCGATGATGATGAAGGTGTCGTATTCCGATTGCAGTTCAGCACGCATCTTGACCGAGCCGACATAGTGGCCCAAATGCAATGGCCCGGTGGGCCGGTCACCGGTGAGAATCCGCTTCTTTTCGGCGTTTGAGGTAGAATGTTGCATCGGCCCGATTATAACGGTCAAAGAGCAAGGGTCAAGAAGGGTAGTCGTTCTTGACTGGTCTTGAGATTAGGACATAGAATTGGTCATGGCTGGCCGCAGGTTGTGGTTCCGGGTTCGATTGTTCAAGCCGGAGACACCGGCACTAGTAGGCGTGGTGACTCGCAGGAAGGACTGGCGGCTGGTCAAGACCAAGCACTGGTATCGGATTCCGGTGAGAACCGCGCCAGATGGGTTGGAGCGGGTCAGGTTCCTGGCATTCTATCAGACCAGCACGTTCGGTAGCGAGCGATGGGCGGTGAACTACTACGCCGAGGTCAAGGGTATCAGCCGGGTCAGACGCCGGGAACTACTGCCTGATGAGCTTGACCACCCGCGCGCCGATGCTGTTTACTTTCGGATTGACATTGGTGAGCTGCAGAGACTTCCCAGACCGATACCGAGCAGACGCTGGCGACGTATAGTCTTCATTCCGACCAGCCTGGAACGACTGATGAAGGCACGGGAAATCAATGAGCTCTTCCGCACCAGTCAAATCGAAGAGCGGCTGTTTTCCCTTTTGTGCAAAGAGGGGTTGGAAGCGGAGCGACAGTTTGTGGTTTATGATGGGGAGAATGGACATATGCTGGATTTAGCTCTCTTTTGCCGGGATGGGAACCTGAACATCGAGTGTGACGGTGATGCCTATCACACCGGACCGGCAAAGGTAAAGCTCGACCGGAACCGGGACAACCGGCTGACCGCTGCCGGCTGGCGGATTCTACGCTTTTCGGGCAGGGAAATCATGGCTGAACCTGAATCCTGCCTCAAGCTGGTAAAGCAGGCTGTCCGGCTCCTTGGTGGAATCAATCCAGTTGAAGAGCGGGGTGTTTATAAGCCGAGAAGCAGAAAGACGAGGATAACTTGACAGCTATCCGGTGCTGTTTAGGATAGAAGCACAATGTGGGCCAGGCTGCGGTTTTCTATCGGTGAGGTGGCATGATGAGCCGGCCGGTCCGGATTGTGATTGATGAGACGGCGCGCATCAACCGGATGGCATTGGAGCAGCTCGGTATCGGAATCCTGCCGATTCATATCACCAATCTGCCCAGTGAGGTGGAGGCTGAGGTTGCGGCTGGTAATTATGAGAGACTTTACGAGTTTCTAAGACAACACCAGCACCGACCTTTTCCCGGCACGCAGGCAGGCAGTGTCTGGGAGGCAAGGCAGGTCTTTGAAGAACTTATCAGCC
>JBDRUJ010000189.1:0-2546 GCA_039801285.1 Caldifarciminota bacterium
CTGCAACCGGATTGTCTATATGCTGTTTGTGAAGTACAACCGACAATGGCAGAAGCGCCCGCTATGGCCCAAATACCAATTTACACAAAATTCTTGACACTACCCAGAAATAAAACTGAGTTGACTTGGGATGAATTTTGAGTATAATTTTTTAGACCAAGGCGAACGAAGGAGCTGAGGTGCTGGACTCTAGAATAATCAATTTTTTTGAGCTGCTGCTAAGCAAGAAGGTTCCAGGCTTGGAGCCGGTCTTCGCCCCCCGGCGTGACAGCTGGGTCAGCTACCCCTTCATTGAAAAGGAGCTGGGCGTTGATGCCGAGTTCGCTCTGCGCCTGCTTGACGACCTGCACCGTCTCGGTTATCTCGACCGGGAGTTCTACGACAAGGTCCAGTTCTGCCCGGCCTGCAACTCTCAGGCCCTGAGACTCATCACGAGTTGCATCAAGTGTGCCTCGCCGAATCTCGTCCGGCAGCAAATGCTTGTCCACAAGCGTTGCAACTACACCGCCCCGGAAAGGGTATTTCTAAGGGGCTCCGGCCGCAGCTGCCCCAAGTGCCGGCGCGAACTGACCCTGATTGGGGACGACTATGACCGGGCCGGCGTTCAGTTCGAGTGCCAGACCTGCGGAGAACTAATGGCGGCTCCGGGGGAGAAGTGGCACTGCCGGGACTGTGGTCGAAGCTACGAGAAGGATGATGTCCGGGAGCTGGTGATGTACCGCTATCTCCCCAATCACGCCCAGCTCGCTCAACTACGCGCCCAACGCATCCCGAAGGCCAAGGTGCGGGAGTGTCTCGTCCGGGAGGGTTATGAGATTCAGGAAGACGTTCATATTATCGGCCGCTCGGGTGCTGAGCACCGTCTCGATATGCTCGCCGCGAAACGGACCGGCCCCCTGGAGCATCGGATTGTCGTCGGCTTTGCCAGCGCCGAGAAAGCGGTCGATTCCGAGGAGGTCATCAAGCTTTACGCCAAGGCCTATGATGTCAATGCCCAGGACATCATCCTGATTGCTGCACCCAAACTGGCAGAGGATGCCCTCCAGTTCGCCGAGCATTACCACATCAAGGTCTACAGCGCCGACGCCTTGGACCGGTTTGACTTCCCCGTTCCCATCTAATATTTAGGGCGGTCGCGTTTCCGCCCGGATGAGAATCAGAAATAATGAAAACTTGACAGCAATAATCGTGCGACTATCTTTGAGGCTGCAATGACTCTCGACGATACAACCCCATTCTCCGACCCCGGGTTCCGCTTGGACCTGGCGACCCGACACCTCTTAGAGTTTAACCTCTTTATCCTTGAGTTGCTCTCCTGCGACTGGTGCTCGGCCGATTCGCCATTACGGTTACGGGACGACCTGAGTCTTGACCAGGTCGGGTCCACCCGGTTCTTTGACCAGGCGCGGCGGTTTCTGCGACTGATGGTGGAAAACGATGGCGCACCGCTCACCCCGGGCGGCTGGCTCAAGCGGGCATATGTCGCCCGGCTGCTTGAGCACCTGGAATGGCCGCGAGGGTTCATCGCACCGCTGCGTTCATGCTTCAGAAAGATTGACGAGTCCGATGTCAAGCCACTGAAAATCATCAACAGTGTCTGCCAGTTGGGTAATCTGGTGCGGAAGCGCCGGGGCCGGCTCTATGTCCCGCGCACCGTCTTGCCGCTGCTTGAGGATGACCGGGCCGGCCAACTTTACCACCGGCTGTTTCTCACCTTCTTCCGTAAGTTCAACCTCGACAATCTCTGGGGCTTTGCCCAGACCCCGCTCCTCCAGGACACTATCGCGATTCTCCTCTGGCGCCTCACCATCGTTGCCCGGGAATGGGTTCCTCTCCACCGCATACCTGATGAACTCCTTCTCGGACCGGTCTGGAATGAGATTATCGCTCAGGAGGAGAAGTTTCAGCTCGACCTCCTCTTCCACCGGGTTTTGGAGCCCTTGGCCTGGTTTGGCCTTTTGGAATGCACACCCGAACTGCGGGAAATAGAGTTCGACATTACCAAGGACCTGCGAGACCTCCGGCTCCGCAAGAGGCCGCTCTTTGACCAGTTCATTCAGTTTCAGCCCTTCTCCAGCCTTCCGATTGAGGCGTCTTAGCCCTTTCGCGGCACCGCCGAGACCGTGCCGGTTTCTCTAAGACTCATTCCTTGCCGCTGACGGTCTCATTTACCAGCGGGAAGATTATGCCACCGGGCCGTTTAGAACCGTTCCGACGCTCTCCTTGCTACTCGGAGCGGCTAGACCCCCTGGATTTTGCTCCGGAAGAGCCGGGCCTCTTCTTCATCAACCGCCAGCCGGTTCACAAAGTGGTTGATGTTGGGCGCCCGGAGGGAGTAGTTGCCATTGATTAAGAGCAGGCCCTTGGCTGCCCAATTGCGCAGCTGCCAGTCGTCGTCCTTTATCTCAAGGTAGGTCCGCAGACTCGCGGTCGGCTTCATCGTATCTGGAGAAAGGATGAAGCCGATTATGGTCAACGGGTCAACCCGCAGGTTTATCTTGAGTCCTGGCGGCTGGCCGTTGTTTCCCGGGAAGACCTCTACATTA
>JBDRUJ010000189.1:2556-2910 GCA_039801285.1 Caldifarciminota bacterium
CAGCTCTGGCGTAAACCCCAGTCGGGCGGCAACCACACCCATGCCGATGTTCTGCGTCTGAACTTCACCCCCTTAGCTCTTATGAAGACGGATCATCCGAATCTTGAAAAAGGCCCTCCGCTGGATAAGCAGCAGCTCACGGAAGATACAATAGGTCATGATGGCGCATAGCCCGTTGCCCCGCAGCTCCTCCCTGACACCGGCGTCCCACAGAATAACTCCCCGGCCGGGTGGTTTGCGCTCGATGTCTACCTCGCCAATCAGACGGCCTTTCTCGTGAAGAATAATGGCCGCTATCTCCTGCCGGATGTCGGTTCGGACACCAAATGTCCGGCCAGAAAGGCCGCCTTCCAG
>JBDRUJ010000190.1:0-2845 GCA_039801285.1 Caldifarciminota bacterium
CAAGAACTGCTGGGCCGGAAGCTGCCGCGGCGACTGGCATTGCTACCACCCGTGATTCTGGATACAATCAGCTCTGACATCACGCTCCAGGGTGGTAACGATGTCTTGGCCACATACACAGCTGACCCTACCCCACCCCACCCGCCCCAGGGCTTGACTGGTGAAGTTCACCAGCTAACATCAATAGTTGCCATGCCTTCAAGAACTAACGCAACCGCGCTAATAACATGAGTTCCGAATCGTTCTTCGCCCAATTGCCCGAAATGGTTGTGGGACAGGACCGGCCGGTGCCGACACTAAATGGTGAGCGACGGTTCGTCAATCTCGACAACGCCTCCTCAACCCCTACGCTCCAGCCCATCCTCACCAAGGTGTGCGACTTTCTTGTCCACTACTCCAATGTCCATCGCGGGACCGGTTTCAGGAGTCGGCTCGCATCCTGGGCTTTTGAAGAAGCCCGCACCATCATTGGCCGCTTCGTCAATGCCGACCCCGAGCATGATGTGGTTATCTTCACCCGCAACACCACCGAGGCACTCAACAAGCTGGCGCGGCTCTATCCTTTCCGGACCGGGGGCATCGTCCTGACAACACTGATGGAGCACCACTCCAACGACCTCCCATGGCGTCGGCGCTGCCGGACGGTCCCAATCGAGACTAGGCCCGACGGCGCACTCGACCTGGACCACCTGACGCAGCTCTTGGCTGAGTTCCGGGGCCGGGTGGAGCTGGTGGCGGTCACCGGCGCCTCAAATGTCACCGGATTTGTCAATCCGATTCATGAGATTGCCCGGCTCGCCCATGAGGCCGGCGCGCGAGTTGTCGTTGATGCAGCCCAGCTTGCCGCCCACCGGCCGATTGACATGAAAAAACACACCGACCCGGAACATATTGACTTTCTGGCTTTCTCCGGTCACAAGATGTACGCGCCGTTCGGTGTCGGGGTCCTAGTAGGCGACCGGAGGCTGCTCGGTCAGGTTGAACCGGACCTTGTCGGCGGCGGCGTCGTCCATCTGGTTACCAGTGACAAGGTCTTCTGGAACGAGCTGCCGGGCCGCGAAGAGGCCGGCACACCGGCAGTGGTCGGTGCTGTGGCGCTGGCTGCCGCCTGCCGGCTCTTGGAAAAGGCGGGCTGGGACAGAATCCGAAAGCACGAGGGGCGACTTGCCCACCGGATGGTTGACTGCCTGAATAAGACCCCGGGCATGAGAATCTATGGAGCCACCGCGGCGCAGCGCCTTGAGGACCGGCTGCCGGTCTTTGCCTTCAACATTAACGGTTGGCGCCATTCTCTGGTTGCCGCCATCCTCGGCTGCGAGGGGGCAATTGCAGTCCGCTGCGGCCTCTTCTGTGCCCATCCCTACATGCTCCGCCTCTTGGACCTTGACCCTCCCACAGTACGGAAGCTGAGTCAGGAGCTATGCACCGGCAACTACTCGAACCTTCCTGGTGCGGTCCGGGCATCAATCGGAATCTACAACACCGATGAGGATATTGATGCGCTCGGCGAGTGGCTTCAGATAATTACCGCGCAACGGTATCAGGGGCGCTACCGGCTTATACCTAGCACGGGCGGTTATGCTCCCGAGCCGACGGCCTTTGGTGATTACTGGGTTGAACAGTGGACCGACCTCAGCCAGCACTTCTCCTTTGACATTCCCTGACCGGCCGGGCTAGACCCGTTCGGCGAGCAGTCGGGCCGCAGCCTCAAGGAACGCCACGTCGTCTGGGCTGAAGGCGTTGGGCTGGTTCGAATCAACGGTGATGAGACCCCAGAGCCGGTTGCCTTTTATCACCGGAACCGCAACCTCCGACCGTGTCTCCTCAAAACAGACAAGATACCGGGCATCGGCGTCAACATCCGGCACCACCTCGGTCTTGAGGGTCACAGCCGCCGCACCGCAGACTCCTTCGCCCAGCGGAATGGTGGTGTAGCGGGTCGGTGTCTTGCCTTGATAGGGCCCGAGCACTAGGTTCTTGCCCTCAAGGCGGAAGATACCTACCCAGTCATAATGGTAGAACTGCTCATAGAGAAACAAGACCAGCCGGGCTTGGGCATCCTCACTCCGCTGCGCCGACCTGAGAAGCTCCCGAAGCTCATCAAGCTTTGTCTGATGTTTTTTCATCCAACAAACCTCCCATTCTTCAGGAGAGGTCTGCCGTCGCCATAGACAACAAACCCCTTCCGGGTGTCGCAGACCATGTCCCAGTGGAGTCCCGATTTGTTCTTGCCACCGGTCTCGGGCAGGGAGGCGCCCAGCGCAACATGCATTGTGCCGCCAATCTTCTCGTCAAAGAGGGTATTCTTGGTAAAGCGCTTGATTGCGTAGTTGGTGCCGAAGGAGAGCTCGCCGACATAGCGGGCGCCCTCATCAGTCTCAAGCATCGCCCGGAGGAACTCCTCTCCCTTATCGGCGCGTGCCTCAACAACCCGGCCGCGCTCGAACCGCAACCGGACATTCTCCACCTCCCGGCCACCATAGACTGCTGGATAGCTGTAGCGGATAAAACCCTCGGTCAGTTCCTCCTGGGGGCTGGTGAAAACCTCGCCGTCTGGGAAGTTCACATGGCCGTCGCAGTTTACCCATTTCCGGCCCTCGACGCCGAACCGGATATCGGTGTCCGGGCCGACAATCCGGATTTCCTTCAGCCGGTTAAGCCGGCGGACGAGTTTGCGCTGCCGGGCTGAAATCCTGCGCCATTCGCCAATCGGGTCCTTCCGGTCAACCATTCCCGCGCCGTAGACAAAATCCTCATATTCCACAAGCGCCATTTCGGCATCCTGGGCGCTGGCATCTGTCGGGAACTGGGTTCCGACCCAGCGCAGCTCACCCCTGGCTTCGCG
>JBDRUJ010000191.1:0-2840 GCA_039801285.1 Caldifarciminota bacterium
CCCAGATTGCCCTAGAGTTCTGTCTCTCCGAGACGATTGCCGATGAGGGACTGAGCAAGATTGTCCGGCTGGCCGAGGAGCGGTCGGATGAGCCGGGTTTTGGTCCGGGTATGGTCATGGACCTGATTGAAGAAGAGACGTTGAGAAACCGGGTGGCAGAATGGACCTTTGCGCAGGAGAGGCTGCCCACGCCCGGCGAGTTCCGGGAGCGCGTGCGTCGGTTCCGGGCGCAGTGGCTCCATCAGCAGATTGTCGCGGCTCATCGAGAGGGGAATGAGGAACTGGCTGAGGTTCTGAGCCGGGAACGAAATCGTCTTTTACAGGAGATTGCCCACGAAAGGAGGCATAACAATCATGGCAGATAGGAAGCAACGGATGAGAGCTGCAAAGCGGTCGCGGAAGAGGAGGGTACCGGTCGGTGATGGTGTCGCCAAGAAGGTGAAGAGTCATCCGGAAGAGGCGGATGATAAGGAGTCACCGGACTGGCTGGACTCGATATACAAGAAGGCGGCGGCTGACAACCGGATTACTTATGATGAACTGGAGGAGCTTTTGCCCGATGAGGTGTTGATGACGCCAGAGCGGCTTGAGGATGTCATTGCCGACCTCGACCGGAGCGGCATCAAGATGACCGAGAGCCATGATGATGAGGGGGAAGGTGTCGGAATTCGCCGGGGGCCGAGGCCGATTGTTCAGCGCACCGAAGACCCAACCAAATCCTATTTTCGCGAGTTGTCGAAGCTGCCGCTGCTGACTCGAGAACAGGAGATATACTATTCCCGCGAGATGGAGGAGGGGTATAAGAGCATCATCAAGTATCTGTTTGACCCGGTGCCGATGGTGTTGCGGTTGATTGAGGAGTGTCGGGGGGTTGAAGAGGGCACAAAGCCACTGGACCAGATTGCCCGCGTTGAGTTTGAGTGTTTGTTTGACAAGAAGGCGCTGGGCCGGGACCGGATGAAGTTCATCCGCAGTTTGCGCGAGATTCGCCGCCAGGCGGAACATATTATCCAACTCGAGTCCCAAAAGCGAACCCCGAGGACCAAGAAGAAGATTGAGGAGGCAAAACAGCGGATATTTTCTGGAATTCAGGCACTTTCGCTGCAGCACCATCTTATCAACAGTTTCATAACCGAGTTCAAGGAAAAGGGGACAAAGGCACTGGAGTATTCTTTTCAGCTTCAGCAGTTGAAGCGAGAGGGCCGCGATAAGGGAGACGAGGCGAAGACATTGCGCGCCAAGCTCCGTGAGATCCAGAAGTTCTTGGGCCAGAGCCCTAGCCAGATAAAGCGGAGCCTGGCGGAGATGGCAGCCTGCGAGGACCGGATCCTTAGGGCCCGGGACCGGATGATTGAAGGCAATGTCCGTTTGGTCATCTCGATTGCGAAGCGTTACATCAACCGGGGCCTGGAGTTCGCTGACATCTTGGAGGAAGGGAACGTCGGTCTCATCAAGGCGGTCGAGAAGTTCAACTACCGCAAGGGCTTCAAATTCTCTACCTACGCCACCTGGTGGATAAAGCAAGCCATCACCCGAGCGATTGCCGACCAGTCGCGGACGGTGCGGGTTCCGGCCCACATCATTGATGCGATAAACAAGGTTGCCAAGATTCAGAGGAAGTTCATGCAGACCTGCGGGCGTGAGGCGACGGTGGCAGAGCTGGCGCAGCGGCTGTCAACGCCGAAGGAGAAGATTGAAGCACTGGCCAAGATTTCCCAGTTCGGGGTCTCGCTCGACAAGCCGGTTGATGATGAGGAATCGAGCTTTATCGGCGACTTCATTCATGATGAAAAGACCGCTTCGCCATCCCATGATGCCGGGGTGTCGCTGCTTGCCGAGAAACTGGAGGAGGCGCTGCGGACCCTGACCCGGCGGGAGGAGAAGGTTCTGCGGCTCAGGTTCGGATTGGGCGATGGCTGTCCCCGGACACTGGAAGAGGTGGGGCAGATATTCAACATTACCCGTGAACGGGTGCGACAGATTGAGGCCAAGGCGCTGAGGAAACTGCGTCACCCGGTCCGGCTGCGCCAGTTCGAGCCGCTGCGGGAGCTTTTGTCATGAACGGTTGGATTGGGCTAATCAGTGCCTGAGAGGGTAATTCTGGAGCAGAGCGGTAAGAGCTACAAACCAGATTCAATTCAGCCTTTAGAGCCGGGGCTTTATGTTGTCGCCACTCCGATTGGCAATCTCGGGGATATCACTAAGCGAGCCTGTGAGGTGCTGGGGAAGGTGGCAATCGTTGCCTGCGAAGATACTAGGAGGACCGGACTGCTCTTGCAGCAACTGGGCATCAGGAACCGGCTGATTTCCTATCACGAGTTCAACAAGCTGCGCCGGACACCTCAGATTATTGAGATGCTGAGACAGGGGAAGGCAGTCGCCCTGGTCAGTGATGCCGGGACTCCGGGGATATCAGACCCGGGGTTTTATCTGATTCGGGCGGCAATTGAGCAGGATATCAGAGTGATTCCGATTCCCGGGGCGTCGTCACTTCTGGCAGCACTGGTTGTTTCGGGTCTGCCCTCGGACCGGTTTGCCTTTGAAGGGTTTCTTCCCAAACGCCGGGGCAGACGCCGGCGGAGGCTTTCGGAACTGGCACGGGAGCCGCGGACGATGGTCTTCTGTGAATCGGCAAGGCGTGTCCGGCAGTTGCTCACAGAGATGAAGGAACTGTGGGGTGAGCGACGGGTGGCGGTTTGCCGGGAGCTGACCAAGCGCTACGAGGAAGTCATCCGGGGCAGTGTGGATGAGGTTCTGGCAGCGCTTGAGGCGCGGGCAGCGTTGAAGGGCGAAACGGTAGTGGTGGTGGCAGGATATGAGAGAGGAAACGAAGAACCTGG
>JBDRUJ010000192.1:0-2814 GCA_039801285.1 Caldifarciminota bacterium
GGCCGCCGAGATGAAAGAACGCATCCTCAAAAGGCTCAGGGAACATGACCCGCTCCTTTACCAGGAACTCCGGGAAAACAGCCTGAAGCTCCGCATCTCCACGATTCACTCCTTCTGCTTCTCGCTCGTGCGCCGGTTCGCTCCGCTCCTCGGTCTTGACCCGGGGCTTGAAGTCCTTACCGATGACGCCACCCTCTGGGAGAGTGCCAAGTATGATACCCTAATGCGCATCGCCGAGGGAGAGGCCGACCCACCCAGCTATCACCGGCTTCTTGAACTTGTTACCCGGGACCAGGTTCAGGGCTGGCCCAAACTCTCACAAAGTCTCAATCTGCTGTTTGAAAACCGCACCGCCATCCTCCGCTCCCGTGTTGCCAGCATAGACCAGGTGAAGTTGCGCCAGATTGCCCAGGGGCTTCGCGACGACCCTCTTGGCAAGAAGCTTATCCCAGAGTTCGAACGGTTGTTTCCTGATGACCTCAGCCCTGAGGACCTGCAAACCGTTTATCAAATCCTCGAGGAGAATCGCGACTGCTATCTGACCAACAATGGTTGCCCCCGTAAACAGAGGTGCACTCCTGAACAGAGGCTGTTCAACGCCCGGTTGGCCGAGTATCGCCGTTACATCCTGACAGCCCTCTATTACCAGCAGTTTGGCCAAACCTTTACCCTCTTCCGCGACCGGTTTCTCAATGCCTATGAGTCGGCAAAGCTGGAAAAAGGCCAGGTTGATTACGACGACATGGAGCTCCTTGCCCTGCAACTTCTCACCGAGCATGAAGAGTGGCAGAACATCCTCTACGCCTTTGATGAACAGACCGACCATCTGCTGGTTGACGAATTCCAGGACACCAGCTTTCTGCAATGGGGCATCATTGATAAACTGACCGAAGAATGGCGCTCGGGCGCCGGTGCCAAGACCGAGCTGGGAATCGAACCCACCATCTTCATCGTCGGCGACGACAAGCAGTCAATCTACATGTTCCGGGGCGCCAATGTCGAGGTCTTTGCCCATGCCTCCACAAAATTATCAGAGTGGCTCGGTCCGAACCGGCTGGAGCGGCTTGAGCCCAGAGAAAACTACCGCTCCCTTCAGACAATCATTGACTTCAACAACGGGCTCTTCTCCAAACTCATGGCCGCACCGCCCGAAGCCCCTCCCTGGCAGACCAGGTATCTCCCATTCGAGCGCCGCCGCAACAACGATGCCCCAGGCCTTGTGGAAATCATCCTCGACCGGTTTGAGGGGAAAGCCGATGAGTGCCGCACCCGTGAGGCCGAAATTATCTGCCGCCGCATCAGACAGTTTGTCAACTCTGAATCGCCCTTCCTAGTCTACGAACGTCAGGTCGACAAATCGGAGACCGCCCGGCCCTGCCGTTTCAGTGACATCGCCATACTTATCCGTCACCGCACCAACCTGCCCCACCTGGAGCAGGCCCTTCGTCAGGCCGGCATCCCGTTTCTGATTCTCGGCGGCACCGGCTTCTATCAGGAACCTGAGGTTCAATACGCCATTCAGCTTCTGCGTTTTTTAGTTGACCCGAGCGATGACCTTGCCCTTTATACCACCCTGCGTGGCCCCCTCTTCAATATTCCGGAGCGCGAGCTGCTCCTCGCTAACCAGGGCACTGGCATCTCATTCTGGTCAAGGCTCCAGCAGCCAGGAGCCAACTGCCAGCAACTGGCCGATGCCGTTGTTCAGTTGTCGGACTGGCTTGGTCTTGTCACCTATCAGCCGTTGTCGGCAATTCTCAACAGGGCATTTCAGGAGCAGCAGCTCTGGCAGCGCTGCTGGGAGCCGCAGCGTCAGGCGAACCTGCGTAAGTTTCTGGCACTCATAGAAGAAAAAGAGACCACAGGCATCCATCCCTTGAGAATCATCGCCGAACTGGAACAGGCCGGAGACACAGAATCAAAGGCCGATGTCCGCACCGAAGGCCAGAATGCGGTTCAGATTCTTACCGTCCATGCCGCCAAAGGCCTTCAGTTCCCGATTGTTATCCATCCCGGTCTGAACCGGGAACTGCTCCGTAACAAAAAGAGCGGCGAGGCCCTGGTCATTGAGGAAACCGCTCCTGAAGAGGTGCTGGTCTCCCATATCCCAGACTCTGAAGTCCGCAGGCATAACGAGCTCCACCAGACTCACCTCGAAAAGCAACTTGAGGAGGAGAAAAGAATCTTCTATGTCGCCTGCACCCGTGCTCAGGACGCCCTCATCCTCACCGGCACCTGGAACGATAAAACTCTGCAAGACACACCCCTCGCCTGGCTCAGGGACTACCTCGGTCTCAAGGAAACAGAGACCGGCTTCACCACCGATGTCACGATAGCGGGTCTGGTCTGCCTCAGAAGCGAAGAGGTCCCTGAACCTCCACCAGTGACCCTGGAACAACCGAAACCGAAGGAGCCCGGCCGCCAGCTCATAACCAAGGTCAAACCCCTGCCCAGGCGAATCCGGCAGATAACCCGCAACATCCCCAAAGACTACCGTCACCCCTCACCGGAATGGCTCGGCTTGGGCGATGTCATCCATGCCCTTCTGCAATGGATTTCCGAGCAGCCGGCAATGCCTAACAACGTCGCCATCGAGAAGGAGGCTGAGCGTCTCCTCCTGGTCCATGGCCTCAATCCGGCCGGGATTCGGCAGGTCATGGAGCAGCTCTCCCGCCTCAACCAGCACCCGGAAATCCGGGCCGTCATCATGCCCCGGCCCGATGCCCGCTCGGAGATGCCGGTCATGGCCTATATCGGCGGCACCCTCTACACCGGCCGGATTGACCGGGTCATCATCACCGACAAAGAGATTTTCAT
>JBDRUJ010000193.1:0-2347 GCA_039801285.1 Caldifarciminota bacterium
CGAAACTGGCAGAGGATGCCGCCCAGTTCGCTCAGCACTATCACATCAGGGTGTTCAGCGCCGACGCCTTGGACCGGTTTGACATTCCCGTCCCAATCTAGTCTAATCGGCCGCCAGGCTTAGTAGTCCCCGGACAGGAATCGGAGAATACCGAAGGCTTAAGGGGAAGCAAGGCGAGCCGGCTGGGCAATTCTTAGTTTTTGCCTTTGGGCTAGCAAAGTTGAGTTTGTTCAGGGTAACTTCAAGATTTTCAAGAGGTTTTGCGCCGGTACGGTTTTCTGACAGCCGTCCGGGGATAATCTCAGGGATGAACCGGAGGCCGTTTAGGGGATGGTCTTCCTTTACATCTTCACCGGTCTGTTCAAAACCGGTTTTGTGACAACAAATCAAATCCCGCGCAATCCCAATCTGCTGACAGAACGGTCCAGCACAAGGACCGGCATTAGAGAATCTGCAGTCACCGGAGCATTGTTGCCTCTCACAATTGGAATACGGGCTGTGCATTGTCGCAGGCCATTGGCTGCCTTGGTCGGAACTTTTCTCCGACTTCCGGGGCTATTGCATTGTGAAGCGCTGCTGATGACTCATTGGCAGAGGCCTTTATTTGTCCTGTAGTCAGGAGGGCGTTGTCTTTCCTGCCCCGCATCCGCTGAGTCCCTGCCAACAAGAGAACCGGATTCCCACGAACGCGGAAATGACCAAGGTATAAATGACTTGACTTAGTCCAGCGAGTGCGGTAAGTTTTAGCAGATGTTGCGACGACCGTTTGTCTGGGCGGCAATTGCGGCGCTGTTCCTTGACCAGATGAGTAAACTTCTGGTCTACGGACTCATCGAGCGTGGCGAGAGCGTGCGGATTGTCGGTGATATCCTTCGGTTCTCTCACTCGGAAAATCCCCACGGGGTATTCGGCCTGCCCTTCGGGCCACCGGTTGTTTATGTTGTTGTGCAGAGTCTGGTGGCAGCACTGGTTGTCGGCCTCGGCATCAGGGCCAAAGGCTCCTGGCTCGCCTGTGCCTTCGGGATGATTCTGGGCGGTGCCCTGGGCAATCTGGCCGACCGTATCCGGCTGGGCAGGGTGATTGACTTCATTGACTTCGAGCTCCGGGCAGTCGGTTTCCGCTGGTACACCTTCAATCTAGCCGATACCTTTGTAGTTATCGGAATCCTGATGATGCTCGGCCATGAAATCTATAGTCAGGTTAGGCACCGCCGGCAGCGGCACTTGAAACTCAAGGAGGAAATATGGTGAAACGAGTATATCTGGACAATAACTCCACTACACCGCTTGACCCGAGGGTGGCAGCAGCGCTGGAGCCGTTTCTGAAGGATGTCTTCGGCAACCCGTCCAATCTCCATTTTTTCGGCCGGATGTGCGCCGAAGGCTTGGCCGAAGCACGGAAGAAGGTTGCCTGTTTTCTGGGCTCAACACCGGAAGAGATTTATTTTACCAGCGGTGGAACCGAGGCGAACAACTGGGCGCTGAAGGGTGTCGCCTTTGCCTCTGAGGCTCGGGGACGGCACATCGTAACAAGCCCGATTGAGCACGGCTCGGTCCTGACCACCTGCCAGTATCTGTCGGAGCGGGGCTGGCGGATAAGCTATCTGCCGGTTGACCAGTTCGGTCTGATTGACCCGGAGGATGTACGCCGCACACTTACCAAAGAGACGGTCCTGGTGTCGGTGATGCTCGCCAATAATGAGATTGGGACTATTGAACCGGTCAAGGAGATAGCCGCCATTTGCCACGAGGCCGGTGTCCTCTGCCACACCGATGCGGTGGCAGCCGCCGGGAAGATTCAGGTTGATGTCCGGGACCTAGGTGTTGACCTTCTGACGATTTCCGGACACAAGCTGCACGCGCCGAAGGGCACCGGGGTTCTTTACATCAGAAAAGGAACGAAGATTCATTCCCTGATCCACGGCGGGCATCAGGAGCGGGGGTTGCGGGCAGGGACAGAAAATGTCCTTGGAATCATCGGTTTGGGAAAGAGCTGCGAACTGCTGGCCCGGGAGTGGCCGACTCAAGCCGCAATGATGAAGCAGCTCCGGGACCGGTTTGAGCAGCTGGTGCTGACGCGGATTCCAAAGGTGCGCCTGAACGGTCATCCGACCCGGCGGGTGCCTAATGTCAGCCACTTCAGTATCGGCTATGTTGAGGGCGAGGCTCTGCTGATGAACCTTGACCTGGAGGGTATTGCGGTGGCGTCCGGTTCCGCCTGTGCCTCCGGTGAGGCCGAACTCTCCCCGACGCTCCGCGCCCTGAGGCTCGAGCCGCTCTATGCCAACTCGCCCGTGCGTTTCTCCTTTGGAAAGGACAACACCGAGGAGGATGTTGACTTGGCCTC
>JBDRUJ010000193.1:2357-2809 GCA_039801285.1 Caldifarciminota bacterium
TGCCGCCCTGGAGCGGGTGGTTCAGCGGCTCCGTGCCATCTCGCCCCTGTGGCAGGGCCGCTAGACATCAAAGAGCACGACGGCCCGGTACCCGCCCGCGAACGTCCCGATTTCAAACTGGTGATATGTTGGGGTCTTGATTTCCAGCTTAAGGCCGTGACGCTCGGGCCGGTAGTCTGTTCCGTACAGGGTTGCCCGCAACCGAGTTGGCTCTAGCTCCGAAAAATCTACCCGCACGGTCACCAACCCCTGGGTGGCGAAGAGAAAGAGCAGCTCCCGCAGCCAGTCGAGAAACAGTTCTTCCAGGTCGGCCGCGGCCAGCGCAACTGTCTCCTGTCGGTCCTCGTCCGAAGGCATTTGCTCAAGCATGCAGTCAAACAGGGCAAAGGCGGCGTTGGCAAAAAGCTCTTTCAGGTCACGCCCGAATATCTCGAGCAGAAGGTCGGCGGTGT
>JBDRUJ010000194.1:0-2796 GCA_039801285.1 Caldifarciminota bacterium
TCTCAGCCTCCTCTCGGTGGCCCTGGAAAAGCCCACACTCCAAAAGGAGTTGGTGGTTGCCGGAACTTACCAGATGCTTGGAGCCGGTAACTGTCCTCGCACCGCCCCAGAACCGGATTCTCAAGCGACAAGGCTCCTGATGGTCTTCAGATTCCTAAGGTCGTCAGCCGTTCCGGTGCGGGGCGTCTCCATGATTCCCGGTAACCCCTTGAGTAATGGGTGATTCACAATTAGCCTGAACCCTTCAGGGCCAATCTTTCCCTGTCCAATATGCCAGTGCCGGTCAACCCTTGAGCCGAATTCGGTCTTGGAATCGTTCAGATGCAATAAATAGAGCCGACCCAGGCCGATTGCCCTGTCAAACTGCCTCAAGGTCTCGTCTATACCAGTCTTTGTCCGCCACTCGTATCCTGCCTCAAACGCATGGGCCGTATCAAGCACCACGCCAACCCGGTCCTTATCTCCAATCTTTTTCACGATAGTCCCAATCTGCTCAAACCGGTAGCCCACTTCGGAACCCATACCGGCGGTGTTTTCCAAAAGCAGCTTCACCCGGTTCGGTGCCGCCTCAAATATTCTATTCACATTTTCGGCCACCAGTTCAATCGCCCTCTCCTCCTCTGTGCCCAGCGCTTTACCCACATGACAGATGAGAAACTCCACCCCCAACAGCTGACAACGTTTCAAATCCTCGACAAGCGCCGCAACCGACCTCTTGGCCACCGCTCGCTCGGCTGCTGCCAGGTTGGGCAGATAGGGTGCATGGACAAACAGCGGTTCAAGTTCAGCCTCCTCCATATCCTTGCGGAACTGGACCACATCCGCCTCATCCAGCTCGGCCGCGGCCCA
The DNA here is from genome assembly GCA_039801285.1 of Caldifarciminota bacterium. GTDB lineage: Bacteria > Hydrothermota > Tepidihabitantia > Tepidihabitantales > Tepidihabitantaceae > JBDRUJ01. The sequence goes on from JBDRUJ010000194.1 coordinate 850, forward strand.
GCCCCGGGGGTTCCGACTGAACATCTGGAGCGTCTCGCATCCCACCGTCTCGGCCCGCTTTCGGACATTCCGGAAGCCACCGGCAATCGAGATGTGAAATCCGAAACGCATCTCACTCATTCTTCAGCCGGTTGCGCAGTCGCTCCAACATCCGGGCACGAATCTCAGACCCCTGCGGACATCGTCGGCACAACGGCGGCGCACCAACATAAAAGTAACGCTCGCGGGGTTCGTTGATAGCATTGAAGAAACCGAACCCGTTGCCTCGCACATTACTCATGTCCCCGGGCTCTACTGCCGGGCCGTTTCCGGACCAGACCATCGCTAGGCCATCACCTTCAAGAACATCCATCACCGACCTGGGAAATATCCGATACGGTCGTAAGGAAATCACGGTGTCCTGAATCATCGTGTCTATCTGGAGCTCGTAACTGTCCCAGGCACCGCTTGAGTCTAGAAAGTCGTAATCGACAATCAGCTCCAGCCAGTACCACTGGGCTGCGGTCGAACGACCCCAAGTGATGACTAGCGTTGACTCCAAGTCAAGGATGTAATTGTCCATTGGTCTAGTTACCGTGAAGTTACCGGGCATCACCACATTTGAGAACGCCCGGCCCCAGTAGTGATAGACCTCAAGCTCGTAACGGGCATAGACCGGAAATGGATTCTCATGGCCATAGCGATAGCGTGTCGGGCTGTAGTAGAAGATGGGGATGGTTTCGCCATTGAGCAGCACCAGGGGCACCATCCGGAGCCCCTCGTTGTCTGAAACCTCAATATAGGTCTCGTAACCAACCGAATAGTCGTAATACTGGACCTTGTACAGGTAGCCGTTGACCATTGGCTCCCGATATTCAGGGTCACGAGCTGGTGGTTTGAACCCCTGGTCGCAACCGATAGTGTAAAGCCCGGCAAATACCAAGAAAAGAGCCGTGAATAGCTTGCAATTCATTCCGGCTCAATCCAGCCGGATGGGCATCAGGAGAAAGACCTCCTCGGTATCCGGCTTCGGTTCAACCGGCTTCAGCACCCCGGGCGAGAGTGGCGTTGAAAGCTCAAGTGCCACCTTCTCCGAACTCATATGCCTGAGCATCTCAAGAAGATATCCGACATTGAATCCGATGTGCAGCTCCTCGCCGCTGTAGTCACAGCCGGTCTGCTCTTCGCTCTTCCCCAGCTCCGGGGTCTCAGCCCGCACGGTAAGCCGGTTCTTTTTGAACTCCAGCGTCACCAGCCTGCCTACTGGATGAGCCAGAACCGCGGCCCGGCGCAGGACCGCCATGAAATCCTCACGGTTCATCACCGCCCTAGATGGATAAGCCTTGGGGATAACCCGTTCGTAGTCCGGGTATGGCCCTTCAATGACTTTCGTGATTATTAGGGTGTCCTGAAACTTGAACCCGATTCTTGTCGGGTCGGCGTAAACCGTCACCGACTCCTCACCCTGGGGCAGTGCGCTGAGCACCTTGCCGGTCACAATCGCCTTGAACTTGGCTGCGAACTTGCCCTTGCGGGAAACAAACGCTAGCCGATGTCCGTCGGTCGCAACCATGCGGGTCTCGGTCTTTGAGACCTCCCAGTTGATACCGGTCATCGCCGGTCTTGTCTCCTCCTTTGAGACGGCAAAGCTGCAACTCTGGAACAGTTCAAAAAGTGTCGGAAGGGGAAACTCAAAGACCACCCCTTCGGGCAACTTCGGTGCTTCAGGATATTCGGCCGGGTCGAGCCGGACAAAAGTGGCCCGGATATTGTCGGCCTCAAGGTGAACATTGTTCTCTTTGGAATAGAACGTAACTCTGTCTCCCTGAATCTCGCGGACAATCTCAGTAAGCTTGCGGCAGGGTAGGATGGCTTGGCCATCTTCGTTTTTCCCTTCAAGAGCAAACTCCTTCCGCACATAGGTGTCCAGGTCCGTGCCTGCCAGAATCAACCGTCCATTGGCCACCT
>JBDRUJ010000195.1:0-2787 GCA_039801285.1 Caldifarciminota bacterium
TTATCCTGGACTACACCCATTCCGGCAGAACCGAACGGACCAGAAAAAAGCTGGTCAAAACCACCGGCCGGTCGAAATGACAGCATTTGGTCATTCCGGGCCTCCTTTTAGTCATTCCGAGCTTGTTGAGGAATCCCTTAGCCTTTCGAGAGAGGGATTTCTCCACTCCCTGCGGTCGGTCAAAATGACGGCTTTGAGCCAGTAGGTAATGACTCTTACAGTGTCCCTTCTCAGCCTCATCCTGATTGCCACCGGGCCGGGCACGACGGTCATGCCCCTCCTCAGGGTTGGCCAAGGTGTCCGGGCCAGTGGTCTGGGCGAGGCCTATATCGGCCTGGCTGATGATGCCAGCGCCCTTTACTGGAATCCCGGTGGCCTGGGCCAAATCCAAAACTGGCAGATTGCCTTCTCCCATCACCAGTGGTTTACCGACATCAAGGATGAACTGCTCCATGCCGCACTGCCCCTGAAGACCGGCACCATTGGCTTGGGCCTTCTCTATAGCGGCAACCCGGGCATCGAGTCCTGGAACGACCAGAATGAACCCGGTGACACATTTGCCACTTGGGACGGTTCTTTCTCTTTGGGCTATGGTGGCAGTTTCCTTGAGGACTACCATTTCGGACTGGCGCTCAAAGGACTGTTCGAAAATCTGCACGAGGCTACAGGCTATGGGGCTGGTGCCGACCTGGGATTTCTTGCCCGGCCCATGCCTTTTCTGGGCATCGGACTCACCTTGCGCAACATCGGCCGGATGTTCTACTCTTCTGAAGTGTTCAGTCTGCCAACCGAAATCGGGCTCGGCGCCGGCTTCCAAAGTCCTATACTCAAAGCCACCCTGGATGCGGTCTACCCCTTTGACTACGCCCTGAACCTGCGCGGCGGTGTCGAGTTCTCACCCGTGAAGGACCTTGCCCTGCGTCTCGGCTATCGCACCGGTCCGGCCGACCTTTCAACCCTGGGCTTTCTCTCCGGACTTACCCTCGGCCTGGGTGTCACCCTGAAAAACTTCAGTTTCGACTACTGCCTTACACCATATGGCAAGCTGGGCATCGGCCACCGCATCGGACTGGTCAGCACCATTCCCCGTTCTGGTCTGGGCGGTGTGCTCATCACCACACTCGATGCCGAGACCATGAAACCACTCTGGGCGACCGTTACCCTTTCCGGAGTCCGGGAACTCGTTGCCGAGACTGACCGCCGCGGCCAGCTCAGGGTAACCGGTCTCCGCCCCGGCCAGCTTGTTATCCGGACCCAGTGTGCCGGCTATCTCTCCCGGACCGATACCATGCTCATCCTTGGCGACCGGGAGCAGACCGCTATCATCGCGCTCCAGCCTCTGAAGTTCGGCTCAATCTGGGGAAGAATCTACGATGCCGCAACCAGACAGACCATTGGTGGCACCATCACCTATCAAGGCCCGGTCTATGGCGAAGAGAGTGTCGCCCCTTCTCCAGGCAGTTTCACCCTGCGCAGCCTCCCCTCTGGCGACTATATCCTCACCGCCAACGGCCCGAGCCCTGAGTTCATTTCCCAGACCTGCACCCTGAAGGTGGAACCGGGCAGGGTGACAAGCCACGACTTCTACCTTGTGAAACGGAAGCAGACCATTGTCCTTGAGGGCATCAACTTCGAGACCGGCAAGGCCGACATCCTGCCGCAGTTCGAGCCGGTCCTTGACCGGGCGGGCAAAATTCTTCTTGCCAACCCATCAATCCAGGTTGAGTTGGCCGGCCACACCGACCCCAGGGAAATCAACACTGCTCAGTTCCCATCAAACTGGGAGCTTTCTCAGGCTCGGGCCGAAGCGGTGCGCCGGTATCTGATTGAGAAGTTCCACATAGCACCCGAACGGCTCGTCGCCCGGGGCTACGCCGACACCCAGCCGATTGCATCCAACGAAACTGAAGAGGGCATGGCCAAGAACCGCCGCACCGAGTTCCGGATAATCGAAGAGTAGAGCTAGCCCCTGTAACTGCAGATTCACCCCTGCCCCGTCATTGCGACGACCGACTTTTCTCATTCCGGGAGCGGCTTTTCGTCATTTCAATGAACACCTGCCTTTTTTTGTCATTGCGATGAGCGGAGCGACGAAGCAATCTGACAGCCTGGCGCAGTGACTGACAAAACTTGACACACCGTTTCCAGGGCGTATTATCGCGCATCATCGGGTTCTAACCAAACAGGAGGAACACATGAAAACGGGAACCACGATGCTTGGATGTTTGGCTTTGTGCCTTGTGGCACTGGCTGGTAACAATGCGGCAGTAGTGCCGCAGAAGGCCGTCAATCCCCAACCGGCAGTCAGTGATGTCGCCGATGCCATCACAATCCCCAAGATGCTCTCTTATCAGGGCAAGCTGGCTGACAGTGCCGGCCGGGCGGTCCGCGACTCAATCTACCAGATTACCTTCCGTCTCTACACCGTGCCCAGTGGCGGCACGCCATTCTGGGAAGAGAGTCAGCCGGTCATGACCAGAGGCGGACTTTTTTCAGTCCTTCTGGGTCTGGTGAATGACATAGATTCAATTCCCCAGTCTGGAAACCTGTATCTCGGGATGCAGGTTGGCTTCGGCTCGGAGCTTGCACCGCGGGTGCGGATTATCAGTGCCGCTTATGCCTATCTTGCCGCCAGGGCCGACACTGCCAACTATGCGGTTGGCGGCTCTGACAACTCTTGGGTCCGGGGCACGCCGGATTCGGTCCTCTTTACCATCAGGCGACTGGGCATTGCCCGCGGCGGGTCGGACAATATGCTTTATGGCAGCTATCGCTGGACCCATACCA
>JBDRUJ010000196.1:0-2779 GCA_039801285.1 Caldifarciminota bacterium
GCGGGAGGTGGAGGAGGAGATGCGGGAGGTTGGGTGGGAGCTGGATATGGAGCCGGTTGAGCCGGGCGACATCGAGATGAACGACTTCGACTACGACGAGAGCGACATTGATTTCGACTCCTAGCCGGAGCTGCGGCTTGACTAGGCGCCGGGATACGCTTACCATTTGTGCTGTTCGACCAGTCCGGACTCCGCAGTCGGGCCCGTAGCTCAGATGGTCAGAGCAGCTGACTCATAATCAGCCGGTCGTCCGTTCGACCCGGACCGGGCCCATGAACCTTTGGTATGAGCTGGACCGTCCATCGCGCCCGTGAGACCCCGGGCAGGACCATCGCCGTCGGCATCTTCATCCTTGCATTCCTGGTTTTTGTCTATCTCACCTTCGAGCTGCTCCTCACGCTGGTGGCACTCCTTGTCCTCTCTGTTGCTCTTCACACTTACTTCCTGCCGATTACCTACACCTTTGATGATGCCGGTGTGACCATTGACAAACGAATCTTCCGTCATAGCTATTCCTGGGAGCGATTTCGCCGCTTTTTCCGCACCTCAGGTGGCATCGTTTTGAGTCCGTTTGAGAAACACGGCTTCCTCGATAACTTCCGTGGTGTCCATCTCCTCCTGCCGGCCGACCCCGGGCCGGTCATCGCCTATCTTGAGCGGCACTTTGGCGCGGCTGCCCGCAACTCCCAGTTGTGAGTTATAGATAAAGCGTAAGAGCGAACCCGAACAAATAAGACAGATGCCCGGGACGGGCATCTGTCTTTAGTCCGCTGGGTCGGACCAACCGGACTGCCTGCTCAGTCCTCAGCGGTGATGGTGATTTCGCGCGCCTTGGCCTTCTCCGACTTGGGCAGGGTCAGTTCCAGAATTCCGGCCTTGTAGGCGGCCTTCGCCTTGTCCCCCGCTACCTCGGCGGGCAGGACAATTGTCCGCTGGAACCGACCATAGGCCCGTTCGACACGGTACCAGGTCTTGCCCTTCTGTTCGGCCTCAAACTTCCGCTCGCCGCTGATGGTGAGAGTGTCACCGCTGAGCTGAATTTTGATGTCCTCTTTCTTCATGCCGGGCAGCTCGGCATGAACGATGATTGCATCGTCGGTCTCCTGGATGTCCAGGACCGGCGACCAGAATGTCTCGACGCGCTCCCGCGGCAAACGGCCGAACATTGAGTCGAAGAGCCTTTCCATATCTTCACGCAACGAAGAAACTTCCCGGAACGGATCCCAGGTTGTAATACTGCGAGCCATCTTACCACCTCCTTTTTTTCTCATAGTCTCACTTATTTAGACTGTTGCCCGCAGTTCCGGTTTCGGAGATGGCGAAGAGCTGGCCGATGGGCCGGCGGCCGATATCCCGTGCCAGGCGGGCTAGGTGACGGGCCGAACTCGGAGCGCCGAGCGCCGAGCAAAGCTCGTCCCAGAGAGCCGGCAATAGTTCGAGCGCGAGTTGGCACCGGGGCACGGATTTTCGTCCCTCGGTTGCGGTGAAGAGCACCCGACAACACCCATTCACCGGCCGATGTTGGATGTTTGCCTTGCCCATGGTGCAGCCTGAACCCAGTTGAATCCCGTCAAGGAAGCAGCTATGGGGTGGCGAGGCCGGACAGTTGACAAGGGCCGTCAGGTGGAAGGGGCTGGCACGAAGGCGGCGCCGGGCATAGCTGCCGGCCCGCAGTCCGAGCACCAGCCACGGTCCCAGATGGCCGTGAAACTGAGTCGCCCGCCTGATGGTTCGACTGTTCACTTTCAGAATATAGCCGCCCAATCGTGCAATACAAGTGTTGCAGCGTTCCTGGCTAGGAGAGACTCGAGACTCGGAGATGGCCCTCAATCTAAAGCTGAGGAGAGTGGTCAGGACTGGTCTGGGCCGGATTGAACCATAGCCTGGACATCAGACTCCGGTCTCCTCTTTCAGCTGCTTGACAAGCATCCCCTGGGGGTATAATTTAGACAAAGGGACCGAGATACAGAAGAACACCGTAAGGAGGTGTTATGAAAAGACTGAGGCTTGTTCCGGTGCTAGCGATGCTGGTTTCGGCATCTTTGGCCGACACCCTGAGCGTGAGGCTTACAGATGTGGCTTACATCTCGGGCCTTTTGCGCGGCCAGACCCGGGGCCGGGCATTGCTGTCAATCCCCTTGCCGCCAGCAGTTCAGGAGGCAAGGATAGACTTCGCAAAGCTCCAATTCCCGAGCATCCTGATTCCCGACACAAACTACCTCTTCACAATTGAGGCCTATCCGGTGACCACCGCCTGGCAGCGAAGTAGCGTCACCTGGACCTATCCCTGGCGCAGACCGGGCGGCGACTACGACTCGCTCCGCCTTGCCCGATTTGCCACCGCAACAACCGACAGCCATCCGATAGTTCTTGACATTACTAGGGCAGTGAAGCATTGGCAGACAGGCGGCGATAACTTCGGCCTAATCCTGAAGCGTCCTGACTACGAAGGTGGCGGGTTCACCATCGAAGGCGGCATGCTCAGACAGGCTTTGAACTCGGCCCGGGTGAAGTTCTACTTCACGCGCATCCAGCGCTAGCGCTTCGTTGGCCAGGAGGTGAGAGCAGATGAGAGGGCTTTGCCTGACTGTTCTGGCTTTCCTGCTGACCGCTGCCGCCTTCGGCCAGGGCTGGGTCGGGCAGGGAAGAGTCAACCGGTTTGACTCTGATACGGATGACCAACCCTGCATCGCTCTTGATTCGGCAGGCAGACCTTGGGTGGTGTGGCATGGGTACTCTGCGGATACCAGTCGGATGTATTCTCGATGGCTCGGGGACC
>JBDRUJ010000197.1:0-2748 GCA_039801285.1 Caldifarciminota bacterium
TGGTCCTCGGTCGCACCGACACCCAGACTCACCTCTTCGGTCGTGTCATAGACGATGGCATCGGTCGCATCCATTATCACGAACCGGAGGTTGAAGACCGCCGGCTCAGAGCCGTAGTTGGCGACCGTTGCCTGCGGCGTGACCACATCGTTGATGTAGACCAGCGCCCTTGGCCGGAGAATCGCGGTAGCGGCAACATCCACAACCCGTGAGCCGTGCTTGTAGTAGATTTCGCTGTTACCGTGTCGAAAATCGGACCAGACAACATGCAGGTCGTTGGGGTTGGTTGAGTTGCCGCCATTGGCGATTGACGGGTAGTAGCGGCTGGAGCCGGTGACATTGGTCAAGTTGATGGGTGTTCCCCAGACACCGGCCGGAGAACGCTCGTTGTAGCGAATCTGGGTGTCCGAGGGCGACGCCTGAGATTGGCCGCACCAGACAACATGTCCTGTCCCGTCAGGGGTAAACTCCATATCGGGAAAGAGCTGTTGGTATGTAGAGGAGGGCCATTCGGAGACGGTGTCGCGAGGCTGCCAGCCACCGCTGGTTCTGTAACTGTGGATTATTCTCCAACAGGAGGAGTTTGGGTCATAGCCCTGCCAGACAATGTGCGGGTTGTTAGTCACCGGGTTGCAGGCAATCGAGGGATACATCTGAATGGAGGCCCCGTTGGAGACATTCTCAATCGGGCCCCAGACCCCGTTTATCCGGCTGCGAGAGAAGATCTGGATAAAGGGGGTGCACATATAGGCGACACGGACATTGTTGTCCCTTGAGCCGCCAACACTGGCCATCTGTAGATCATAACCGGACGAGTCAACGTGGAATGGGCGCTGCCAGGTTGTTCCAATCTTTTCCCGATAAACAAGCCACCGTCCTAGGCTCACATTTCCCTCCTCCCAAACAACATGAACATGATTGTCCGGGGTGCAGGCAACATCCGGCGCGCCCTTGTACCAATCGGACGGACTGGTGGAAAGGTAGGTTGATGATAACTGCCAGCCGCCATTGCCCGAGCCGGTTGGCGTGCACATCTTGTAGAGAATCTGATGGGTTGATGAGTAACCGGCAAGCCAGATAACATGGATGTTGCCAGCCGAGTCGCAGGCAATCGAAGGAGCTCTACAGGAAAGGATGTTGGCAACATCGCCGCTGATGCAGGTGTCACTGGTCCAGCCGGACCCCGGATTGTAGCGCTTGTAGAAAATTTGCGGAGTCAGGCTCACTGGTTGCTCTCGATAGGAGTACCAGACCACATGGATTCGGCCCGCTGGGTCAACACAGACGCTCTGTTTGCTGTTATCCGTCCAGTCATCTGCAATGTTACTTGTCAGCCTGATGTCGGAATCCCACTGGACATCGGTCTCCCAGATTGGGCCGCAGGCCGAGTTCTGCTTGAGAATGGACGCAACCCCGGGTGGAACCGGCTTGCCGGTTACCGGGACCAGTGGTTCGCGGATGTCATTATGGGTAAGTGCCGCCTCGTCTTCCTCTGGTGTCGCCGCCAAGGCAAAGGTTGCCACAAGCAGGAGGAGTCCAGCTGTTTTCACTGCTTTTAGCATCTTTCGCCTCCTTATGATTTCTTGCGTCAATTGACGCTCTCAGGGTGGTTCAATATATGCCGCGCCGGGTCTCCACCCTAGGCCCAACGCCTAAAAAAGCAGTGAACCGATTGACTACCGGTTAGGAGAGACAATTCGGATGTTTCCCAAGTTCAATTCAATTATATTCTCGAGACGCCAACTGTCAAGCCTGAGAAGTCAGTGTGCCAGGTGGCAAAAGTTCCCAGGCAAAGTATAAATATATTTATACCTGATGCCAGCGGATTTTTCTGGCTATCCTTCGCTGTTTCGTGACTTGGGAGAATTGTCAAATTTTCCCGGTAGCCATCTACCCCATCGCCTGGGAGGCGGCATCCGATTCGGTTCCTCTTTTGGCTTCAGCAGCGGCTTGAGAACCGGCCTCCGAAAAGGCTTAGCAACCAGCCTTTTCGTCTGACTATGGCGCAGTTTTCAAGCCAGCCTAAGACCATGCCTCCGTCTCAGCCTTGAAAACACCTTATGAATCTTGAGGCATCTCCGCTTCAGAAGGAGCTTCCCGTTGGGACTCAATCTCTGCCTTCCATGCTCTTTCTCAGGAGGCTTCAGAGTCTCCTTCCAAGCCGGTCTTGGTGCCGGTTTCCAATACCCGCGGCAGAAGCAATGGCACTGACAATCTTGAAATGAAGCCCAAGAAAACTCCTGAGACTACCTCAGGCCCCGATTGGTTGACACCGGCAAGAAATCGACTAAAGTTTATATGTGACCCGCATGGCTGGCAATCAGAACAGAATAATCTACCTGAGAAGAAAAGATGAACCGTGCCATTATACTTTTGTTTTTATGTAGCGCAGGCAGGGTGCTGCCCGGCCTTGACCGGAGCCAAACCATCATGGAGGCCAGGGTCTATTTTGACAACTTCCACCGCCTGAGCCTTCTAGGCAACCTGCTGGGTGAGCTTGACATCTGCACCTGGGATGAGGATGGGTCCGGTGGTTATCTGGTCATCAACAGCGATGCCGACGAGCTTGCCCAAATTGAGGCACTTGGTTTCCGGACCGAGGTCATCTGGCCCGACATCAAAGAGAAGTTTCGGCTTTTGACCGGTGTTGACCCGGACGACCCGCCAGCCCTGAGAGATTTCGGCTACTTCTTCACCTACTGGGAGGTGCAGGACACCCTCAATCGGCTTGTTGCCAACTTTCCGTCG
>JBDRUJ010000198.1:0-2728 GCA_039801285.1 Caldifarciminota bacterium
AAACGGATCAGTTGGCAGCACCCGCGCGGTATTGCTGACCGGATAATAGACCTGGACGGTATCGGTCGGGTTGTTGGGCGAAACGCCAAGCCGGCCACCGAAGATATAAAGACCATAGGTATCGCCCGCCGGCAGGTTGTAGTCGTCCCGCAGATAGCAGATGTCGTAGTTGGAGACCGGCTTGGGCATGTCAACGCCGAGATCCACATAAGCCCCGGTTACCGGGTCAAAGCTCCAGATGCTGCCATCGGTGTTGCCGTTACTCAGCCGGCCACCCAAAAAATAGACCTTACCGGTTTGGGGAAAGAATTCTCCATCAAACCGCCAGTAGCGGAAACCGGTTGCCGGGCCGTTCTGCCAGTCCTGACCGAAGGCAGCGCCGACCAGCGAAAGAGCCGCTACTAACCAACTTACTCGTGCCATCTCATCCTCCTTTATCTCCTTTCGAACCCCAGTCTCACTAAGTTTATGTTATCTTAGTACCACCACCTTCTGAACGCTTGACGTCTCACGCTCTTCGTCCCGCGACGGACCGACGAAGTAAACGCCAGCCGACAGATGCCGGATGTCGTTTTCACCCGGCACAAGCCCCATCACCTTCCGGCCTGCCGCATCCAGCAGACAAGCGCTGACCGCTGACCGCGAACCGCTGACCGCCGGCAGAAGCAGGATGCCGCCGGCAACGGTGGCTGTTAGCGTCGGGCGTGAGGCGTCAGACGCCGGGCATTCCTCAATACCTGACGTCTCGTCCCGCAGCACCGAGATGCTGGCATCGTGAAAATCGGCTACATACACCCGGTTTCTGACCGGATTGTAGCAGAAGGCTCGTGGCCCGTCTCTCAGCACGATGGTCTGCAGGACTTCGTCACTTGTCCCGTCAACTATCGTAACATCTCCGCTGACCGCATTGGCACAATAGACCTTGTCATTTACCCAGTTGTAGAAAAGGGCGTTAGGCCAGTCTCCGACCGGCACTGTAGCGATTATCTCGTTGGTAGCACCATCAATTACCGTGATACTGTCAACATCCAGACCACCGGAATGGGTGTTCGTGCAGTAGACCTTATTATGGAGTGGATTGTAGCAGAAGGCATTTGGAGCAAAGCCGACCGGAATATTCTCCAGAAGCTGGTGGCTCGCGGCGTCAATCACCGATACGGTGGAGCTGAACCAGTTTGCACTGTAAACCTTGTTATCGGCCGGATTGTAGCAGAAGGCGCATGCCCCAGCCGGTGTGGGGACAACGGTAACAATCTGATTGCTGGTGCCATCTATCACCGTGACCCCCTCGTCTCGCCTGCCGCAGTAAACGCAGTTGTTCTGAGCAACATAGCCAAGCGCCCACACGGCTCCGCCGACCGCAACGGTGGTAATTACCTGATTTGTCGAACCGTCAATGACCGTAATGTCGCCTGTGTTCTCATTGGCACAGTACACCCGGTTATCATTTGTGTTGCAGCAGAGCGCCGCCGGTCCGTTGCCCGCCGGCACCTCAGCAATCACCTGGTTGGTATTGCCGTCAATGACCGTTACGCTTTGGCCCTGCTGGTTCGCAGTGTATACCCGGTTGCTGACAGAATTGTAGGCCACCGCAATCGGCAACGCCCCGGTCGAAACCGTATCAATCACCTCATTGGTCGCGCCGTCAATCACTATCAGCTTGTGCGTAATCGGGTCTATGACGCAAACCCGCTCGTGCTGACTGTTGAACGCCAGCTCGTATGGCGAGTTTCCGGTCGTTATGGTGACCGGTGGCAAAGTAATGGGCCCGAAGATTGTCACAGTACTACTGGTGAGATTGGCGCAATATACCCTGCCGTTCTGCAGGTTGCAGCACAAAGCGGTCGGTTCAACGCCGACAGAAAGGGTCCTGACCACCGTGTTGCTCACGCCGTCAATCACCGACACATTATTGCTCTGGTTGTTGGCACAGAATATCTGATTTGCCAGAGGATTATAGCAGAGTGCCCAGGGCGACGCGCCGACAGGCACTGTTGCCAGCAGCTGGTTCGTTGCGCCGTCAAATATCGCAACCTGGTTACTCCCTTCGCACGCGCAGTAAACCTTGTTGTTGGTCGAGTTGTAGCACAGGGCTCGAGGATGCGTTCCGGGGCTGAGGGTGGCGACTACCTGATTTGATACGCCATCAATGACGCTCACCGTGTGACTGAGAAAATTGGCACAGTATATCCGGTTGTTCGTGGTGTTGTGGCAGAATGCTTTGGGATACCCGCCAACATTGACAGTGGCGAGCACCTCGTTGGTAGCCCCATCAATCACCGTCACCTTTCCCGAAACCAGATAGTTGGCACAGTAAACCTTGTTGCTACTGGGGTTGTAGCAGAGCGAGGCAGCATTGCCATGGACTGGAACAGTGGCAATGGCCTGATTGCTGGCGCCGTCAATCACTGTGACATTGTTACCCTCATAGTTTGAGCAGTAGACCTTGTTGTTCTGCGGATTGTAGCAAAGATCTGTAGGCTCTTCGTCCACCGGAATAGTAGCAATGACCTGATTGTTGCCACCGTTGATGATGGTGACACTGTCATCAGCATTGCTGAGACAGTAGATTTTATTCTCCTGGGGATTGGAGCAGACCGCCCGGACATCCCGACCCGCCGGTATCCGGGCAATCTTTTGGTTTGATGTTCCGTCAATGGCAATCAGGCAGTGGCCACCATCGCCCCCAACATAAATGGTATTGGTGGGACTGTGATAGGCCAATGAC
>JBDRUJ010000199.1:0-2673 GCA_039801285.1 Caldifarciminota bacterium
TTCGGCATCTTTGGCCGCTTTCCGCACAACTCACAGGGATTGGTTGCGGAGCTTGTCGCAAAGGCCGACCCCTATATTGACTTCTCAAGGTTTGATAATGACCACGATAAGGTTGTTGACGGCCTTTTGCTGGTTCATGCCGGGCCCGGAGCTGAGGAGACCGGCAGACCGACCGACATCTGGTCTCACAAGTGGCAGCTGTCCGACCCGAGCCTCGGTTCACCCGGGCCGGTGCAGACTCTGGATGGGGTGAGTGTTGACCAGTTCTCGATTCAGCCGGAAAGGTTTGATGATGGCGGACTTATCACTGTTGGGGTTTTCTGCCATGAGTTCGGACATATCCTGGGGCTTCCCGACCTTTACGACACCGACTATTCGAGCGAGGGGCTGGGCTTCGTCTGCCTCATGGCGGCAGGCTCCTGGGGAAGAGCCTCGCAGTCGGAACGGTTCGGCAGCTCACCAGTTCATCCGTGTGCCTGGGCCAAGTACCTCCTCGGCTGGACGAGACCCGAATCGCTGGAAAGGGGCGGAGTCGAGTCGCTACCCGGGGCAAGGATATCGGCAGCCGGTTCAGCTCCGGTGGCCTTTCGCATCCTGGCAAACCCGGACGGGGTTGACTGGACATCGTCGGGCACCGGCAAGGGCGAGTACTTTCTTGTGGAGAATCGGCAGCGAATCGGTTTCGACCGGGGGCTGCCGGGAAGTGGGCTGTTGATTCTCCATATTGACGAGGCGCAATCGGGAAATGATAACGAGCGCAGGCCTTTGGTGGGAATCCTGCAGGCCGACGGTTCACCGGAGTTCGCTCTGAGAAAGGGAGACAGGGGCGGTGATGCCGACCTCTGGAAGGACAGCCCGGTGGGTGTGAGAAACTGGACAACACCTTCCACGGCGTTCTACGACGGGGTCCAGAGTGGCGTGGTAGTTGAGAGCATATCAGGCAGCGACTCGGTGATGAGCGCCCGGATGGAGATTGCGCCGCTTTTTCTGGGCCGGGTATATTCGTTTCCCAACCCGGTAGTTGTCAAAGAGGGCAAGGGCCAGGCAATCATCGTCTATCAGCCGACCGATTCGACTCGGCTGGCGAACCGGTTTCCACCTTTCCGGGTGCGGCTGTTCAATATTGCCGGTGAGCCGGTTCGGCTCCTTGACCAGGAGCCGGAGGAAATCAATCGTGAGCACCGGGCGGCATTCTGGAACCTGCGGAATGAGCGGGGCCAGCCGGTCAAGAGCGGTCTGTTTTTCTATACCGTCGAGATTGACGAGCCCGACATCAGAGAGCAGAATATTGGTCAATTGACGATTGTGAGATAGGAGGCTTCTTTGGTAGTTGACCTTTCGGGCAGATGTGCGGTGGTAACCGGTGCCGGTTCCGGAATCGGCCGGGCCATCGCGGTGCAGTTTGCTAAGGCCGGTGCATCCGTGGCGGTATGCGATGTGGCAAAGGAGGCTGCGGCGGCGGTGGCAGGAGAAGTCACAAGCGCGGGGGGCAAGGCGCGGGCCTATCCGGTTGATGTGTCGGATGCGGCGCAGGTGAACGCGGTTTGCGAGCAGATTATCGCTGAGTTTGGAAGGATTGACATCCTGGTAAACAACGCAGGAATCGCTCGGGACGCGCTGATTTTGCGGATGGGAGAGGAGGATTTTGACCGGGTGATTGCGGTAAACCTCAAGGGCGCGTTCAACTTCTCTAAGGCATGTGCCCGGGTGATGATGAAGGCACGCTGGGGCCGAATCATCAACATCAGCTCAGTGATTGGCCAGATGGGCAATGCGGGCCAGGCAAACTATGCTGCGGCCAAGGCAGGTCTTCTGGGGTTTACCAAATCCCTGGCAAAGGAGCTGGCATCGAGGAATATTACTGTCAACGCTGTTGCCCCGGGATTCATCGCCACACCGATGACTGAAAGGTTGCCGGCCGAGACCCGTGATGCCTACATCAAGATGATTCCCCTTGGCCGTCCCGGAACACCAGATGATGTTGCCGGGCTGTGTCTCTTTCTGGTTTCAGATGCTGCCGATTACATCACCGGCCAGGTCATCAGGGTTGATGGCGGAATGGTGATGTAGGGTTGGCGGCATAAATAAAGGGCAGGATTGACCCCTTCCGGTTTCGAAGTCTCAATTGCCGGCTGGTTCAACTAGCTATTTCTCCAGTCGGCGACAATCCCATAGCAGCTCTGACAAACGACATAGAGGCATTCATGTAATACCCCGTCATTGCAGCCGGGGCAGGGTTGGGGTTGGGGTCGGCCGTCCGGGCCAGGACCCTTTTCTGCCACATCTCCCCAGGCATAAATTCCGCTCTGAAGCGGAGCTACCGGGCAGTCCTGGTGCTCATAGTGAGCCCACGTGTCGTCACTGCCGCACAAGCCGCATGACCATCTTCCAGAAGGCATCTTAGCTCCTTCCTTGAGTTTCTGGTTCAACCCTAGAAACTTTGAGGCCGTCATTTACTGTGGCCGGCCTGCGAAGCGCTAAGGCCGAACCAAGAGTTATATATAAAATTATTAGTAGAGCGGTCGGGTCAGTCAAGAGTTGCTGAAGGGCAGGGACATGGATTTTCGGGCCATCCGGGCTGAGACCATCGGGACTGGTGCTGCGACTGCTGGGCCCCAAACCGGCCCAATCACCAGTCTGAAAGTCGCCCGGCGAGGCCACTTCAGAAGGAGA
>JBDRUJ010000200.1:0-2642 GCA_039801285.1 Caldifarciminota bacterium
CGCCGGGCCGGGGTCAAGGAGATGCTGACGGCGAGCGTCAACGTTCCCGACAGCATCGAGGCGGTAGCGCTATGCCGCCGGTTTGAAGGGGTTTACTGCGCAGTGGGCATTCACGCCCATGAGGCAGACCGGTTCCGGAGCATGGACATTCAGGCGCTCAAGGATCTGTGCATCGAGCCACAGGTCAAGGCAATTGGCGAAACCGGGCTCGACTATTTCCGCTCCTTCTCTTCCAAGGCTAACCAGGAGACCGCGTTTCGGGCTCAGATTGAGCTGGCCAAGATGATGAATCTGCCATTGGTGATTCACATTAGAGACGCCGGTTACCGGGTCAAGGCGATTCTTGAGGAATACGGCCACTTTTCCGGGGTGCTGCACTGCTTTTCCGGCGACCGAAAACTTGCCGAATGGGCAGTGGAGAGGGGATTTTATATATCCTTCTCGGGCAGTCTCACCTATGGGGAACAGCGGCTGGCCGATGTTGCCAAGGCAGTGCCTTGCGACCGATTGATGATTGAGACCGATGCGCCATCACTGGTGCCGGCTTCGGAACGCGGGAAGATGACAAGGAATGAACCGGCGCTTGTCCGCTTGACACTAGTCCATCTGGCGGGACTGGTTGGTTTGACACCGGTCCAGCTGGCAGCGCAAACCCGAGAAAATGCCCGACGGTGTTTTCGCATCGGCGAAAAGTAACTGCTCACAATTAGCCAATTGAGGCATCTCCGGCCCCGCAAGGCTTTGGGGCAGTCGTTTCTTACTTACGAGCCGACTGCCGAGGCACTGGTTGCCGCCCTGGGAATCGAGCCCGGCGATACGGTTCTGGAAATTGGACCAGGAAAAGGCATTCTCACCAGACGGCTGGTTCAGCAGGCAGGCCGGGTGATTGCAGTGGAGATAGACCAGCGGCTGGTCGAAGGGTTGCGCCAGGAGCTGGCCGGGTGGCATAACCTTGAGGTGGTACATGGAGACTTCATGGAGTATGACCTCCGACAGCACCAGAGTATCAAGGTCATCGGGAACCTGCCTTACTATCTTTCGTCTCAGATGCTTTTCCGACTGATTGATTTTATCACCAGCTGGCAACGGGCAGTTCTCACTACACAGCGGGAATTTGCCCAGCGGGTTCTGGGAACTCCTCGAACAAAGGCCTATGGTGCTTTGACCGTATTCTGTGACCGGCTGGTCGAGAAGAGAAAACTGTTGACAATTCCCGCCTGGCAGTTCAAACCGCGGCCCGAGGTGGTTTCAGTTTCCTTTCTGCTGATACGCCGACCTAAGCCGTTGTTTGAGTTGACAGATGAGGAGCTGGAGCTGTTCAAAAGGGTTGTAAGGGCCGGTTTCGGTCAGCGGCGCAAGATGCTGGTAAATAATCTGAGTCAGGAATTTGGTTTGAGTAAGGAGAAGACTATCCAACTGATGCGGAGGGCGGGAATACCTCCCGAGGCACGCGCTGAGATGCTGACGGCTGAGATGTTTTACGCCCTGACCCAGGTTTTAGCACAGGCAGCGAGCAGCTCATGATAGTAGTCAAGGGTGCGCCGGGCAATGAGGGGCCAGGCGAACTCTCTGACCCGTTCCAGTCCACCTGCCACCAGCTGGTCTCTGAGTTCGGGATTCTTCAAAACCCGCAGAATATTATCGGCCAGCAGGTCGGGCCTTCCTGGTGGCACAAGCAAACCGGTGATTTCGGGACGAATAGTTTCATCATAACCGGGAATGTCTGATGCCACGACCGGTACACCTGAGGCCATGGCCTCGAGCAGGACTACTCCCTGGGTTTCACCACCGAGGGCCGGTGAGCAGAACAGGTCGCAACTGGCATACCAGCGGGGAATTTCTTCAACGGCAACTTTGCCAATGAACTCCACAGCCCGGCTGATATTCAGCTTCTCTGAAAGTCTTTTGCATGGTTGCGCCATAGGGCCATTACCAATCACCACCAGCCGTGCCTGGGGGAGGGAGTTGAGAACCAGGGGCAGGGCGCGCAGCAGGATGTCAAGACCCTTGCGCTTATCGAGCCGGCCCAAAAAGAGGATGGTGGGTCGGTCCGGCTCTCTGCTCCGGTAGGGTTGAACACCAGGATGAAATCGGTCGAGGTCTACCCCAGATGGGATGATACGATACTCGCCGGGTAGATAAGGCATCAGTGCGGCCCGGGCCCTTTGGGATATGGCAATCCGGCCGTGAACCCTGGCTATCTGGTTTCGGAACAGAAATTGGAATAACCGGCTGCCCCGGTTGTGAAGTCTGAAACCGGCGGTCAGGGTTGTGATGATATTCACTGCGCTGCTGAACCGGATTGCCCAGTAGGAAAGCTCTGGCCAGAAAAATCCGTGGCAATGGATGATGTCAAAGCAACGATTCTTTAGAAAGGTTTTGACCTGAATCGGCAGGCTCAGGCCGACGGGTAAGGTGGCATAGGAGTGGTTCAATGGAATAAGGATGGAGCGGCCGATACGGGTAACAGGAACTGGAGGTGGAGAAGTATCGGGTCCGGGGAATCTGGTGGTGAGGATTTCCACATTCTGTCCTAATTTTATCAGGTGCCGGGCAAGATTGTGGACATGCTCAGAAAGACCCGAAGGGTAGGGTCGGTAAGCGGCGGAGACCAGACAGACGCGGAGCGGTTTACTCATGAG
>JBDRUJ010000201.1:0-2614 GCA_039801285.1 Caldifarciminota bacterium
CGGAAGAGGCGCGAACCGAGGCACAGCGCTGCCTCGGGTGCAAGCGGCCCGGTTGCGTGACTGGTTGTCCGGTGAATATTGACATCCCAAAGTTTGTCGGTCAGATTGCCGAAGGCGACTTCTGGGGAGCGATTACCACGGTGAAGAAGAGCAATATTTTGCCGGCAATCTGCGGACGGGTCTGTCCGCAGGAAGAGCAGTGTGAAGGCTCCTGCGTTCTGGCCAAGAAGATGGAACCGGTGGCAATTGGCAATCTTGAGCGGTTCATCGCCGACTGGGAAGCGCAGCAGCAGGAGTGTGTGATGTGTGACAAACTGCCGCCCTCGGGCAAGCGGGTGGCGGTAGTTGGCGCCGGGCCGGCCGGGCTGACAGTGGCGGCCGACCTGCTCCGGTTCGGTCATGAGGTGGTAATCCTCGAGGCGCTGCACAAACCGGGCGGGGTGTTGGTATATGGAATCCCTGAATTCCGTTTGCCCAAGGCGATTGTCGAACGGGAAGTGAACTTCCTGAAGAACATGGGAGCGAAGATTATCACCAGCTTTGTCGTCGGCAAGACCAGGACGGTGGATGAGCTTTTGACTGAGTTTGATGCGGTCTTTGTGGGAACTGGTGCCGGGCTCCCCTGGTTTCTGGAGATTCCGGGCGAGAACGCCAACGGCATCTACTCGGCGAATGAGTATCTGACCCGCTCGAATCTGATGAAGGCCTACCTCTTTCCAGATTTTGACACGCCAATCGTCCGGGGCAGACGGGTAGCGACAGTTGGTGGCGGGAATGTAGCGATGGATTCGGCTCGCACTGCGCTCCGGCTCGGGGCCGAGGAGTCAATTATCATCTACCGGCGTTCGAAGAACGAGATGCCCGCTCGGGCTGCCGAGATTCACCATGCCGAAGAGGAAGGTATCAAGTTCGAATTTCTTGCTAACCCGGTGCGCTTCATCACCAATAGCGACGGCTGGGTGCGAGAGGTGGAGTGCCTCCGGATGGAGCTGGGCGAGCCCGATGCCAGTGGCCGGCGAAGGCCTGTGCCGGTGCCGGGGAGTGAGTTCCGGATTGACGTTGATACGGTGGTGGTGGCAATCGGCAATGGCCCGAATCCTCTTATCCCTCAGACAACACCGGGACTAGAGATTGCCCGGCATGGCAACATCGTTGCCGACCCGAAGACCGGCAAGACAACCAAGAAGGGGGTCTTTGCCGGTGGCGATATCGTGACCGGCGCCGCAACGGTGATTCTCGCAATGGGCGCCGGTCGGGCTGCAGCCGCGGCGATTGACGAGTTTTTGCGCACCGGTGCATGGTGATTCTGGAGTAAAGTGTGAGGTGAGGTATGAGCCGAAGTGACATAGTCCGCAGGTTGCGTAAACGTCGGATTGGCGTCCTGATGGGAGGCTGGTCGAGCGAACGGGAGGTTTCGCTGCTTTCCGGCCAGCGGGTCCTTGCTTCGCTCAAGGACCAGGGTTATAACGCCGTGGGGATTGACATAACCCGTAACTTTGTCAATCAGATAAAGGCGGCCAAGATTGATATGGCATTCGTAATCCTTCACGGCCGGCCCGGCGAGGATGGCACGATTCAGGGGTTTCTCGAGCTGGTAGGCATACCCTATACCGGTTCTGGTGTGACCGCCTCGGCCCTCTGCATTGACAAGGTGTTTACCAAGATGATTTTCCGGCAGATGGGGATTCCGACACCCGACTTCATTCCGGTAAGTCTCGGAGATGACCTGGATGCGGTCCTGGCCGAGGCGGAGCAGCGGTTCGGTTATCCCTTGATTGTCAAGCCCCGTTCGGAAGGTTCAAGCGTCGGTATCGAGCTGCTCGAAGGCCGGCGGGGTGCCCGAGAGCGATGTCTTCGGGTACTGAGGGGGTTTAGTGATATGCTGATTGAACCTTTTGTGCCGGGAATGATTGCCACAGTCGGTATTTTGGGCAACGAGGCTTTGCCGATTCTGGAGCTGATTCCGAAACAGCGACGGATTTACGACTACGAGGCCAAGTACACCAGGGGTGAGACCGATTTTGTCATTCCCGCCCGACTCGACTCTCGTATTGAGAAGAAGGTAAAGGAGCTGGCGCTAAAGGCGCACAAAGGCTTGGGCTGCCGGAGTTTTTCAAGGATTGACATGATAATCAAAGGTGGCACCCAACCCTATTTTCTGGAGTTGAACACCCTGCCCGGGTTGACCGACATCTCCGACCTGCCGGCTGAGGCAGAACACGCCGGCATCTCCTATGATGAACTCATCTTCCGAATCTTGGCCGATGCCCTAGACTGAAGTCCCATGAAGAGCATCAAGATAGTGGGGACAGGACGCTCGCTACCCGAGCGGGTCATGACCAATGCCGACTTGGAGAAGATGGTTGATACCAGCGATGCTTGGATTGTTGAACGGACCGGTATCAGGGAAAGGCGGATTGCCGATGAGCAAACAGCGACCTCAGACCTGGTGGCGGTTGCCTTAGAACGGGCCTGCGGTCAGGCGGCCCTCAGACCCGATGAACTCGATGCCATCATTGTCGCTACATCCACGCCGGACACTATATACCCAGCGACTGCCTGCTGGGTTCAGAAACGGTTGGGCATCTCCGGCAATGCGGCATTTGATGTCAGC
>JBDRUJ010000202.1:0-2564 GCA_039801285.1 Caldifarciminota bacterium
CCGGACTGGAGGGTTCTGGTTGACGGCAAACCGGCTCCCCTCCTTCGTGCCTTTCACACCCTTCGTGCCGTCGCCCTTGAACCTGGCAATCACGAAGTGATATTCCTTTACCAATCTAGATTCTATCGCTTTGGCTCACTACTTTCCGTGCTGGCAGCGTGCTTCTTGGCCATTGCCACAGCGTTATCGGTAATTGTAGCGCGAAGAAAATTATTATCACAACCTATAAAACAAACCAGTGGCGTTCAATAGCGAGCCACAACCGTTTCGCAAGTACTTATCCTTCGCCGGGCTTCTGCTCTTTGTGGGACTACTGATGCACCTTGTGCGCCTCGAACACTGGGCTCCGCTACCGGATGAGGTCAACTATGCTCTATCTGCCCGCTATCTCTTAGACCACCGAACGCTAATAGGACATGACATCATGTTCTTCCCTCCGCTATTCGTCTATTTGGCGGCGTCTTTGCAGATGGTAGGTGTAGAGGTGCTCATGTCCGTTCGCCTCATTTCAGCCTTCTCAGGCGCGCTTATCATACCGTTGCTCTATCTGATTTTTGTTTCCTGTTATAACACTAAAACATCAAACCTTGTAGCACTCACTGGAATCCCTTTGTTTTCGCTTCATTCCTATAGTCGGTTGGGACAGGTGGACATCCTCATGTTGGTATTTGTCGTTCTTACTGGATTCTTTCTCGTCAGGCTCATGCAGTATGGTAAACCGGCGAACGCCTTGTGGGCAGGTCTAGCAATTGGGATTGGAACCTGGACAAAAGAAACCATGTTGGGAACATTCGCAAGCTCGATTTTGTTCCTGCTGATTTTGCCAGCTAACCGCTGGCGAAGTATTGGCCTTCTACTACTTGGTGCAACAGGACCACTCCTTCTGCTTGCCGGTCTTGGGGCGGAGACTGGACAAAACCTGTTATATGAAGTCACGGCCAGCCGCGGCTATGACATCAATATGCTAAAGCTCCCTTTAATCTCTAGCTTATTTGCAACCGGAGCGAATCTCGGCATCAATTTGTATCCCAGAATGTTTTCCAAACTCGAATTCATGCTGTTTGTGGCACTTGCGCCACCCACTGTCATCTTGCTTATGTTGTTGGTGTTTAAAGGAACTATTGAACGTCGTCCTTTTCCACTTTGGGTCAGTAGTTATTTGGCTATCCATTTGCCTTTCTTCACCTTGTTCAGTCGCAAGTTTGATTATTATCTCCTCCCTGGAGCCATATTGCTACTGAGTGCTGGCGCATGTGAAACTTTTTCTTGTAAAAATTCTGCTCGTGCCAACCAGCAGATTCATATGCTCCGTATCAGCGGCAAAGTCATAATTTCAGCAATTATCCTATATAATATAATTGCTTGCCGACTCCTTTATTCAAACCCTGGCACCCACGGGTCCTTCAGAGCAGCTATTGTTGACTTAGAACCCGGCACTAGGATTGCCACATCCCATCCAACGCTAGCTCAGTATATAAGCGATCGTGCCTCCTTGGGGCTTCGTGTTACCGCACTCTTCGAACACAATAGCTATCGGATTAGTTGGCCTACTGTCACCGATACAGCTACAAAGGCTATCGTTCTAAAAAAATATTACTATGACAAATTACGCGCTACAAATCCTAGAGATTGGGACTCACTGACTCGATTCTTCCCTATTATGAAGGAATATATTGACTCTACTTGGTCAATCTGGTTTTTTTCTAAAAACACTTCTCAGGATATAAGATGGACCTCTCAAAGATTGAACGAGTTTATCAAGCCAATAGGAGTAATCACTCTATTGAGAAGTCTATAGAAGGCCTATTGGTAGTTTAAAAAATTTGTTGACGACCATTATTTTCAGGTCTAACATTACCACGATAATATGTTTTTCATCTTACTCTCATCAACAGCTCTAGCAATATTATTCCCTTTTCCTAAGTTTGCCCAGTGGAATGAAACAAGCTTTCGCGACTTTGCAGATGGAGAGTTAGACCCTGCACTCTACATTTCACACAGAGCGGAACTTGAACCGGATTCCGGCTGCATTGAGCCCGCGCTTTATGATGATGTTAACCGGGACGGATACTACGACCTTGTCAGTGTAGATGAGTACGGTCCTCGAATGAGAATCTTTCTTGGTAGCGATTCAGGCTACTATCCTGCCGATTCCCTTGAGTACAGCGTTGGGTCAGGAGGCAATGCCATTATTGCCGACCTCAACCTTGACCGGTGGCCTGAGCTTATACTCTCTGGTCACCGAATGGGAAATACCACAATATATTGGGGAACACCGCATGGCCCTTCGCCGATAAACCGCACAATACTTGTGAAACACAACGGACAAAATGAACTAATATATGTCGCTGACCTCGACCGGGATGGCTATCTTGATATTCTTACCGGCTACGCATATACCTTTCCTCCTGGCCCGCTTACAATATTCTGGGGCAGCGCAACGGGTTATTCAATCTCCAATTCCTCCGACATCTATGTCGGTGATGACCTCTTTATGAACCTTGAAGTTGCAGACTTCAATCACGACGGTTGGTCGGATATTGCGCTGGCGAAAGAAGTTGGTG
>JBDRUJ010000203.1:0-2522 GCA_039801285.1 Caldifarciminota bacterium
CCTCTCTCACTCCTGCCTCCTCTCTCATTCCTGCCTCTTCTGTCATTCCTGCGCAGGCAGGAATCCACGCTCAATGCTCAACGCTCACCATCCACTTCCTCACCCCGACCCGAATAATCTATCAGGGCAGGATGGCGCGCCGGCCCCAGTTCCACGTCCTGATGCGCTCCCTCTTGCGCCGCTTATGGCTTCTGGCCTACTTTCATGATGAGCCGGTTGATATGGACCACAAACGGCTCATTGCGCTGGCGGAAAAAATCCGGCTCGCGGATGCGGTCATGGCTGGCGACGACTGGGCCCACTACTCCTCAAGGCAGCAGCGGCTCATTGAGACCGAAGGCGTCACCGGCTGGATAACCTACGAAGGCGAACTCGGCCCCTTCCTCCCCTACCTTCAGGCGGGCGAACTCCTCCATGTCGGCAAAGGCACCGCCTTCGGCATGGGCAGATATCGGATATTGAACCGAAAGGAGAAAGATGAACGAACAGAATGACCGCGACTACCAGACCGTAGTTCTTGCCGCCCTCCTTCACGACATCGGCAAGTTCTGGCACAGGACAGGTCGGCACCCTGACCGCACCCATCCGGAACTGAGCGCCTGGTTCGTCCGCGAGCATCTCGGTGAGCAGTGGAAAGATGTTGAAGACACCGTCAACTATCACCATCTGCCTTCTGCCTCCTCAGCCCCGAAACCCCGACTTGCCCTGACCGTCGCCTTAGCCGACTGGCTCTCCTCTGGTGAAAGGCGCGAACTGCCCGAAGGTGAGCGCGGCACTCCGGCTGAAGACCCGCTCATCTCAATCTTCTCCCAGCTCTTCGGCTCCCAGCGCTTGACCCACTATCCCCTTGCTCCACTCTCCGATGACGGCAGGCTTGAGCCGAAGCCGGATGTCGCGGTCAGCCGGGAAGACTACGCCCGACTATGGGACTCCTTCAAAGACGAAAGCCAGCGCCTCCCAAAAGAAGACTTTCCGCTCCTCACCGACCAGCTTCTGGCACTCCTTGAGAAGTTCACTCTGTTTATCCCGTCAGCGGTATGGCGCAGCAGGACCGACATTTCGCTCTACCATCACCTGAAACTGACCGCCGCCATTGCCGCCTGCCTTTACAAAGACCAGCTGACCTCTGCCACCATAAGCGACCTGCTGAATGTATTTGGAACAGACCAGGGCGCCGACCAGGTTGTCGCCTATCTTCTCGGCGGCGACATCTCCGGCATTCAGGACTTCATCTACAACCTCCGCTACGAACAGGCGCTCAAGGGTCTGCGCGGTCGTTCGCTCTATCTGCAACTCATATCCGAGGCGATTGCTGCGGGCATCCTGCAGAAGTTCGGCCTCCCCCGCACCAACATCATCTACTGCGGTGGTGGCCACTTCTATCTGCTGATTCCGGCAGTCGCCGACGCCCAGCACCAGCTTGACGGAATCAACGCCCACGTTGACCAGACCCTCCTCACCGCCCATCGTGGCCGGCTCGGCGTAACCATTGCGCTTCAGGAACTCACGACCCTTGACTTCAAGCAGGAGAGATTCGGCACCGCCTGGGACCGACTCCACGAAAAACTCGCCCGCGCCAAGAAACGGCGCTTCGCCAGCCTGCTCAAGACCCAACAGATAAAGGCTGTCCTCGGCCCGACCGGTGCCGGCGGTGAAGAGCCGGCCTGTTCGGTCTGCGGCGAAGAGACGTCCGGCAAAGACGACCAGGGCAAGCCCCTCTGCCCGCTCTGCTCATCACTTGCCGAGCTTGGCCGCAGCCTCCGCAGTGCCAAATCCCTCCTCCAGCAACCCGCCACCGGACAAGTTTCTGCCCAGCCGAAATGGTTTGAGGTCCTTGCGGCACTGGGCCAGGAATACCGGTTTGTTACCGAGCCGGACGGCGCTGCCGCCTTTGTGCTCAACACGACCGACCTGGCTGACGGCGCGCGGGGCTTCCGCTTCATCGCCAAGCATGTGCCCACCGTGAATAGCGAAACTGCCGAGCTATCCGACATTATCAAACATGCTCAGGGCATCAAACATTGGGGCGTCTTGCGTGCCGATGTTGACCGTCTTGGCGAGACCTTCAAGACCGGCCTTGGCGCCAACCGCTCAATCTCCCGGCTCTCAATGCTCAGCTACCTGTTGAGCTACTTCTTCTCTGCCCGTGTTCAGGCGATTGCCCAGGAAGAGGACTACAAAGAGAGCATCTACCTTGCCTACTCGGGCGGCGACGACCTCTTTGTTATCGGTCCCTGGTCACTCCTGCCCGGGTTCGCCGAGCGCATCCGCAACGAGTTCCGCTCATTTGCATCCGAGCGGATGGACATCTCGGCCGGCATCTTCCTTGCGCCCTCCGAGAAGTTCCCGGTCTATGAAGCGGCAGACCTCGCCGGTGAAGAGGAAGCCAAATCAAAAGCCGCGGGCCGGAGCCGATTGACCTTCCTCGGCAGAACCCTGCACTGGCGCGACCTGCCATGCGTGCGCGAGGCCAAGGCCGAGCTGGCCGGCCTGCTTGAAGCTGGCCTGCCCCGTGCCATCCT